>NZ_CM002299.1:724808-1024808 GCF_000153125.2 Congregibacter litoralis KT71
GGCACTCCGGAATCTCGAATCGTCGCCAGACGACGTTCAACGGCATCGCGGTCGATTGTGGTCGTCAGGCGCAATACGATGCGAAAGTTGTTGCCGCGGTGGGCGCCGCGGCGAAGTTTTCGTCGGTGCCGCTGACAATCGATAAGACGTGCCCCCGGAATATCGAGGCTCTCCCAGGTCGGTGTGTTCCATCGGGGGACACTAAACCATTGTCGGGTCACGGCGTGGCGGTCCTTCAAGCCCGCGTAACCCACGTCTTTTGCCGGGACCTCGGCGTACAGGGCCAGCTGGCGAGCCACCCATTCAGTATTTACTCCGATTTTTTCAATCCAGAGATAGTCGTGTTCGCCATCATCACTGAATTCCCAGCCGAGGTGCTCGGTGACCTCGAAGTCCTGGGGAATCGAGCGCAGCTGAGCAGAAAACAGGGGGGATCCGTGGGCACGGGGCCAGTCCGGTAGGGTGATGGGGGCTGCCTTTGTTGTCGCGGAGAGAGCGGCCATTCTATAAGCTGGTCTGAATCTACAGCAACGGTAATTCGTCTCGCCCTTGCGGGGCTAGAACCTTTCCCAGGGCTCTCCCAGAGCGTGGGGTGACGTCGCGCAGGTGACGCACCCCCGTTCCGGAATATCCGTCAAAAGTTCCTGTAAGTCTCAGAAGAGGCAGCATCCCCGATAGAGATCGCCGGCGTTGTTCGCCCAAAAAAAGCTACTGGTACTGCCTGCACCGATGGCCACTCCGCTGGCATTCATGGGATTCCAGATACCGTTTTCGCGGAAGTAGAGCTGGCCACCCCCATAGCCCTTGTCATCCAGGCTCGCCACGAAGGCGCGGCTGTTGGCGTTTACCGTAATATCGGCAGCCAGGAAGCTCCGGAATTGGAAAGTGCCGCCCGCGGTGTATTCCCAGACTTCAAAGGAGTTATTGATCACCCAGGCGCGGCCGTTGCCACCGACGTCGATACGCTGCGCCGCACCGTTGATGGGCCGCCAGTTAAAGCTTACCTGCCCGCGGCCCGCATAGGGTGCCCGGTAGATTCTGTAGCTGCCATAGAGGGGCTCCGTGCTGGTCACCCAGATGTTCCCGCCCCCCACGCCAACGTCCGTGGCAAGAATGTTTGACTTCTTCCAGGTGCTGGCGGTATCCATGATGGCATAGAGTTCACCGGTGTTCGTTACCATGTACGCGCCGCCGTTGGGGTCGGCGTCTATGCGACGCCCGACGACACCGGGTGGTAAACCTGCGCGCACGCCACGATAGAACCTGGAGTTTCCGCTATTGATTTCTTTCCAGGGAGTGCCATCGGTGTCCAGAACCCAGCGGTTGTTTGATATCGGGTTGTGCCCGACGGACACGTCGAGGACATCAAAGGGCAATCCCTGGCCACTTAATACACTGAGAGTCCGCGTTGATGGGCCACTACTCCCGCCGATAAGGCTTCTAAACTCGTTCGAGACGTTGTTGAGGGCGTTGCTAAGCGCTCCTGACGGGTTACTGATGAAATCACTCACCAGCTGTACCGCCTGTGCGACTGCTGCTGCGGCCTGTTCCGCGGCAGCTTGAGCCGCTTGGGCAGCTTCTTCTGCTGCCCTTTGCGCTTCCTGGGCCGCGGCTTCGGCCCGGGCCTGTGCGTCCGCCAGATCGATAGCCGTCTGGATGGCGGTACCGACGCCCGGCAAATCCCGGCCAACGTTGAGGATGTCTTCCGGCGCATCAATAATCGCGCCCCCTGCAAATTTGACCCCGTCGATACCCAGGCGAGTCACTTCGTTCTCGGGCAGCAGGCTGTTGCCGAATTCCAGGAGTTCAACTGCGCCATTAAACGCGTAGACGACGCCATCGCGCACGAGAAAATAGATGTCCTCGGCGCAGGCGAGAAAGTCCGCAGGATCAGGTAGCGATGCCGTCGGTATGAAGACGACATTACCTGGCGAAAAGCTTTGGCGTGACCCGGGGGGCAAAGAGGCCGAGGCTGCGATCGCCAGAGGTTTCGCGCAGTCTCCGGGCAGGGCAAAGTTCACAGAGTTCGCGCTGAAGTTGAGCGTGATGTTGGTTCCAGGTAGTGATCCGCCGGCAAACTCTCCCTCCAGGACCATACCCGCGCCCGAGGGTGAGCCAAAGAATTCGAGTTCTGCCGTCGGACTCAGGGCGCCGAGACTTATTCCTGCAACAGCTCCAAGGTCGAGAGCGGGATTACCCGTCACCTTGCCGCTGGCGCCGCTTTCCGACGCTACGAATTCCAGAGATCCCATCTCCTGGTTGAATAGCTCTGCTGTGCCCCGTAGCTCGACATGCGGACCCTGCACGCCGTCTCTGGATTCGGCATCCGGGCCCAGTATGACCATGTTAAAGACGCTGAAATCGGGGAATGGATCTCCGGATTTAAAGCTACCCACGAAACTGGCGAGGGCATCATTGCGAATAGCGACAACATCCAGAGGTAGTGCGTTCATCGGTGATATTGCCGTCGTAAAGAAGTCATCGACGGTATCAAAAGCACCCACGGCGCCGGCAGCAAGACGGGGATAGCGGGCCTCGTAGGCCGCTATAAACCTGAGGTAGGCATCCATGGTGATATCCCGCGCACCAAAGCCGATTTGTGCTTCCCGGTAGGTTCGAGGGTTTCGGGATACCTTGAGGGGGCCCCGATAGAACAGGGACACGGGATTGCTCTCGAAGGAGCCTACGCCCCAGAATCCGAAGGTATTTTCTGAATCGTAGTAGACGGTGGTATCCAGCAGGGTCAAACCCTGAATGCCCGCGCTGTCGCTCCATAAGTCCGCGTGGGCCAGCTCGATGTAATTGACCGGCTCTTCTTCTTCCTCTTCCTCCTCACCCGGTGCCTGTTGCCAGTTGCCGCCCCGGGGTTCCAGCGTTGGCCCTTCCAGCTGCTCCGGGGGTAGCTCCCGACCTGTGGTCATGACGATATTGCTTGTCGGGTAGTGCATTGCGCCAACTACATCTGCCAGCAAGCCTCCCAGGGTGATTTCCGCGGTGGCGTGGTAGCCGGCCTTAAGTCGAAGGGTTCCGCTATAGGATCTGTTGAGTGCATCGGCGAGTGCGCTGGGAACGTCCTCCGGAAGCAGTGCATCGGCTTCGTAGCCGGTCTGCACCGAATACACGATGGTGTCCGTCAGGGTTGTCTTTCTTGCGGGGTCGATGGAGTCCAACTGGGACCAAACGCCCGATGGGGTGGGTTCAAAGTCACCCTCGATGAGACCCAGAACGCGAACGGGGATGGAATTGCCGGTAACAAACTGAAGAAAGAGGTAGGACGAGCCGCAGGAGCGCACCGTCCAGCCATTTTCCGTAAACGTCTGTTGGGACTGCTGATTCAGGACGTCGAGCTGCGGGCGTGGCAGAAAATCGACGATGCCCTGTCCAAAGGAGAAGTTAAACGGACTACAGGTGCTTGGTGCGCCAATGCTCGCCAATTGATCTTCCGTCAGGTTTGCATCAGGGATCCACTCAGTCACCTCGACGGGAACCGACGTGGGCTTTGCATTGAGCGCGGCAAAGTTGATGCTGTAGTTCCCTGGCTCACTGGCCGTCACGAGCAATTCACAGTCCTCGAAAGGTGCCAGCTCTGCCGGACAGTCGGTGATGACATTCAGCTCCGGGGAATGGGTAATGGACAAGCCCTCGGTGGACAGGTCGACAAAGTTCTCATCCTCTAGGTAGTTGATCAGATAAAAACGCATGAAGCCGTCATAGGCTTCGAAGCTGCCGCCGGTAAAAAGATCATCACCTCCAGACATCTCTGTGGGGATCAGGCCGTCGGATAGCACGGGCGCTGGCTCCCCGGGGGCTGGCGGAGGCTCCGGCGCAGGCGCGCCGCCCAACAGAATACGTTGTCCGTCTTCGGTGGTGGGCGGCGCCGGCGGTGGCGGGGGCGGAGGATTGACAGGGGCCTCGGTAGCAAAGGTATTGGAACCTCGGGCAACAATATTGGCCGACAGCTCGTTGGACTCGGCGGTGACCTGCAGAGTGCAGGACTCGCCGGGCTGGAGTTCGCTCGGGCAGTTCCCCGCCACGCTAAACTCCGGCCCAAGATCCAGGCTCACATCCTGCGCGGGGACAGGCGATGAGGACGAGTTTGTGATGGTGACATCGAGGCTGTCACCGGGTGCCTCGAGGACAATCTCCCGGGGCTCGATGAGCAGAGTCGCCTGGCTCTCCTCGGCAACTTCGGCACAGACTTCGTGGACATTCAGGGCACACTGTTCACCGGGGTTGAGCTCCAGTCCTGTCGCGCACAGAGGGTCACTGCCCATCGCCTCAATAGGCGCGCCCAGAGGAGACTCCAGGCCCGAAGGAAAACACTGATCGTATTGAGGCAGGGTCACCGACTCTAATCGTAGTCGCACATTGGCGTTGTTGGCGAACGTCGCTACCTCAAAGGACACTACCTCGCCCCGCTCGATCAGTGGGAATACGGCGATTTCTACTTCCTCGCCCTCGGGATTTGAAAAGGCAAGTTGCACCGCCGCCCTTACCTCGGAAAACTGCGTCGCACCAGTGACGAGTAGGCCCAGTGAAAACAATCCCGCAAAGGCCCCGCGAAGTTGCGGGCGCCGTCGCAGGGTGATTCCGGTAATTACGATAAGCAATAGCGCGAGAAGTCCCGTCGCCCAGGCATTGAGACCCGGCACGGAAGCGGGTGGAAGGGGGGCTGGCGCGGTTACGATCTGACCGTAGGCCGGCAGGCACAGCAGCCAAAGCACCGCTGCGCGGAGACAATCACGGGTCCTCTCAATGAACAAGACGGCGGTCCTGACAATGAATGCGGGCATAAAAAAGGTCTCAGCAGGCTTATCGGATGCGAGCCTCAACCCGCCACGGTCGAGATGCTACAAAGGCAAGGGGGAGGGTGCAATCAGTGATGCATTTTTTGTGCGTTGGATCGCAGTCATGAGCGGGAGGGTAAGCGGGAGGGGCAGCGCGAGGGGCAGCATGGCTCCGGTACTTACGATTGAGCGCCGGCGGCAAAGCCAGGGGGCAACACTATCTCTGCGCCCATGCAGGGCCTGTTCAACGACAGTTGTCCGCTCTGCGGATATGCTCTTTCATTCCTTCTAATGTTGCTCCCTCACCGACGGCGTTCTGGACCCACTGCAGGAGGTCTTTTCGTCGAGGCAGCGGTTGGTCAGCCAGAAGGAGTACGTCATTCAGGCTGGGCCTGCTGCGTAAATGCAAACAGAAATCGTAAAAGCCCATCAGTCGTTCTGCCACGGCCCTTGCTGCAAAGTCGCTCTTGATCGCTATGTTCGCTACAACAACGCCGCCCTTGGCGAGATTCGCTTTCACGTCGCTGAAAAAACGATGCGTGGTCAAGGCATCAGGAAGTTGATCGGCGTCGTAGGCATCTAGAAAAATAAAGTCATAAGCCGCGCGCTTTGTCTGTACAAAATCGACAGCGTCCACCACGTGGATCTGAAGCTTCGGGTCTTCATTCAGGCCAAAAAAATCGGTAGCTGCCCGGGCGACGACGGGATCGATCTCCAGAGCATCGATATAGATGTCAGGAAACCGAGCCTGGATAAAAGTGGCAAAAGCGCCGCCGCCCAGGCCGATCATTAATAAGCGATCCACCTTTTTTGGCACCGCCAAGCCGATGGCGGCGCTGCGCAGGTAGGGCATGGGCAACTGTTTAGGGTGCCCGGGTCTTATACGGGTCTGATCGCGATCATTGATATCGCCGAAGCGGAGGGAGCGATAGCCACCCTCATCGACCACAAACACTCTGCGGTTGAAGGTGCTGGAGGCCTCAAAGACCAGCTCGCGTGTTGCCGAAGAGGCGGCGGTGGGAGTGACGTCTTCCTGGCTTACATCCACAAAACCCAGGAGCGCGCCGATCATGCCAAGAATGAGCAGCGCTTTTCTTGTGCTGGAGCTATGAGGCATGGATTCCTCGCAAGTAGGGTGAGGTGCGCGCCATCATCACGGTAAAGCGCCGCCGTCATTAAAACCTGATTCCTTTAGCCAGCCGAAGGTGGCCAATAGGCCCTCGAAGGCAACACCAGGCCGAGCCCGCAGGCTCAGAGATCCTCCCGAGGCACGGTGGTCAAAGCTCAGGCCGGTGCAGGCCAGCAGTAAGCGAGGGCAATTGAGCGTTTCGGCAAAGAACCGATTGTGAACGCCCTTGCCATGATTGGCATCGCCGATGATGGGATGGCCAATGTGCTTCATATGCCGCCGCAGCTGATGTTTGCGGCCCGTGTGGGGGCGCAACTCCACCAGGGAGTAGCGTGCCTGGGGATAGCGATCCACCGCCACGGGCCACTCAATTTGCGCGAGCCGTCGATAATGGGTGAGCGCCTCCTGGGGCGCTTTGCTGGTATTGGCCCGTTTATCTGCAATGGGATCGCGCTTCTCGGTTAGCGCATGGTCGATCGTGCCATGGCCCGGGGCGTAGCCGCGCACTACCGCCAGGTACTGCTTTGACACTTCCCGGCGTGCGAACTGATCAGCCAAACGTTTCGCCATTTCTGGGTTCAACGCAAAAACGAGCAAACCCGATGTCGGTTTATCAAGCCTGTGAACGGGAAACACATGCTGCCCGATCTGATCGCGGAGCAATTGCAGAGCAAAACGCGTCTCCTGGCGATCAATCTTGCTTCGGTGCACCAAAAGCCCGGGTGGTTTGTTGATCACCACCAGGTCGCTGTCGCGATAGATGATCTCTAGCCGCTCCGCGTCGGGATGCATTTCCGGCGGACAAATTGCGCCGCTGCTTTGGGGGCGTTGGGTCTCTCCTGACCCCGATTGGCCGGCAGGTGCTTTGGCGCGAGGGCCCATGGCAGCGTTACCGAAGCTTTGATGCTTACAAAAGCGCCATAAAATTCGGCTGCCCGTTGGATGCACTCACACCACCATCAACGGGCAGGTTGACCCCTGTGATAAAGCTGGCGTCTTCGCTGGCAAGAAACGCAGCCGCCGCCGCGATATCTTCGGGTTCGCCAATGCGACCGAGGGCCACGCGCTGCATGAAGCCCTGCATCAAGGCGTCGTTGCCAGTGATGTCCTCGACCATGTCAGAGCGGGTGATCGACGGGTTGATCGCGTTGACCCGGATGCCCATGCCCCCAACCTGGAGCGCGAGTCCTCTTGTGAGGTTGGTCACCGCACCTTTGGATGCGTTGTAAACCGGGAGCAGGGAATCTCCGCCGATACCCGAAACGCTGGAAATGTTAACGATGGATCCCGAGTTTTTCTGCAGATGGGGGATCGCAGCGCGGCAAAGGTAGATAACGCCCTTCACATTGATATCAATAATGCGGTCAATCTCATCGTCGCTGGTTTTATGGAGCATGGAGGAACCGCCGACACCGGCATTGTTTACCAGCACGTCCAGTCCACCAAACTTTTCGACAGCCGCGGCGACAATCTCGTCGGCAAAAGCGCTTTTGCTGACATCACCGGGAACGACAAGGGTACGCTCGGCTTCAAGTGTTGCCGCGAGTTCCTCGCACTTTTGGGCATTGCGCGCATTGATGATGACGTTGGCTCCCTCGTCATGGACGCGTTTGGCGATACCCGCGCCAATACCGGTGGACGAGCCCGTCACAATAACGGTTTTGCCAGCAAAGCGTGTTGATTGAGTCATGGTGAGCCTTTTCGTTTGGGAGCTAGTGGGGGTGGAAAGACCCGCACAGTATGACCGGACGCCGATCGTTTATCACGCCGTAGGATGGCGCGGTCTGACGAAGAGCCCATGCCTTATTTGTTCTATGATCCTGTCCTGTTTAAGCCTGTGACGATCCCTGTCGGCTCTATGATCTACTTTTTTATCCAAACATCGTTACCGTTTGTCGCCCCTTCGCCACCAATTCGCCCTCGCTGTTCCAGATAGACATGTCCTGGGTCGAAAACCCGCCGCGAACGCATTCGGCGCTGGAACGGAAAAGATACCAGCCGTCCTCGGTCGAAAGGTCGTCGGCGACGATATCAATCATCCAGGTCACGCTGCTCACCGCTACGGGCTTCGTGGCCATAGTGAGGGCCGCCGGTGGAAGAACATCGCCGATGCAAAGCAGCCCGAGGTCAGACCCTCGTGCCGAGGGATCTTTGTGCCGTGCCCACCAGGTCATTTCTGGCACTGACGCACCGGACATGGGAATACTTCCACCCGCAGGCACGATGTCAAAGTTTCTGATGAACACAGGGCCGCCCTTCGCCGCAAGATCAAGGGCGTTCGCGAGGTCCGGGGCCGTAACCGCGTTTGCCGGTGAAGGCTCGCAGAGTACGGCGGAATCGCGCGTATCCGAAAAAGTCAGCAACGCCTCGGTTGCTGATGTTCCACCGCTACTGAGGGATGCGCGCACCGTCGCCGCGGTGCGGCCAGATCTGAGCAGCTGTGCCGTAGCGAGGATTTCATCGGCGCTGGGCCCTACGAAAGATATCAACGCCGAGCGAAGCTTCCTCGACTCACCCGTGAGTTCTCGGGCGGCGTGCAGCGCGACACTGCTAGTGAGGCCGCCATAAAGCGTTCGGTCTTGTTTCCAGCTGTCAGGGGCGTTCAGGCGCAGGGCGTCTGAATCGCGGGTAGTTGCCGCGAGGAGGTCGGTGAAAAGCACAGAGAAAACTCCAACAAGATCGGGTGTCTACTCTACGCAGACAAAGCTCCCGCAGATGAGAAGCGCCACAGGCGGAGCGATTATGAGGAACGGGGCTGAGTGCCTTGGGTGTTATGAACCGCGAGGCCAGCCTTTGTTTGGCTATGACCTCGTTGGCGCTGTTGCTCGCAATCCTGCCGGATGATGATGAACGTCTCCGCTTTGTCGCCGGCATCTGCTCTAATGGCGTCATGGATTATTACCGGCAACACGCGCAGATGCTCACGGAGCAGTACAACAGTCTCTCCCCGGGCGTTGTGCACGCTGCTTGGAAGCACCTGCTACCTAGGGAGCCGGGTCTAGCCGCCGATATAGGTGCCGGAAGTGGCCGCGACGCCAACTGGCTGGCGAGCCTGGGTTGGGACGTGGTGGCAGTAGAGCCCGAAGTTGCGTTCCGGCAGCGCGCAATGAGCGAGAGTCATCCCCAGGTAAGTTGGCTGGATGACAAGCTGCCCAAGCTCCATCGTCTCAGGGATTCGGACACGCGCTTTAACCTGATTCTCGTCAGTGCTGTATGGATGCATTTGTCGCCCCGGCAACGCGAAATCGCCTTCAGGGTTCTGAGCAACCTCCTGGCCCCGGGTGGTCTGCTGGTGATAAGTCTACGGCATGAGCCAGATGCCGGGGTGCGCGAAGCCCGAAGTTTTTACGAGGTCTCCTCGGAGGAGTTACTCACTTTTGCGAAACAGCGTGCGTTGGTGCTCACTGTACGCCAACGCAGCGCGGACGCGCTGGGACGGGACGGGGTCAGCTGGGAAACCCTGTGTTTCCGACTACCCGATGACGGTACGGGTAGTCTGCCCTAACTGAGGCACATTCAGACTGGGAATAAGGGTCTCAGGTGAGGCAGCACGGATCATCACCGGCGCAATAAACAAAGCTTGCCACATTATAGAGAAGAATCCTGCTTAGGCTTTCTGAGGTTTCTTTTATCGAAGTCCCCCGATTCGTCACGAAACCGTAATCGAAGCTTCACTGAACGGTAACACCGCGGACGTCTAATACCCGGCGTTGGCACTCGGACCATTCCCGAGTGTTTGATGTCGTTCCGTGGTGGCTCCTACCTGTGGTGGTAGATCCCCCGCGGTCATTTCACGGGTTTTAAAACTTCGCAGGGTACAAATCATGAAAATCCATCGGACTTCACGCCGCGATCTCGTCGTAGCCGTAAGCTTAGTGTCAATCGCCATGGCCAGCGCCGGTGTCTCCGCGCAACAAGACGCGGGATCGGAAGCCAGTCTGGAAGAGGTGTTTGTTACCGCCAAGAGCGTGTCCTTCGGCAACAACACCGTCACCGATTCAATGAAGGCACAGCAGTCGCCGATCACCAGCGTTAATGCGCTTATCGACAATTTGCCGGGCGTATCGATACAGGAAGGTGATACCTACGGGTTTGACGATTGGTCCACGACGATCTCTGTGCGCGGTTTTCAGAACACTCTCGATACGCAGCAGATCGGCTCGACCATTGATGGGATGCCCAACGGCAACTCGAACTATGGTGGTGGCGCCAAGGCAAACCGCTACATTGACTCCGCTAACATCGAAACGGTGTCTGTTTCTCAGGGTACGGCGGATATCGCATCGCGATCCCTGGAAGCCCTCGGTGGCACGATTGACTACGTCACCTCCGACCCTACGGAAGAGTCCCGCTTCCGTGCCCAGGGATCCGTCGGCGAGTTCGATGCCCGACGGTACTATCTTCGCTACGATACGGGCATGCTCGGCGAGAGCACTCGCGCGTGGGTCAGTGTCTCGCAGCAAGAAGCCAGTGACTGGGTCAACGGCGCGGCAGAGAACGAGCGCGATCACATTGCCGCCAAGCTTGTGTCTCAGGTGGGAATTGCCGAGATCAAGGCTTATATCTCCTACGACGATACTCATGAAGATAATTACCAGCGACTGTTTTCACCCGAAGAATTCGTTGCTAATGCGGAATCCGATCGCCTGACAGAGACCTGGACCGGTATTCCCTACCAGGACCAGGTTTATCGTAGAGGCTGGTCGACACTGCGCGAGAATCTTCTGGGCTATGTCACGGCGGACCTGGCTTTCACCGAAACACTCAATCTCAAAGTCGGTGCCTACTATCACGACAACGAGGGTCGAGGTGACTGGCTTCCACCCTATCTTGTGAATGTGGTTGACGATATGGGCGGCCCTGAATCAGAGTTCACCGGTAATGCCGGCACCAACGGTGGCCCGTTCCTGGGGCAAATCTTCTTCGTGGATGCGAACGGCGCAACCCTGAGTCCAGCGGATGGTTGCGTATCTTCCATCACCTTCCCCTACGGTGGCGCCGGTCCACAGTATGACCCCGCGTGCTACGCCGATGGCGCGATTCCCGTGGGTTCCTTCCGTAACACGAATTACGAGAAGGAGCGTGCGGGCTTGATGGTCGACGGCGACTGGACGGCGGATCTTGCTGGTTTTACGAACACCCTTCGTGGAGGCATTTGGTACGAGGATCAGACTCGGGACGAAACCCGCACCTGGCACAAAATCACCGACAGTCGCGTTGAGTTCGCCGCCGATCCAGAGCCCTACTGGACACAGTACAACCGTAGCTATCCCCAGGAGGTATTCAAATGGTATGTGGAGGATACCGTCGACATCGGTGCGTTCTCCCTGACGGCTGGCGTCAAGCAGTTCCTCGTCGACGTGGCGCGGGAGGACAATTTCCAGGAGACGACGGATGTTTCTATCGATTCGGACTCCGACGTGCTCCTGTCTGCCGGTGTCGTCTGGCAGACGCCTATCGATGGTCTTGAGGTTTTTGCCGGCTACTCTGAAAACTTTAAAGCGGTATCCGACAACATTCTGGAGCGGCCCGATTCGGATCTCAGCGTGCTTGAGCCGGAGACCGCCGAAAATCAGGAGCTCGGGCTTCGCTACCGCGGTGACCGTCTCTTCCTGACGGCGACCTACTACCAGATCGACTTCAGCAACAGGATTATATTCCTGGGAGCTGAGAGCGTTGCAGGGCCCAATTATCTCATTGGTGATACGGGTACCTATTTCAACGCTGGAGGCATCGACTCCACAGGTTTCGAGGTAACCGCCGATCTGCGCCTCACCGATTCCCTGTCTCTCTATTCGGCCTACAGCCTGAGTGATTCAACCTATATCGGTACCGGAGACCCTCTTGTTGACGCCGGCTTGGGTGTTGTTCCCGGGAACGATGTCACGGGCATTCCGGACCAACAACTGGTCATGTCCCTTGATTGGTCCTGGGAGCGGTTTTCCGCAGGTATCAGCGCCAAGTACACGGGAGAGCGCCCGGTGCGTCTGGATAACAGCTGGATTGCCGACTCCTACACGACGGCGGATGCCTACCTTACGGTCACGGGTGGTTCCCGGGGGGACTTCCTTCAGGGCTGGAACATCTCGCTTCTCGTGAATAATGCTTTCGATGAGGATTATCTCGGAGGCATTTCGGGGCAGGGCGCCTGGATCGGCGCACCGCGAACGGTGTCAGCATCCTTCACCGTCGACTTCTAAAGTCGGGTATGCGGTAGCGTAACTGCTGGCGCCTTCGGGCGCCGGCTTTTTTAATAAATAGCGAGAACAGCCTATGAAGCTCACGCGTCGCAATGCCCTACGCAGCGCCACGGGGGCCCTGCTACTGCCCCTCGGTGGTTCGATTCAAGCTCAGCCGGATTCCAGGTCGTCGTCCGTGTTTGGGCACGGCGTTGCCAGTGGCGATCCCGACGAGCAGTCCTTTGTCATCTGGACGCGCATCAGTAGGCTGGCTGCAGAGGGCAGCGTAGATTGGGAGGTGGCGACGGATTCAGCCTTCCGCACGGTCGTCAGCAGCGGTCGCAGCGTCGCGTCACCGCGCCGGGATTACACGGTGAAGGTGCTCGTAGCCGGGCTGCGCCCGGGGATGCGTTACTACTATCGGTTTCACCATGGGAGCGAGGCATCGGCAATAGGGCGGGCGCGCACGCTGCCCTTGGGCGAGCTCTCTTCACTGACCTTGGCTGTAGCGTCCTGTTCAAATTACCCCTTTGGTCACTTCAACGCTTACGACGCCATAGCGGAAGATGAGCAGATCGACTGGGTGCTGCATCTGGGCGATTACATTTACGAGTACGGCGTCGATGGCTACGGCGCGGCGAGCGGGGCCGCAATAGGTCGAGAGCACGAGCCACGGCATGAGATCGTTACGCTTGGGGATTATCGAGAGCGCCATGCGCAGTACAAGAGTGATCCCCAATCCCAGCGTATGCATGCGGCGCATTCGCTCCTGGCGATATGGGATGACCACGAGGTAACCAACAATCCCTGGACCGATGGTGCTGAAAATCATCAGCCTGAGGAAGAAGGGCCCTGGGCAGCGCGACGCGAGGCCGCACTGCGGGCCTACTTCGAGTGGATGCCCGTGCGTGATCCGGCTCCCGGTCATTCCCTGGCAGATTACTGGCGCCACTGGCGCTTCGGTTCCCTGGCCAGTCTGATCACTCTGGAGACGCGCCATTCAGGGCGCGCCGAGCAGATCGAGTACGCCGACTACCGCGCGACCCTGACCGACGCTGACAGTGTGGAAGGCTTTTTGCGGGACGTGGTGGGCGCACCGGACCGCCCCATGCTCTCTCCGGCGATGGAGAACTTTTTGCGGGACGCTTTGACCGAATCCGCAGAGCTTGGCCGACCCTGGAAGTTGCTGGGCAATCAGATACCCATGGCCCGGACCCATCATCCGCGTTTTTCTGCTGATGTTCTCGCTGAGCTGCAGGATATGGTCGAGGGCGATAGCGCAGCTCGCCTGGAAGCATTC
This sequence comes from Congregibacter litoralis KT71, assembly GCF_000153125.2. Lineage (NCBI taxonomy): Bacteria > Pseudomonadati > Pseudomonadota > Gammaproteobacteria > Cellvibrionales > Halieaceae > Congregibacter > Congregibacter litoralis. The sequence continues at coordinate 738,204 of NZ_CM002299.1, forward strand.
GTGGGTGCGGGGAACCTGGGTCTGCCCCTGTATCTGGATCCTTGGGATGGTTACCCCGTAGCCCGGCAGAAGCTGTACTCCTTGAGCGCGGAATGCGGCGTTCGGGACCTTCTCGTACTTACCGGCGATTCGCACAGCTTCTGGAGCAATCGTCTCTTCGATGACGCCGGAAAGTCTATGGGAATCGAACTCGGTACCACCGGCATTACCTCACCGGGTGACTTCAAGGCCTTTGGATCGCGCGCCTCGGAGCTCGTCGACGAAGCCCTTGCCGCTACCAACGACGAAATCGCCTGGACCGACGGACGCCACAACGGCTACCTGCGCCTGTCTCTCACACCAGACGCGGCGACGGCGGAGTTTCTGGCTGTCGATCAGGTTACAAGGCCTTCCTATGCGATGGAGACCTTGCGTACCGAGCGTATTTCGCACGAGGCGGGTGACCTCGTCTCCCTCTGACCTGGAGAACGCCAAGCCGGCGTCGTACAGATGGGTTTGCAGTTTCACATCGCCGAGCGTGGTCAATCGCCAGGTTCGGATCGGACCTTTGGGAAGCGGCTTTAGGGAGTCGTCGCATCACCGTGGGACCAGGTTCGAACCTTACTTCTGCATCGTTGCGCCGATGGCGGCACCAACAGCTATCCCGACGCCGACGCCCACGGCTATGTTGCCCAAAGCCACGCCAATCGCGGCGCCTATGCCCGCGCCAATTGCTATTCCTGCGCCCACATTATTCATTTTTTAGTGCTCCTTCGGGTCGATGTTGGCCGAGACGATACATTTGTGCTCCCAGTGGGTCTGTTCGCGATAATTCTCGTCAGGTATCTCTTCAGTCTGCGCGATGGCGGCTGAGACAAGCGTAACGAACTCACGTCTGAATACTGGTTCCCTGGTGTTTCGCGAATCACCTGGGAGTTGCGGATGGCATCCGCACGCGGGGCGATAAGCTGCATGGCATTAATCGCCCCGTCGCGGTCGTTTTGAGCTGCGGGTGCGAAGCCAGATGGCCAGGGGCACGCCAATCAAGATCACCAGGGTTCCGCCCGCGAACACTGCCAGTGCGGTCGGAAGACGAGAGGCGAAGCTCAGACTGTCGACATTGCCGGTCTTCCAGAATACCCACTCGCCTGCCAACTGCGTCGCCAGCATCGGGGTGCCAGTCGAGAGGATCACAATCCCATCGCCAGTCGCTGGATCGAGCCGCGCCGATGTGTTAATCGCAGGTTCGTTGCTGCCGTCGTGACCAATGATAAAGTCACCGGAATTGTTAGGGGCGTAGAGCATCGCGCCGAGACCCCATATCTCTGCGCCCATATCGGAGGCGTGAGGCGTTCTCGTCAAAGCAATCGCTTCTCTGGTTAGAACCGGGTTCGTTGAGCCCGGTCCCTGCCTGGCAATGAACCTGGCTAGATCTTCGGACGTCGTGAACAAAGATGTAGCCGCGAGCGCGGTGTACCAACGAAATGGCTCTGTTTTTCCGTCTGGCGTGAAGTTCTGCACGAGTCCGAGCTCGATGGCTTCTGAGTGATCAAATGTGGACCTGTTCATATCCATGGGAGCAAAGACGCGGTGGTGCATGAACTCTGGAAAGTCTTTCCCCGATACCTCTTCGATGAGTAGTTGTAGCAACGTGTAGCTGGCGCCTGAATATTGCCACGCAGATCCTGGCTCACGGCCCAAAAGGGTCTGACCATCCTTACCTGGTGACGCGTCCGCCGCCTTCGTCAGTGAGGCTTCGAGCGTCTGCCGGTCCCCTGCCGTATCGAATCCGTCATAGCCAAGGTTATCGGTGAGCCCCGCGGTGTGGCTGAGCAATCGTCGTACGGTCACTCCTGAAGCGTCGAACTGCGAGGCGGGGATTTGCCAGCGGGAGAGGTATTTGGAAACCGGCGCATCAAGATCGATCTCTCCTTCTTCGACAAGCGTCATGATGCCCCATGCCGTTAACCATTTGCCCAGAGATGCGACCTGAAAAACCGACTGTCCATCGACGATCCTGTCTTTCGATAGGTGAAATTCAGCCACTTTCATCCCGTGCTCGAGCAGGGTGAAGCTGAGGTTGCCCGCATTGTTTTTTTGAGCGATCTCTTGTGCTGCGATTGCAAATTCCGCGATGTCGTCGTTTCTTGCCAATGGACTGTGCCCCCACCCCTGATCCAAGGCAGCGAACACGAGACCGGCCCATAGCAAAAGCGACGCTATGACTGCCAAAGCGAGCTTTACGTACTTCATGGTTTTTCCTCCATTTCTGAGCGGGTACTCGTGTTGCCAACTCCCCGTGTTGACCTATTCGAGCAAATCCGCGTGCTGCGCCATCCAGCTTGAAAACTCGGCGAGTGAACTGTCGTCGAACCGGTCGTCCAGCTGCTGAATCTTTCCTTCTCGAAAGGTAGCTACTTCTTTGCCGCTGATGACCAGGTCAGGCGTGCCATCGATGGTGTACCGCACAGCGAATACCAGAGTGACCGTGTCGCCCTCACCAGTAATTTCGGGTTCACCCTCGAAAGCCCGATTGTCGAAGCGGCGGTCCAGAGAATCGACAGCCTTGCGCAGGTATTGAATTGCGGCCGCACCGCTGGTCAGCGTTTCACCCTCAGCGTTGTTGTAGCGCATATCGGATGCGAAATACGGCGTGATCCGGTTCCAATCGTCGTCCCTGTAGGTTTCTTCGAACGCATCGAAGTAGGCCTTGAAAATATCAACGTTGTTCATCTTTACTACCCTTGAGTTTGTTTTGTCCGCTACGGTTTATTGGCAGCAGCCTCTGCCTGAGTGCGACGCGCGTCATTTGTGTACCTGCCCGCTCGTAATAAGTGTGATGGCCGCGATGAAGTAGAGGCCTGCAGTCAGCACGCTGCCGATGCACCGGACGTGATTGAGTCGCGTCCACTTGCGGCCGTATTGCAGCCAGTAAGCCTGGCCCAGCGTGCTGTTGTGATCGAGCCCTTCGAGTTTGTTGTTCATGGGCACGTTGCCAAACATCGTCATCAGAAAGACGCTTGGCAAATACACCAGCGGGGCAAGGATCAAGGCGACCAGGGCTGCTCCCTCGAACATCACAAGACCGTAGAGCGCAAAGAGAACTGAGAACGGGGCGATCGAGAGAATACCAGCCACAAACTGTGTTCGTAGCACCGTTCGATTAGTGTGCTGCATAACCTCCATACCCCCTCCTGGCGACGCCCGAAGTAACGCCGCCATGAGGAACTCTGAAAAAGCCGAGAAGACCCCGCCGATCACGGCGCTCCAGAGCGCCAGAAACAGGCAGAAGTAAAGCGTCCAGTCGTAAGTCATCTGTAAAAACCCCGCCGCCGTGGATCGAAAGCCCCGGGGAGTCCCGGGGCGGTCCTAGTGAAGCCGGCGTTCATGCGGCCTTGCTCCATAAACCTGTCGCAGCGACTTCGCGCGCGTAATCCGAAAAGTCCCGGGGCGAGCGGCCGAGCGCGCGCTGGACCCCGTCTGTCAGATAGGCGTTACGACCATCGAGGACCGTTGCAAACAGGTAATCCAGTATCCAGACCACGTCGTCGGGCGCGCCTGAGCTTGCCACCTCCGACACGAAGGCGTCGTGCGGGACATCCACGTAGGCGATCTCGCGTCCGACCACACGAGACAGGTCAGCGGCCACGTCAGCGATTGACATCAGCCGTGGGCCGGTCACTTCGTAAATCTGCCCATCGTGGCGATCTTCCGTGAGCGCGGCGACGATAACATCGGCGACGTCATCCACATCCACGAACGGTTCGACCTGCTTGCCGGCGGGCAGTGTGATAGCGCCGCCCAGCACCATGTCGATGAACGCGCCTTCGGAGAAGTTCTGATTGAACCAGCTGGCGCGGACAATCGTCCATGGGATGCCCGACTCCTGCACGATCGTTTCGCAGGCCTGGGCCTCTTCTTCGCCACGACCCGACAACAGGACCGCGCGCTTGATGCCGCGACGTCTGGCCCGTTCCACGAAGGCCCGGATCGCGTCCGTTGCCCCGGGCATTGCCAGGTCCGGCGCATAGTTGATGTACACCGCTGTCACACCCTCGAGACAGGCGTCCCAGCCGGCCTCGTTATTCCAGTCGAAGGATGGGACCGCAGAGCGCGACCCGACGCGGATGTTGCAAGCTTTCGCCATCATCCGCTCAGCGACGCGGCGGCCCGTCTTTCCGGTGCCTCCCAAAACGAGAGTGAGATCTTCTTTACTGTGTGAGTTGTTCATTGACTTGCTCCTGGTTCGTTGCTGGAGCTCACAATGTAGGGTCAACAGGGCATCAACTCTTGCCCGCTGATGCCAGACTATTGACCGAGCACGACAATCGTCAGTTTTCCTGGGACGTCGGCCCCAGGCGATAGGAGCGAGGAGTCTGACCCGCCCAGCGCTTGAAGGCGCGGGTGAAGGCGCTTTGCTCTGAGAAGCCTGTCAGGAATCCGATCTCGGCCAGGCTGTAGTCCGTTTCCCGCAGCAGCCGTCGGGCGAGATCCCGGCGCGCCATGTCCACCACGCTTTGGAATGAGTGGCCGCTGTCGGACAGGCGTCTTTGCAGCGTACGACTCCCGATCCCCAATTCCGATGCGATCGATGACAGCGTTGGTACCCCCTCACTGAGCGTGCGAGCTACTGCCCGTCGAACCCGTTGCTCCAGACCGTGATCGTTGCTACTAGATGCCAGCTCTTCCTCGAGGTGTCGATCGAAGAAGCTCACAACCGTCTCGTCGCCCAGCCTGTTGGGCGCATCCAGTGTGTCCTCGCCGACGAGAAGCGCATCCCGAGGGGACTCGAAATGAACGGGACAGCCAAAGTGCGTTTCGTAGACAGAGACATCACCCCGTGCGGCGTGTTTGAAGTACACGGCGAGAGGCGCGAAGTTTGCGGTCGTGACTTCCCTGCTGATGACATCGACGGCCGCCATACTGGCCTCGTTGGAAAGCAGCATGCCCAGGCGGCCGTCGCCGGCCTTGTCCAAGCTGAAAAACCAGCCGTCGTTACTCTGCTCGGGAGTATAGATTTCGGCGCTGCCCAGAACGTGGCCGTAGCGTTGGGACCGGCCATAGGAACCGCGCAGATTGGGCGCGGTTTTCCAGGCCAGTCCGAAGGCACCGTACTCGTCGCTGCGCATGGTGGCACCGATGCGCAGTGGCAGCGACAGACCATGGGGATCACGGGCTACCAGGCTTGCGAAGAAATCATAAAACTGTGTCGACGCTACCATCCGTTTCGGATCAACGGCGGCCCCGGCTATGAAACCGAGGTCTTCCAAAAGATCGGCGGTCTCAACGCCTGCGCTGACCTGGCTAAGAATCTTGTGGACATACAAAGAGGTGATCTGGCTCATCGTGAATCTCTTTGGATCGGCTAATGTCCCGCATTTAAGATCAATATGATATCAAGTGGGTGGAGCAACCGCATGAAGCGACCAGAGTGCGCTAACAGCGAAAGAGTCGAGTATTGGTTTCATTATCATACTCCTTGCGCATCCAGATCACTGATGGGTCCCGTCGGCACGATTCCGGTAGGGTTTAATGCCTTGATGGAGTAGTAGCCTGCTTTGATGTGATCGAGGTTTACCGTATCTGCGATACCCTCAAGTGCGAGAGTTCGTCGCATGTAGGCGCGCAGGTATGGCATGTCTCTCAAGGTATTACGGTTACATTTGAACAGCCCATGGTAAGCGGCATCAAAGCGCACCAAGGTGACAAACAGACGTACGTCGGTTTCCGTTAAGCGGTCGTCAAACAGATAGGTGCGACCATCCGCCAGCCGGGACTCCATTTTGTCCAACGCAGCAAACACTTTGCCATAGGCCTCTTCATAGGCCTCCTGGCTAGAAGCGAAACCCGCTTGATACACGCCGTTGTTCAAGTCCATGTATAGATTGGTGTTCAGGGTATCGATATCTTTAGCAAGGTCGTCAGGGTAAAGATTCGGGCCCTGGTTCACTATTCCTGAGAATGCGCTATTGAGCATCCTGAGAATATCCGCAGACTCATTATTGACTATGGTTGCAGTATTCTTGTCCCACAGAATCGGTACGGTGGCACGTCCGGAAATCGCTGCATCAGCCAGAGTGTACAGCTCGTGCAAATAGCGTGCGCTATTAAGCGGGTCCTCATCAGCACCCGGGTAAACTCCGAACTGCCAACCCTGATCGGTCAGCCGCGGATCGACAACTGTGACGCCAATAACGTTCTGCAATCCCTTGAGTTCGCGAGCCATCAGCGTTCGCGACGCCCACGGACAAATGTAGGCAACGTACAGATGGTAGCGCCCAATCTCCGCTTGGAAACCTCCAGAGCCGGTCGGGCCAGGGGAACCATCCTGCGTAACCCAGTTCCGAAATGACGAGGTCTGCCGGATGAAGCGTCCCTGATCGTCTTTCGCCTGCACCGGCTGCCAGTTTTCCTGCCATTTACCGTTAATCAACATGTTCTATTCTCCTGCCGGGAAGGGTGCCCCGCTCCTGGGGAGCGCTATGAGTTAAAAGACTGAATCCAGTTCATAAACGCTACGTGCGGACACGCGACTCGTGTCCAATACCACCAAGACGCTTCGCCAAAACCCTGTCCAGTGCAAACCGTCCGGCGCCCTGAACAGCTATCGCCACCGCGACCACAAGTAGCGTCAGGGCGTACTCGTAACCATTGTTGGCGATGAACAAACCATTACCCATATGAACTGAGATTGTGGCCACCAGCATCGTGATCGCTATAGCGATAGCCGCGGGACGTGTCAGCAGGCCCACTATCAGCAAAAGGCCGCCAACGAATTCGGCGCCTCCGGCGAGCAAAGCCATCAGCAAGCCGGGCTCCAGGCCGATGCTGGCCAGCCACTTCCCGGTCCCTGCCAAGCCATAGCCGCCGAACCAACCAAAGAGTTTCTGAGCACCGTGGGCCGCTAGAATAAGCCCCACCGGTACCCGCAGGATCAGTCCCGCATAGTCGCTGCGTCTCTCGGGGTTTCCTGTGCTTCCCGGTCCGAGGGCGAGGTCTGTTGCTGTTTTAACCACGTTCATTTTCTTGCTCCTTATTCGTTGTTGGAGGTCACAAGGTATAGCCCGCAAGGCTCCAGTTATTGTCTTCTCGTGCCAGACTGTTAACCGATCGCGACAATCCTCAGCTGCCGCTGCGCTCCGCCCTGCACCAAAGCCGAATCGATGGGGCGTGGTCTGCGTCTCTCCAGATCTCGGGGCTTGCATGTAGTAGTTCTTCGGCTACCGATACAGCCAGTCACCCGCCACACGTGTCAGCAGTGGCATGATGAGATAGGACATCAGTCCAACCATGATCACCACCGATAACGAGACGTGGATCAGGGGAGAGTCGGGCAGCACGGCCTGAAGTGAAGGCGGGATAATGTGCACGGGAAAGAGGAGGCCCAAGAAGGTTAGCAATGCCATTTTGTGACGCTTTGGTGGATCACACGCCGTCGTCTTGCTCATGCTATTAGCCTCCTTATACCGAACGCACATTGTGCTTATGCAGCAACACTCGACCGCACCTGGCCAACGAGGGTGGCCCAATCCATACTGAGTGCACTGTAAACATCCGCCGCTTTCTCAGATGCATTGTCCGCAAGTATTTCGACCATAAGGCTTGCTCCATCGGCAACGACGACACCGCTCTGAGCAAGCCTGAGCAGCCCGGTTTCGCGCTTCGTGCGGTCGAAGGTCCCGCTTGCATCTACGGCGACGTAAGCTTCGAAGCCTTCGCGAGCGGCACGCATCGCAGGGAAGGCGGCACATACTTCGAGGGATACGCCGGCAAATATGAGTTTGCTTCGGCCGGTGGCACGAATTGCCTTTTCGACACGGGGGTCGTCCCAGGCATTGACTGATGTGCGGTCAATGAACGTATGGTTCGGCAGAGCTTTCTGCAGTTCAGGAAAGGCCGGCCCCCATAGCGTATTGGCCGAGGTCGTCGTCGTGACAATTGGTAGATTTAGAATGTGCGCCGCAGAAGCCAGTCCGACTACATTGTGTTTCAGTTCGGCGATGGAGTAGTCGCGCACGCCGGTCATTAATCCCACCTGATGATCGACAAGCACTAGGGCCGCGTTCTCGGCCGTGAGCGGGGAAGGATTTGTTATCGATTGGTTCATATCATTTCTCCTGATTTGCGTTTTAGGTGTGGGGGTACTTCAGGCGATTCGACCAAACTGGCCGGCCGCATAGGCCGCCTGGGCCTCGTCGATTTTTTCTTCCGAGTCCATGACGAAGGGGCCGCGCTGGACGAAGGCTTCTCGCAGTGGCTCTGCATCAAAAAGCGCGAAATGGCTGGTCGCGTTCTTGCGGCTCGCTAATCGAATGTGCACCGGATGTCCTGTGGAAGGATTGCTTATGCTTATGCTTATGGCGTCACCCTGTGGAATAGTGAGCAGTTGGCCAGCCACCGACACGCTCAGCTCACCCTCAACGGCATGTACCCACGCATTTCGTTGCTGCTTAAGAAGATGTTCAAAGCCTCTCGCTCCCATGACGTAACCATCTAGGATCGTCATGGAGGAATCGGGAGCGCGAAAACCAAGCACGTCATTTGAGCGCCCAAGCGCCACGCGAACGCGGTGGCTCTCGCTGGAAATCACCGGCATCTCGCTGCCGCGTACAAGTAAAGAGGTCGGCGTGTCATACCGTTGCCGCTGGGGCAGGTTTACGAATACCTGCAGGCCATGGATACGGGACCCTGGTCGCGGTGCCTCGTCGTGGAGCGCGCCGCTTCCGGCTTTTAGCCAGTAGAGGTCTCCTGGCTGCAGATCGAAGTCGTTACCCAGTGTGTCCCTGTTATGAAAGCGCCCTGCGCTGTCCTCAAAAAGGAGTGAGACTGCCGATAGACCTGCGTGAGGATGTACGCCAAACGTCGGTTCTGTCATGACGTAGTGATCCACCATGACGAGGGGATCCATGGCGACCTCGAGGTCCATGGCGCGAAAGCTTCTAGCTTCAAAGCCGTCACCAATGGAAAGCGCTGCACCGGATAATGGTGGACTCACGAGGGGGGCCACAGGGCCAGTGTGTGGGTGGCGGTAATCGATTGCTGTGCTGTTGGTATTCATGTTGGTGCTCTCCGTTGGACCGTTGTTGCTACGCCCTTTAAACATATATGGAACAATTTTGATAAGAAGAGCTATAAATTGAATTTACTGTTCCATTTATGAAACTATTGAGGCAACACTGCTGCTGATGAACCGCCTTTAACGATGAATGCCATTGATCTGAACGACTATTTCTACTTCGTACATGTTGTGGAGAAGCGGGGTTTTTCATCGGCCGCTCAGGCGTTGGGGATGCCCAAGTCGAGATTGAGTCGACATATCAGCGCCCTAGAGAGGCGTCTGGACACGCGTCTCATTCAGCGAACAACTAGGCAGTTCAACGTCACCGAGAGCGGTGAGCTGTTTTATCGGCATGCTCGCGCATTGATCGATGAGATGGAGGCCGCTGAAGCGGCGATAAAACGGAGCAAGAACTCGTTGTCGGGGAACGTTGTTTTGAGTTGTTCCGTCGGTGTTGCGCAGTTTGCAGTGAAGGAAATTCTGGCGCGCTTTCTCGTCGACAATCCGCTCGTTACGGTTGCCCAGCAGGTCACCAATCAAAACATTGATCTTGTCGCGGCAGGTGTTGACCTGTCTATTCGCGGACACGTCGGTCCCTTACCGGACTCCTCGCTCATTCAGCAGAAGCTCGCGACAGTGGAGTGGAACCTTTTCTGCGCAGCCGGTTATCAGGAACAGCATGGCCTCATTGATAGTCCGGAGGATTTGCTAAATCACGATGCCCTATCTCTGGGATGGCAGTCTCCGAGGGGCAAATGGTCTTTACAGAATTACTCGGGAGAAAGCGTTGAGGTGGCCATTATTCCGCGCCTCAAAAGTGAAGACATGTCCACTCTCAAAGAGGCCGCAATTCAGGGCCTGGGGGTCGTTGCATTACCGGCGTATACCTGTCGGCAGGAGCTAAATGGTGGACACCTGGAAAGAGTGCTGACTGACTGGCATGCAGGCGTAGCGCAATTGACCCTCTTGAAGCCCAGCCGAACGGGTATGTCACCACCGGTGGAGGCGCTTAACGCTTTTCTAACGGCGGAGCTTGCGGACTTTGTGAGGAGTCCTGGCGATGATGCGGGCTCTTCATCATAAACGTGGGACACCGGCATTCCTTAAACTGAATTTGCGGAAATGCTTGAGGTCGAATAGCTGTTGTCCTTGGCGGGCGCGACCGATGCCCTGGAATCAGAGTAACCGTGGGGGGCTGCCCCTGTTTTGGTCTTGAAAGGCTTCGTTTTGTTGCCCGAATCAGTGTCGGCAATAATCTATTGGGCCCCTGGGACCTCAAAGCTACGATCCATCATTTGCGCCTGGCGCGGCCGCATATAATGACAATATGCACACACACAAGGCGTGCTATTCACTTTAGCATGAAGGTCTTTGATTGGAGCGCCGAGAAGAACCGACTGTTTGTGGAGGAACGAGGCCTTGCATTTGAGGAGGCTGCCTTCTACATCCAGGCGGGCGGGCTGCTGGACGACATCGCACACCCCAATACGTCAAGCTATCCCAACCAGCGATTGTTCGTGGTGCTCATTGGGGACTACGTTTACCTCGTGCCTTATGTCGAAGATGAGGAGCGAATTTTTCTGAAGACCATTATTCCTAGTAGGAAGTTCACAAAGCTGTATCTGGGAGGTGCTAGATGACTAACGCGAAGCTGACAGAAGAGGAGCAGGAGCTTCTTGAAGCGGTTGAGAAGGGGGAGTTCATTTCTGTCCTTACTAAAAACCGGCGTGAACAGTTGGAAGCGATCGCTACAAATACTTTCAAGAAGGACAAGCGCATCAACATCCGTATATCCAACCGAGACCTACTGGCTGTGCAGTCGAAAGCGTCGCAAGAGGGTATTCCCTATCAGACGCTCGTCTCCAGCATTATCCACAAATACGTTAGCGGCTCGCTGAAGGATGTAACAGAAGAAAAAAAATAGAGAATTGGTGGGCCCAGTAGGACTTGAACCTACGACCAATCGATTATGAGGAGCTCGGAGACGGGCGGAATCCTCGGAATAAGCGGAAGAAAGCTAAGCCTTTTTCTCGATGCCAAAACACCTGATCTGCCGAAGCCGAACTTATCCCGAACGCGATGTGCCAGTGGGGGAGGGGATCAACTCCTCAAGTCGAAGAAACGTAAGGGATTTCGCTGCACCGAACACCGAACGATTCCCGAACGGGTAGGGCTGTGTCGGTTTTGTCAGTGCGTATCTTGTGCGTGGACGCAGAAGCGGACGTTCAGCAGGCCCCGATCTGCTGCCTTCGAGCGCCAGAAACTGGTCATCACCCGACCCTGTAATCTCGTCACGAACGACCGCTGTCGCCTAGAACCAGGCGTCGTACTCCCTTCAGAACTACCAACCAACTGGTCCAGAAAAAGCGTCGAAAATCGCTAAATGCTGGGTTCGAGGTAGTACATTTGGATCAGCTCTGTCACTTCGGATGGATCAAAGAGCGCGTGACCGGATATTGTGAAGCAGTCCAGTTCCTCGGGGCCGGGAAACGAGTAATAGTGGCCGCCAGAGGATTGCACAGTTGCATTGAGTGACCCTCCGGAAGCAAGTGTCTCTACTGCGGCCGCCATCTCGGCGACGCCATCAGCATACAAGTTGATTACCTGCCACAAGTAAGATTTACCAGGTACCAAAGGGTTCAGTGTCTGACTAATAACCCCGCCCGTATCAATGCTGGAGTCTTCTATGAAATGGAGGGTTGTTCCTAGCTCTTGGTCGCCGGCGAGCATGGCCCAGAAACTGGCCATTACTCCGCGATAACTGGGTAGCAAACCAGAGTGCAGGTTGATCACGCCGAGAGGAGGCAGGGAGATCACCGCGTCTCGCAAAATACCGCCATAGCGAATAGAAAGAATAAGATCGGGAGAGATCGTGCTCACCTTTGCGATCCCATCTTCACTATTAATATGGTTCTCTATTACTGGAGCTGATCGAAGCATCGACGAAAGGCCGTGAAAGCTTCGCATCTGGGCTTGCGCGCCATAGTCCAGTAAAGGAAATACTATGTCATTGAATAGGCTTTGTTCAAAGAACTTGAGCATTTCTAGCTGCGGTGCTCTTCGCTTGCCGCCCCCGACGGCCGAAGACAGCATCAGGTACAGGCTGTGACCACGCAGCTTGGGTAAAAGCAGATTTAGAGCGTAATTACTGGCGAGGTCTTGATTGGCCAGGATGAGCACTTTCACTGTTCATTAGGTCCCAAGTGATAAAGCGTCTAGCCTAACTGCTGGCACGATTCTCGAATAGTCGTGAGATCACTGAATTTTGAGCACCACAAGTCCTGCAGATCATCAAATCTAGTTTTATAGCAGAAGGATTTTTGACAAACCGTCAATGTCGCAAATGAGGTGTCCTGGGCCATTGCCAAAGACCGCCTTCGCCTGGGTGGTTTTGCCCCCGCTCAGTGGACAGTTTCTAAAGATCCTTAGACTTCCCACGGTGCGGTAGATACCTCCGGGCTATGATAAGCCCAAAGGAGGAAACCCATGAGTAACCAACGTTATACCCCGATTTCAAGGGGAGGGTGGTGCGCCAGGTACCTTAGCAAAACCATTCCCTACCCACGGTTGCCGAACGTCTTGGCGTTTCAGCACGAAGTTTTTTTCCGAGGGATCAACGCTGTAAAACCCGATAAAAGCGAAGCCCAAGCCAACGAACTCCTGCTCGCTAAACAGGAAGAGCTCAAGCTGCGAGCAGAACTTAGGCGCGCACAGGAGGAGCGTGATGTCCTAAAAAAGGTGACAAGGTACTTTGCGCAGGAACCCGAGTGAAGTACCAGTTTGTACTTGCACACCGAGATCGCTGGAGTATCCAGTTGATGTGCCGAATGCTCCAGATTGCACGGAGTGGAATTTATGCCTGGCTCCACACGCCTATGTCTGAGCGAGCAATAGAAGATCAACGATTGCTGGGCCTCATTAAAGATTCCTACGCCGCCAGGAGCGGCGTTTATGGATCGCCGCGGGTCTTTCTCGATCTTCGTGAAGCCGGGGAGACCTGTGACAAACACCGTGTGGCGAGAATCATGTGAACCCATAAAATCAAGTCGCTACGCGATTACAAGGCCCCACGCCACATCGCTGGTCGCCCTTCGTTGATCGCTTCCAATCGATTGCAACACGAATTCACCGTGGACTTTCCTGACATTGACCGGGTGACTGACATTACATTCATCCGAACCTGACAAGGCTGGCTGTACTTATCCGTCGTGGTAGACCTGTTCTCGCGCAAAGTCGTTGGCTGGTCCATGAAGCCTTCGCTGAGTCGGGAGGTTGTCCTGGATGCTTTGCTGATGGCGGTCACTCGACGTCGTCCCTCGCAAAAGGTGATTGTGCATTCTGATCAAGGCACGCCGTTCGGTAGCGATGACTGGGTGCGCCTCTACACTGATAACGGGCTGGTTCCTAGCATGAGTCGTCGCGGTAATTGTTGGGATAATGCCGTTGCCGAATCATTCTTTTACAGCTTCAAAAAAAAACAAAAAAAGGCCGCAGCACACTGACGTGCTTGCGGCCTTTAGCGCTTCTTTTTTTTTGCTTGCCCGATAAGGGACAGCTAGCGAAACTTTGCCTGGAGCTGTGTCCCCCTAAAAGACGAAACGACCCTGCAGATACCAGGTACCGCCGTTGAAACCAAAGGGGCTGTCCTCGGGGTACAGCTGCCCTACACTACCTTGGCCGGGGTTTTCGTCCGGGAATTCGTCAAACAGGTTTTCAACACCCAGAACAACTTCCAGCGAGTCCGTGAACTGGTAGGCTACCTGGGCGTCGATCAGAGTCGATGCGCCTACATCATACCCGTTGCTTGTCGATCTCCAGTCCCCGAAGTAGTTGGCACGGAGCAGCGTGCGGAACTTACCCTGCACATGCGACCAGGTGATGTTGCCTTTGAATTCCGGCAGTTGCAGTTCAAGAGCCTCTACACGCCCATCGCTGATCGGATTGACCGTTCCGCGATCGGTGACTTCGGTTTTATTGTAGTTAAGCGCCACAGTCACCGTAGAGCTGCCACTGAGGAAGTCGAAGTAGGTGTTACCAACGACGTCGACGCCCTCAGTGTTGGTATCGAAGCTGTTGCTGAAGAAGCGGAACTCCGCCAGATCATCGAGGCCGAGGAAGTCCTGACGGTTGATGATGCCATCCGCGTCGAGCCCGGTGAGTGCCTCAGAAATCGAACCATAATCTGAACCTCCGCCGGCAAAGTTCAGTGCATCCAGGAAGTCAACGTTAGCACCCAAGGCTATGCGGTCAGTCACATCGATGTTGTAATAGTCGACTGTCCAGGTGGAGTTGCCAATGTCAAACACGACGCCGATGGAGTAGTTTTCTGCTTCCTCGGTATCGAGCTCTGGTCGCCCATTTCCAAAGCTCTCGACGAAATCAGCGCCCAATTGGCCCGCTGCGGATGACAGTGGCAGCGTTCCCTGGTCAACCAGTACGCCCTGCACGTTTTGCGTGGTGACGTTAGTGATGTTCGCCTGACCGGCGGTTGGCGCGTGGAAGCCGGTCGAAAAGGCACCGCGGATGCGGAAGCTGTCCGTCACACGATACATACCTGCGAGCTTGTAGGTAATGGTTCCGTCAAAGTTACTGAACTCTTCGTGGCGGGCCGCTGCCTGAAGCGTCAGCTCATCGGTAATATCCGCTTCGAGATCAATGTAAAAAGAGGTGTTGTCCTGTTCGGCTGAGGTGTCGTTGGGGAAGCCGCCGAAGCCGTTAGAGCTTGATGAAAAGCCCTGAGACGCCAAAGGTCCCAATGCGAAGGACGCCGGGTCGCCGGCAAACAGATCGAATTCCTCCTCTCGGAACTCAGCACCAAAGGCGATGCTTAGGTCAGACGCAAAGCCAACATCAATGCCGTAGACAAAGTTGGCGTTATATACCGTCTCAGTCTGCTCCTGCCCACCGGGAACGAAATCACGCGGGGTGGCGGGGCCGAGAGAGGCGTTAATGGTGTTGCGAATGAAGAAATCGGTACGGTTTGAACCACGCTGTACGCTCAGGTCGTAGTCAAGGCCTGTGCCAACGTTGATGTCACCGCGGACGCCCACCGCCAGTGCCATGTCCTCGTTGGTACCACCAAAGCGGGGCACAAATCCGCCGGGAATGGTTTCGATGAAGGAGAAGCAGTTCTCGCTTGCCGATACCTGTGAAAGAAACGTCGGATCAGGAATAACGCCGCCGGAGCCGCCCAGAGGGATGCCGTCGATGCAGCTGCTGCCACCATCGAGGTCACCTACGAGTACTGAGGGAACGCCGGTAGCGCTGCTAAGACCGGTTAGCGGATCAACCGTTGGGCCTGCGTAAACGCCGCCGCGCTGCCCTGTGGAGCCGCCCGTAAGATTATTCGCGCCACCGACCACGTTGCGATAGAAGAAGCCGCCCTCGACTTCACGCTCGGCATAGTTACCGAAGGCGTAAACCTCCATGTTGTCATTGATTTCGTAGGCCGAGTTAATAAACAGCTTGATATCATCACTGACATCCGGTGTACCCCAATACTGGGGGACATCGCCTGTGTAGGTGTTGATGGTCTGAAAGTCAGAAACCGGTGCGTAGCCATTTGCTGCGGCAAAGGCGACGTCGTCACGAATGACCGAGCGGACCGTGCCTTCGACATCGCGCATCTCGCCGGTGATGTTCACGAAGCCGTTGTCGCCCAGGGGGAGACCAAGGTTCGCTGACACCATGTAGTTGTCGCCATCTCCCTCGAAGGTGGAGGCGGTGCGCGCCACCATCTCAAAGCCTTCGGCGGCATCGCGGAGTCGGAAGTTGAGAACCCCGGCAATCGCGTCGGATCCATACTGTGAAGAAGCGCCGTCTCGGAGCACTTCGACCTGTTTTATGGCAAGGGACGGGATGGCTGCCATATCGACACCCTGGGCGCCGTCTGAAATACCACCGCCAAGGAACGAAATAATGGAGCCGCGGTGGCGACGCTTGCCGTTGACGAGCACCAGCACATTATCCGGCGATAGACCCCGCAGATTGGGGGGGCGCGTAATCGTCGCGGCGTCACTAATCGGCTGTGAGTTGACATTAAAAGAGGGCACCTGCGTACGCAGCATGTCCTGAAGATCCGTTGAACCGTTGACCCGGAAGTCGCTTCCGCTGATTACGTCTACCGGTACAGGGGAATCGGCAGCAGACCGATCGGCCAGACGGGTACCCGTAATGATCACTTCTTCAAGAAGCGTGTCTTGCTGGGCGATAGCCGACTGCGCCATCGACACGGCAAGCGCGAGTGTTGCGATTTTGAGAGGGGGGCGTTGTGTTAGCTGTCTCATCGGGGGTTCCTCGTCTGGCTTGGTTTAAAAACCGGCTGTTTTTCATTCAATTTTCGCAGCCTTTGATAGTGGCGGGTGTCGAAAGACCTCACCACTTGGGGCGATCGCGGCCAGGAATACCACATTTGATAACCTGACGCTAGCAGCAAAGCCTGATTTGTGCCTTTTTTGCATGATTTTTCGCTTTACCCGGGTTCGCTTAACGGGTCTGTTGGTCCGTCGTCGCTACCGGCCTATCGGGCTTTCGAGGGGATGAGCGGCTCTTCATCATTAAAGGGGTGCAACGGGGTTCATTAATCTGATTTTGCGGAATCATTTAAGGTCGAATCCAGGTTATCCCACGCATGCACGACCACCGACGGCTCTTCATCATTAACGGGGGACACCGGGGATCATTAAACTGAATTTGCGAAGTCCGTTTAATGAGGAAACCCCCGATGTCCCACGCAGGAAATATATTAGGCCTTCCCGAGCTGGAGGTCGAACGTGTTGATCGCAATGATTCGATCGAGGTCTATGCCAGGCCAAAGCGCCGCCCATCGTGCATCCACTGCCAGCATCCCAAAGTCAGGATTAAAGCGACCCACGAGCGCACGTTAAAACACACACGCCAGGGCAACCAGGTGATGACGCTGCACCTGAAGACGCCCAAGTATCACTGCCCACAATGTGGTCGCTACTTTCGTCACCGGTTTCAGGGCGTCAGGCCCCGCTATCGATCGTCGGACGCCTTCCGTCTTGAAGTATTCGAGGCCCATGACGGCGGCGTGACGCAGCGTAAGCTCGCGAGAACACACGACATGAGCCCGGCAACCGTCGAGCGCTGGTATCAAGGTCAGTGCCGACTGCGACTATCGGAGATGTCTAATCGGCCCTGCCCCCGTGTGCTGGGTATCGACGAGCACTTCTTTAGCCGCAAGCGCGGCTACGCCACCACGATGGTGGATCTGAAGAACCACAAGGTCTTCGATGTGGTGCTGGGACGCTCAGAACTGAGTTTGAGACGTTATTTAAGGGCATTACCGGGTAAAGAGAACGTCCAGGTTGTCGTCATGGACTTGTCGGAAACCTACCGCAGCATTGTGCGCCGGTACTTTCCTAACGCCACGATTGTTGCCGATCGATTCCACGTCATTCGACTGGTTAATCAGCATCTGCTCAAAGCCTGGCAGGGCTACGATCCCGAGGGGCGCAAGCATCGCGGGCTGGTCAGCCTGATGCGACGCCACCAATGGCGTCTTACGGATGAGCAAAGAGAGAACCTTGGCCGATATCTGGATGACTATCCCGTGCTCAAGGCGCTGTATGCGGCTAAGCAGCAGCTCAATCGTCTGCTGCTACTCAAATCCTTGAATCGTAAAAAAGCCAAGCAGCTGCTGCCGCGGCTGCTTTCATTAATCGAGGACTTGGCGGCTAGCCCGCTTCATCGGTTGGCCAGAACACTGAAGTCTTGGCTGGAACCCATCGTTGGCATGTGGCGGTTTACCAAGACGAACGGCATCACCGAGGGCTTCCATAACAAGATGGAAATGATGAGTCGGCGAGCCTATGGATTTAGAAACTTTGAAAACTATCGACTGCGGGTCTTAACCCACTGTGGATGGGATGGCATTATCAACCGAGTTTAATGAAAACCGGTGTATCCCCCGTTAACTGGGTAGAGCCGCAGCTGCTGCCGCGGCTGCTTTCATTAATCGAGGACTTGGCGGCTAGCCCGCTTCATCGGTTGGCCAGAACACTGAAGTCTTGGCTGGAACCCATCGTTGGCATGTGGCGGTTTACCAAGACGAACGGCATCACCGAGGGCTTCCATAACAAGATGGAAATGATGAGTCGGCGAGCCTATGGATTTAGAAACTTTGAAAACTATCGACTGCGGGTCTTAACCCACTGTGGATGGGATGGCATTATCAACCGAGTTTAATGAAAACCGGTGTATCCCCCGTTAACTGGGTAGAGCCCCACCGACCCGCAGTCGATAGGTCGAAGGCATAAAAAGCTTTAAAAATCAAGAAGATGGTGGGCCCAGTAGGACTTGAACCTACGACCAATCGATTATGAGTCGACTGCTCTAACCAACTGAGCTATGGGCCCGAGGGGCAGCGATTATAGGGCCTCTTCGGTTATCTCTCCATAGCTATTCTCTGCTGATGCGCAGGGTTCGAGTTGCTGTACCATCAACAGCTCTTGAATATCGGAGCTTTCGTATGCAATTGCCCTTACACCGCATCTTTTGCAGGCTTTTGACAGTGTTCCTTCTCTCCGCCCCGGTACTGCGCGCCGCAGAGATCTCAGAACTTGATGCTGACTCCCTTGGGGCGCTGGCCAAGGACTACGCACAGTCGTCATTCCCTTTGCTTCGGGAACTTCTGAGTATTCCCAACGACGCGAATCATCCCGAGGAGGTTGAGGCGAACGTGGTGTGGACCGAGTCCGCCTTCGCTCGTCGCGGATTTAGCACACAGCGCATCGCTACAGCGGAGGCTCCGTTGCTCCTTGCCACGCGTCAGCACGCCGATGCCGACAACACAGTACTGATTTATCTGCAGATCGATGGACAGCCCGTGGACCCGAGCCGATGGTTTCAGGCGAGTCCCTACACGCCAGCGCTAAAGCAGCGGAATGCCGCCGGTGAGTGGGAACAAATCCCCTGGACGGCCATCGAGAATTACGACGAGGAGATGCGCGTTTTTGCGCGTTCGGCTTCCGACGCAAAGGGGCCCGTAGCCATGTTCCTCGCGTCGCTGGATGCGCTTGCAGATAAAAACATCGCGCCGAACTTCAACATCAAAGTCATTATGGACTTCGAAGAAGAGCTGGGTTCCCCGAACCTCCCCAAAGCGGTGACCGAGAATCGCGAGCTCCTATCCGCAGATATGCTGATTATTTTTGACGGTCCCAGACATATCACCAATCGTCCTACGCTGACCTTCGGTGCCCGAGGCATTGCCACGGTCACACTCACAACTTACGGTCCGGTGGTGCCCCAGCATAGCGGGCACTTTGGAAACTACGCGCCTAACCCCGCCCTGCGCCTTGCGAAGCTGCTGGCTTCCATGAAAGACGACGAGGGTCGCGTCACGATTCCGGGGTTCTACGACGGCATCAGTATCGATGAGGCGACACAGGAGATACTGCGTGCAGTGCCTGATAACGAAGAGGAGATTCGCGAGCGTCTGCAACTGGGCTCCGTGGACAAGGTGGGCCGCAGCTACCAGGAAGCCATTCAGTACCCTTCGCTGAATATTCGCGGCATGCAATCTGGTTGGATTGATGAAAAGGTCCGAACCATCGTCCCGGGCTGGGCACGTGCAGAGATTGATATACGACTCGTGCTCGAGTCAGACCCCGAGCGCCTCATCGACCTTGTAAAACAACATGTGCGCGGACAGGGCTTCTTCGTGACTGATCAGGTGCCGGATAAAGCCTTGCGCATGGCCCATGAAAAGATCGCTACTTTTACCTACGAAAATTCCTACCAGTCGTTCCGCACGGACTTCGACTCTGAGGTTGGTCGCTGGCTGCGTCGCGCACTGCAGCGAGCGTTCGAGGAGGAACCTATTCAAATTCGCATGAGTGGTGGCTCGATTCCAATTTCACCCTTTGTAAACACCCTGGGTATTCCCGCGGTAACGGTGCCGACGGTTAATCGCGACAACAACCAGCACAGTCCCAATGAGAATTTGCGATTGGGCAACTATCGGGATGGCATCCGCACAATGCTTGGTATTCTTACGGAGCCGCTCTAAGCCAGCGGCATTGAGACAGGTCAAAGCCTAGGCCAAAACCTAGGCCTGGTCCTGAAACATATCCTGCGTCAACGCGGGCACTTCTACCTTGACGCTATCGCCCAGGGTGATAACGCCACCCTTGAGTATGCGGCAGCAAAGACCGCCATGACCGAGCATCGCCGCGACACCTCCTTTGCCCAGGGCGCTTTCCATACGCGAGCAGGGGTGGCACAGGGCGCTGGCCTCAAACAATGCATCACCAATGGTGAAGCGCTGATGCCGCAACGCATGCAAGTTGATACCGGAAACGACTAAGTTGCGACGCAGCGTTGCGGGCGCAATGGTCTCGAGGTCCAGGAAGTGCGCGGTCTGCTCGATAAATTCCCGGGAAATGAGGGTGACCTGCCGACCGGAGCCCGGCGTTTTGTCCACGCGGTGATCTCCCTCGAGACCGCGACCGGCGATGGCCAATACTGACTCGACTTCGGTTAGTGGCGCTTTGCGTGCTGAACGCAGCCCTATCCATTCAAGGGTTCCGGCTTTCAAATCCTTTGCAAAGCGATCCAGCGGGTTGGTTCTTTTTGTCATGAATCGACCTTACTCCAAGGGGCACCTGCCTATTCTACCGATGAGCCAATCGCCGGGGCATCCGCGTATCAACGTTGTTATCCAGGAGGCTGCTCTGATGAAGTACCTTAAGCAACTGATGTTACTCGCGGCGGTGTTCGCGGCGACTACGGCCTGCTCTGCGGATCAACCGCCATCTGCTGATGAAGAAGGCATTTACGAGTACAAATCGGCGAGCCGTGATGGCATCGGCAAGTTCTATATGGGCCGCGAAATCTCCCATGTCATGGGTCACCGAGGTGCCGGCTGGCTGGAGCGTCCTGAGCGGGAGCGTCAGGAGCGCACGGACTTGTTGATAACCCGTCTGCCCATTAGTCCAGGCGATAAGGTCGCGGATATTGGCGCGGGTACCGGATTCTTCAGCTTCCCCATCGCGAAGCGCGTACCCGAGGGGCGTGTTTATGCCGTTGATATCCAGCCTGAGATGTTGGCAATGCTGGAAGAGCGTAAAAATGCCATGAAGCTGGCAAATGTCGAGTCAGTGCTCGGCTCCGAAACCTCTCCTAACTTACCGTCCGGCGCCATTGATCTCGCCTTCATCGTTGACGCCTATCACGAGTTTTCCTATCCGCGGGAGATGGGCCTGGCACTGTTTGACGCCCTGCGAGCCGGTGGAAAACTGGTGCTCATCGAATACCGCAGCGAGGATCCATCCGTGCCCATAAAGACCCTGCACAAAATGAGCGAGGATCAGGCTCGGCGGGAGATGGCGGCCATTGGTTTGGAGTGGGTCAGAACTGAGGATTACCTACCGCAGCAGCATGTGCTCATTTTCGAAAAGCCGATGGCTGACAATACCAATAGCTGATGCCTCAATAGGCACTAGGCCGGTATGAGTTGATAGGTAGCTATGCGCGTTTGCGAGCCGGCGCCGCCTTTGCAGAATTCTTTGCCAGAGTCTTTGCGGGATTCTTAGGTTTAGCCTTGGCCCGGCTTTTTGCCGCGGTTTTCCGTTTCGCGACGGGTTTGTCCTTTGCCTTTGAGCGGCGCTTAGGCGTTGCCTTGACTATGGTTGCGTCGCGAAGCTCTTCGAAGCTTGCCATCAAACACTTACGGTAAAAGTCAGGGTCCGGCATCATCTCCCGGCAGCTCGTCGCCGAGATAGTGAATTCACCGCAATAGCTGCTGATCACATGAAACAGTCCAACGCCGTCTGCAACGGGACCCGTGCCGAAGTTCGACAGCATGCGGGCTCCGGTGTTGTAGAGAGGCACCTGGGGTCCCGGTACGTTGGTGATGACACAGTTGTAAATCGGGTTGATCTGATTCACCAGGCCCCAGCGGCTTGCCAGTCGTGCGGCCTGGGCGGTCAGAGTGCTGGGAATGAACTGCGAGTAATCGGTCATGGTTTTTGCACCGACGGCATTGGTGTATTCCTTGGCCGTGCGGGTGCCTTCATGCACTGCGATAAGACGCTCCCGGGCGCTGGCAATATCACTGCGAATCTGTACGGCCATGGTAGATACGATGTTGCCCCCGGTGCCTTTTTCCTTGGTATCACGGACATTGACCGGCGCCATCGCCACCAATGATTCGTCGGGTAATTCGCTATGGGCCTCCAGATACTTGCGCATGGCACCACCGACAATAGTGAGGGCCACATCATTGACCGTCGCGCCAGGAATAGCGTTCTTGATCCCTTTGATCTCCTCCAATGGCAGGCTCACGGCATTAAACACCCGATAGGCCGATACGGTACCGTTGAATCGCACGCGGGGGACAGTGCCGACACGCTGGAGATCGCCTCTGCGCAGCTGCATAAACACCTTCGCAAAGCCCGGTACCGTGTTGCGCGCTACGGAAATAAATCTCAAAGGCTGTCGCAGCCCGTTGATCTGCGCACGGGTCAGGAGACCCAAGGTACTGGGGTCGCGATCAGGGCGGGTGATGACGGTCTTAGGCTCGACTTTGGCATCGGCGCTCAAGTCATGAATCGCCGCGGTAATTTCCATGCCCGAAGCGCCGTCAACCGCCGCATGATGCATCTTGGAGAACAGAGCAAAGCAGCCTTTGGGATAGCCCTCGAGATTGTCGAGACCCTCGATAACATACATCTCCCAAAGGGGGCGCGACCGATCCAGGGGTCTTGCGTGAATACGTGAAATGAGAATGCAGAGCTGACGCCAGTCGCCCGGCGCGGGTAGGGCGACATGACGGATATGAAACTCCGGGTCGAAATCTCCCTCATCGATCCAGTACGGATGATCAAGACCCAGGGGCACTTCTTTGAGCCTGCGGGTCAGGCTGGGGATGCCCTTGACGCGATTCGCGGTACCCTCAAGGATCTGCTTGAAACGTACCTTGCCCTCCGGTGCGGTCTCCTGGGTGTAGATGTACAGACCGGAGATATGCATGGGGGAGTTTGGTGTCTCGAGATACAAAAAGGACGCGTCGAGTCCGCTGAGCTGCTGCATGATCGTTATCTCTTATTGGTTTTAGATGAGTGTACACCGAGCCAGCCGCTCTGCACGGCATAATGCCTGGGCGCCACGGGCAAATTAATCAGTGCTCAGTACGCAAAAAGCCGCTCAGGGAGCGGCTTTGGTCGCGCTTGGGTGCTTATTTAGGAGCTTTCGTCCAGGAAGCTGCGGAGATAGTCCGACCGCGTCGGATGGCGCAACTTTCGCAGCGCCTTCGCTTCGATCTGGCGGATACGCTCCCGCGTTACGTCAAACTGCTTACCGACTTCTTCCAGAGTGTGGTCCGTGTTCATATCAATACCGAAGCGCATGCGCAGCACCTTGGCCTCGCGCGCCGTCAGACCGCCCAGGACGTCTTTGGTCGCTTCCTGAAGACCCTGACCCGTCGCTGAATCGATCGGAGAGTGGATCGTCTGGTCCTCGATAAAGTCACCCAGATGGGAGTCTTCGTCATCGCCGATGGGTGTCTCCATGGAGATGGGCTCTTTGGCAATCTTGAGCACCTTGCGCACTTTGTCTTCGGGCATTTCCATGCGCTCGCCAAGCTCTTCGGGGGTGGGCTCGCGACCCATCTCCTGAAGCATCTGCCGGGAAATACGGTTGAGCTTGTTGATGGTTTCGATCATGTGCACCGGAATACGAATGGTGCGCGCCTGATCTGCAATGGAACGCGTGATGGCCTGACGAATCCACCAGGTAGCGTAGGTCGAAAACTTGTATCCGCGACGGTATTCAAACTTGTCGACCGCCTTCATCAGGCCGATGTTGCCCTCCTGAATCAGGTCGAGGAACTGCAGACCGCGGTTGGTGTACTTCTTGGCGATAGAAATCACAAGGCGGAGGTTAGCTTCTACCATTTCCTTCTTGGCGCGCCGCGCCCGGGCCTCGCCCATGGACATGCGGCGGTTGATTTCTTTGATCTCGGTAACCGTGAGACCGGTGGCTTCTTCAATCTGACCGATCTGGCGCTGAGCGCGATGGATTTCTTCTTTGTGGGCGTTCAGCTTGGGGCCGTAGTCTTTCTTGCGGGCATGGCGTGACAGCCATTTTGCGTTGGACTCGTTGCCCTGAAAGGACGTGATGAATTCCTTGCGGGGCATCTGGCAGCGGCGCACCACAATGCGCATGATCTCGCGCTCCTGCTCCCGAACACCGGCAAGGGCTGAGCGCGCCTCGTCGTTCAGGGGGTCAAAAACCTTCGGTGTGAACTTGAAGAACTTAAAGATCTCACCAAGCTTCTCCATCTCCTTGATGGATGCCTTGTCCTGACGACCCTTCTCGGCGAGAACTTTTTCCGTTTTGTTGAACTGACGTTTGAGGGCGGTAAAGCGCTTCTTCGCCTCTACGGGATCAGGTCCCGTGGGAGCGTTGTCATCTTCGTCGTCAGTGTTACCTGCGGCTTTAGCCGCCTGCTGCTCGGCAATCTGCTGGGCAGAGGGCACGTGGTCTGCCGGGTTCAGGTAGCCCACCAGGATATCGGCGAGCTTTTTCTCTTCTTTGGCGACCAGGGCGTAATCGTCCAGTACGGACTTCACGGCGCCGGGGTAAAACGCCAGGGCAGCCATGAGCTCCCGGATGCCTTCTTCGATGCGCTTGGCGATAACGATCTCGCCTTCGCGGGTGAGAAGCTCAACGGTACCCATTTCGCGCATGTACATGCGCACGGGGTCCGTGGTCCGGCCGGCTTCGGTCTCGACGGCTGCGAGAGCTGCCGCGGCCTCCGCTGCGGCGATGTCGTCGGCAGAGCCATCGCCATCGGTGAGGATCAGGTCATCGGCATCGGGGGCCTGCTCAAAGACCTGGATTCCCATGTCGTTGATCATCTGGATGATGTCTTCGACCTGATCCGGATCAGAAATGTCCTCGGGGAGGTGGTCGTTGACCTCGGCGTAGGTGAGGTAACCCTGCTCTTTTCCTTTGGCAATCAGGGACTTCAAACGCGATTGCTGTGTAACGGCGTCGTTCATTCGATACCTTGCTTGGGTTTGGCCGGCCCTTTCGGGGCGGACGTGATAAAACAGAAAAAGTTAGCCCGCCAGTATAGCGGAAAGTGGGACAAATTGCTTACAGAAATAACGGGCCTGCCACCGCCGCAGAGGCCGCGGTGTGTTTACTGGCCGCCGGGACCACTTCGGGTGTCCAGGTCGCGCAGGGCACGGATGAGCTCCGGTAGCCGCGCCTTGTCATCGGCGGTGAGCTGGGCGTAGGGGCGACTCTTCAGGCCGCTGATCTCCTCCATAATCCGCTGGCGGAGGGGCAGCAGTGTCAGGCGTCTGATGATGTCCTGAAACTGTGCTTCGATACCATCTGTGGGTATCAGTCTTTCCTGCCCCGCAAGTTCTGCGAGAAGCTCGCCTTCGCTGCTGCCATGCCAATGGCCCAGAAGCATGCCGGTGCTGGACTCGGGGCGTTTTTGCAGTAACTCGATAATGGCTTTGAGTAACTCCCCCTCCCGACCTTCCAGCGCAGACAGGGCATGGGCGTCCGCCAGGGCAGCGACGGCGGGTTTGTGCAGTAACAGGGCAATGGCAGCCTGGGTCAGCGTCGCATGCGCGCGGGGCGCCTGACCCAGGGGCGCGCGTTGTCGGGGGGTGGGTTCATCGTCTGAAGGGGCCCAGGCACCCGCATCCGGGGGTGGCCCTCCGTCCATTGAGGCGTAGTAGTCACCTGAGTCGATATCTGGGTAATTATCGGCGAATTCATCGGAGTATTGAGGCAAGTGGTGATCCGGATAGCTGTTTGCGCTGCTGCCGAAGCCGCTGTCAGACGCTCCACCGTGACGGGCCTTTTCTGGAGCGGGAGGCGGCTCCGGGGGCGGCAGTTCGAGTTTCATCAGGCTGGCAAGCTCTAAGCCGGTGCGCTCTGCCAAAGACTGGAACATCAGCTCCCGATAGACGCCCTCGGGCAGTATGCGAATGAGAGGCAGCGCCCGCTTGGACAGGCTGGCGCGACCCTCCATGGTGCCAATGTCCAGCCCGTTTGCCTGACTCTGGAAGAGAAACTCCTCCAGGGGTACGGCGGCATGCACCAGATCTAAAAAGGCCTGGGTCCCGTCTTTGCGCACCAGGGAGTCGGGATCTTCGCCCTCCCGCAGAAACAAAAATCGGGCCTGGCGTCCGTCGGCCATGGTCGGCAGGGTGTTGTGCAGGGCCCGCTCCGCCGCTTTACGCCCTGCTTCGTCGCCATCAAAGCAAAACACCACCTCGGGCACGACGCGGAAGATGCGCTCCAAATGCTCCGTGCTCGTGGCGGTGCCGAGGGTCGCCACGGCATAGCTGATGCCAGCCTGGGCCAGGGCAATCACGTCCATGTAGCCCTCTACCACGATGATGCGATCGAGTTTGCGATTGGCTCGCCGCGCCTCATAAAGGCCGTAAAGCTCACGGCCTTTATGAAAAATGGGTGATTCCGGGGAGTTCAGATACTTGGGTTTGTCGTCTCCCAGCACCCTGCCGCCGAAGGCGATCACACGGCCGCGACGGTCCCGGATAGGAAACACAATTCGGTCCCGGAAGCGGTCATAGACGCGGCCTTTATCATTCTTAACCAGCATGCCAGCGGTGATGGCTCGGGACAGCGTTTGTTCGTCGTCCCCCAGATGTTTCAGGAGGTTGTCCCATCCGGCGGGCGCCAGGCCAAGGCCAAAATCCCGGGCAACAACCCCCGTAAGACCGCGATTCTTGAGGTATTCAACGGCAGGCTGGCGGTTTTCGTGGGTTCTCAGGGCATCCTTGTAAAACGCAGCGGAGCGCTCCATCAATTCGTAGAGGGGTTTGTTTGGCGACTCGCCCTGGGGAGACGCTCCCTGGCCCCGGCTTTCCTCCCGGACAACCTCGAGTCCGACCCCCGTGGCGAGGTTTTCCACCGCCTGGGGGAAGTCGATATTCTCGTAGTCCATGATAAAGCCGAGGGCGTTACCGCCCGCCCCGCAGCCGAAACAGTAGTAAAACTGTTTTTCGGGATTGACGCTGAAAGACGGTGACTTTTCGTCGTGGAAGGGGCAGCGGGCGCTAAAATTCTTGCCGGTTTTTTTGAGTTTTACGCGACGGTCTATGACGTCGACGATGTCGACGCGATCCAACAGGTCATCGATGAAGCTTTGGGGAATCCGTCCGGCCATGATCAGCGTTTTGCCAGGTAAAAAAGCGCCAGGTAAGAAGGTGCCAGATAAAGAAGCGCCAGGTAAATTGATGCCAGGTAAAGTGGTGCCAGTTGAAACAATGCCACGTCAATATGTGCCCGGCCAGGGGCCACACTCACTAGGGGGGGGATTATGCCACGGGCGGCAGATCCGGGTGCCGGAGCCCGCGTTAGCCGACGAGACGGGCTTTAACTTTCTGGCTGACTGCGCCCATGTCGGCACGGCCCTGAAGCTGGGGTTTGAGCTGTCCCATGACTGCGCCCATGGCCTGCATTCCTGAGCCGTCGGCCGCTGAAATGGCGTTATCAATAATGGTGTCGAGCTCTTCGTCGCTGAGCTGCTGGGGAAGAAATTCCTGAATGACAGCAATTTCTGAAGCTTCCTGGCTGGCGAGATCTTCGCGATCTGCGTCTTCGTACTGCTTTTGCGAATCCCGCCGTTGCTTCAACATCTTGTCGAGCACAGCGATAACCCGCGCTTCGTCCAAAACGATGCGCTCGTCGACTTCTATTCGCTTGAATTCGGCCTGGATGAGACGAATGGTGGAGAGTCGCTCTTTATCACGACTTTTCATCGCCTCCTTCATGGCGGCTTTGATCGCAGCCTGGGTTTCTGAAGGAGTAACGGTCGATTCGCTCATAAAGCCTGTTTCGTGTCGAAACCTGTCTTAACGCCTACTACCTACTAGTAGAGGCGAACGCGCTTACGGTTCTCGCGGGAAATCTTCTTGAGGTGACGCTTTACCGCAGCCGCAGCCGCGCGCTTACGTACCGTAGTCGGCTTCTCGTAGTGCTCACGACGACGTACTTCAGAAAGAACACCGGCTTTCTCGCATGAACGCTTGAAACGACGCAAAGCGACGTCGAAAGGCTCGTTCTCTTTTACCTTGATGTGGGGCATCTAAATCCTGTCCTGTCTTGATTTGCCGGGAACGAGAAAACACCGCCCACCAGCGCGAGGGCGCGCATTCTATACGCAGCCTGAGGGATTTGCAAAGGTGAGTTTTGCCGTTTTTTTACCCGGGCAGGGCGCCGAACTTCGGCACAACGCTGTCGCGGACAGCCGGGATTCATTAGACTTGCGCCTTTCGCGCCTGGACCTCGTGGTTTTGGCGCAGAACCGGATCAAAAAATGAACGTTCTTGGTATCGAAACATCCTGCGACGAGACGGGCGTCGCGCTCTATAACACCGAGCGCGGCCTCCTGGCGCACGCCCTGTACAGTCAGATCGCGGTGCATCGTGAATACGGCGGCGTGGTGCCCGAATTGGCGTCCCGGGATCACGTGCGCAAGACCCTGCCCCTGGTCCGGGAGGTGGTCGAAGCCGCTGGACTGTCCCATGGTGACGTGGATGCCGTGGCCTACACAGCGGGTCCGGGTCTCATCGGCGCATTAATGGTGGGTGCAACGACGGCAAGGTCCCTGGCACTGGGTTGGGGGGTGCCTGCCCTGGGTGTCCATCATATGGAGGGTCATCTCCTGGCACCGATGCTGGAAGAGAGTCGTCCTTCCTTTCCCTTTGTGGCGCTCCTGGTGTCCGGAGGACATACGCAACTGGTACGCGTGGATGGCATCGGGCAGTACAAGCTGCTGGGAGAATCCCTGGACGATGCCGCAGGAGAGGCTTTTGACAAGGCCGCCAAAATGCTCGGATTGCCCTATCCCGGAGGGCCGCACATCGCCCGCATTGCCCAGGAGGGGAATCCTGATCGATTTACCTTCCCCCGGCCCATGATCAAGCATCCGGGTCTGGACTTCTCCTTTAGCGGCCTGAAAACACACACCCTCACGACGGTGCGCTCCCTGGAGAAGCAGTCCCCCCTGACGGAGCAGGATAAAGCGGATGTCGCCCGCGCTTTTGAAGAGGCCGTGGTATCCACCCTGGTGATCAAGTGCCGTCGGGCCCTGGAGCAGGAAAGCCTGAATCGTCTGGTCATGGCTGGAGGTGTCAGTGCCAACCGGAATCTTCGTGAGCAACTGGCCACCACGCTGGGTAAAAAAGGGGCCGAGGTGTTCTATCCCGCACCGCAATTCTGCACGGATAATGGCGCGATGATCGCCTATGCGGGGGCTCAGCGTTTAGCTGCGGGGCAGGTCGATGGTGATGATGTTCAGGTAAGGCCGCGCTGGCCTATGACCGAGTTACCGCCCATCCCTGCCAATTCGCCCGGGGAGAGCGCCCTGTGAGTGACATCGTTTTTATACGTGCGCTGCAGTTGCCGACCATCATCGGCGTCTATGGCTGGGAGCGGGAGGTGCGCCAGGAGTTGTTACTGGACCTGGAGATGGCCTGGGATATCGCCCCCGCGGGCGCAAGTGATGATGTGGCCGACGCCCTGGATTACTCCGCCGTGGCGACCCGCCTGCGTGCCTTTGCGGCGGCGTCCAGTTTTGAGCTCGTCGAGAAAATGGCCACGGAACTGGCTGGTCTGGTCATGAGTGAGTTCTCCGTGCCCTGGGTGCGTCTGCGCCTGTGCAAGCCCGGCGCCGTGACGGAAGCACGGGATGTGGGGGTGCTCATCGAGCGGGGGGAGCGTCCCGCGTGACTCGTCTGTTTCTGGGTCTGGGGAGCAATATTGAACCTCAGCGCTATCTGCCTCTGGGTCTCGCCGAATTAGAGGCTTTGCTGGGCCCGCTGCGGGTGTCCCCGGTGTACGAGGGGGCGGCTATCGGCTTTCAGGGTGAGCCATTCTGGAATCTGGTGGTAGAGGCAAACACCACCCTCGACGTAGGCGATTTGCAGAAGGCCCTGCGCACCATTGAATACGCCCATGGCCGTCCAGAAAATGCCTCCCGCTGCAGCCCCCGAAGTCTGGATATCGATATCCTGCTCTATGGTGATCTTTGCGGGGTGATCGACGGTGTGGAGCTGCCCCGGGGAGAGATCCTCGATAACGCCTTTGTGCTCAGGCCTTTGGCCGAACTTGCGCCGGAGGATGTGCATCCCGTCGCTGGCTTAAGTTATCGCGAGCTTTGGGCGGCTTACGATGCCTCGTCTCAGCCACTCAGGGCGGTGTCCCTGGACCTGTAGCTCTCTCTAAGCTGGTCTAGCCGTCTGATTCGTTCTTTTTTCAGCGCATCGCCAATGGCTTTGCCTTCCAGAGATTGGGTTTCGGGGCTGGACGCTTTGAGTTCTGCAACGGTGACGGCGTTTGCGATATCCCGCGCCTGCCTGAGATAGTCCGCCTGGGGGTAGTCTCTGTTTTCCATGCCCTTTCGACCCCGGGAGTCGGCTTCACAGGTCAGGAGGTAGTTGTTAAAGCGCTCGGGCTGGCGAAGTGCACCGGTAGCCTCCAGCAGCTTGAGCAAAGTATCGCCGCGAAGCTCCCGGGCCCGATGCATGTGCAGGTGATATTCACAGACCGTGAGCGCCAGTTGCCGGTGGGCGTTGGGCACCTTGAAACGTTTGCAAACATCCTCAACCAGCGGCAGCCCCGCTTGCTCGTGGCCTCGATGGCCGGGGAGTACGTCCGTGGGGGTGATGCCTTTTCCGAGATCATGGGTGAGTGCGGCGAACACCACCTGGCTGTTGCCGGATTCCGGTCCCTCGGTGTGGTGTGCTGAGTTAATCTCAACATGCTCACGCCGGGTTTTTTTTCGAGAGAGCAGCGCAGCCTGTTTCAGGACCATCAGCACATGAATGCCGGTGTCGACCTCGGGATGGTAAGTCGCTTTCTGCGGTATGCCGAAGAGCGCATCCACTTCCGGTAACAGGGCTTTCAGGGCACCACAGTCTCGTAGCACCTCTATGAATACCTGGGGATCCTGTTCACGCAGAGCACGCTCCGTCTCTACCCAGATGCGCTCCGCAGGGAGGTACTGAAGCTCGCCCTGGGCAACGATCTCACTCATGAGCTCCAGGGTTTCTTTGGCAACGGTAAAACCCAAATGCGCATAGCGGGCTGCAAAACGGGCGACGCGCAGTACGCGTAAAGGATCTTCAATAAATGCATCCGATACATGGCGCAGGATGCGGTTTGTTAGGTCAGCGGAGCCCCCGTAGGGGTCGATGAGAGAACCGTCACCATCGCGAGCGATGGCATTGATGGTGAGGTCTCGGCGTTGCAGGTCCTCTTCCAGAGTTACCGTCGCGTCGTAATGGGTTTCGAAGCCCGTGTAGCCGTGGCCTTTTTTCCGCTCCGTGCGGGCGAGGGCATGTTCCTCTTTGGTCTGTGGGTGCAGGAACACCGGAAAATCCTTACCAACCTGAGTAAAACCCAGCTTGAGTAATTCGTCGGGCATCGCGCCCACGACAACCCAATCCCGCTCTTTGACGGGATAATCGAGAAGCTCATCGCGGACGGCACCGCCGACCAGGTAGGTTTTCATGGAGGGATTTTAGCAGGGGCAGGCTTGGGGGGAGGCTAGTAATGTGCCTGAATGCGGTTAAATACTGCTGTTTATGAAAACGTGGATGGCTTACTCAGCTTACTTGGCTTAGGTCGTCAACGAGACATCTGGGTGCTCGCAATAGATTAAAAACGAGCGGTATTGATCTGGAGCTATCGCCGCGCGCAGGAGAAACTGGCCATACTGAACCGGAGTTCTATAATGGCCTTAATAGCTTTCGACACACTCGGCTGTGTCCAACGCCTCACAGAGGCGGGCATGGACGAAAAGATCGCCACCGCGCAGGCACAGGTAATGGCAGAGACCTTTATTCACAATGCAGAGCAGCTGGTAACGCGGGATTATCTCGATGAGCGGTTGCGCTTTGAATTTGCATCGCAGGATCTGAGGTTGGAGCCGCGATTTGCCCGATTGGAGCAAACTCAACGGGTACACTCGGTACTCCTGGCAATTATTACCGCCAGCACCGTGATTCCGTTCTTGCAGTCGATTTTTGCGGCCTTGAGTCCGTAGGGGTTTTGCAACCAGGCTATTTCCGCTGAGCGAATCAGGCAAAGCCTTCTGATCCGTCGCAGATCGGGAGAGCGTCGGTTCAGCTTGGCGCTGCACTCGCGTTGCAGGGTTCCGATACCCTTTCGCCCGTCTCAAGGCAATAAAACGTCAGAGAATTCCCCCAGACACACCCCGTGTCCAGGCCAATGGCGTTCGGCGTGCTGGTCTGGCCCTGCAGCGAAGCCCAGTGGCCGAACAGGATCCTGTCGTAGGTCGTCTTCCTGTGGGGATAGTTAAACCAGGCGTCGAGTGCCTCATTGTTGGCGGCAGGCCCGCCGGGGTTCGCCAAAGGCCCCTTGCTCTCAAGATCCAGTCGCCCGTCTTCAAAGCAGTAACGCATGCGGGTGAGGTAGTTGGTAATCACCCGCAGTCGGTCCATGCCTTGCAGGTCGTCGGACCAAATAGCCGGCTCGTTTCCATACATGGCCGAGAAAAACTCCGTGCAATTCGGGCTTTGAAGAACGCTTTCTACCTCCCGCGCTCGCGCAGCGGCGTCTTTCACGCTCCACTGGGGCGGGATACCTGCATGAACCAGGGTAAACCCGTGCTCTTGATACAGCAGCGGCTGTTGGTGCAACCAGCCGATGAGCACGTCGCGATCCTCGGCCAAAAGAATGGGCTCCAGCGTGTCCAGCCGGCCGAGTTTTTTGGCGCCCGCGGCGATAGCCATCAGATGCAGGTCGTGATTACCCAGCACAACACGTATGTTGTCTCGATGCTTGTAGAAAAAGCGTAGAGTTTTCAGGCACTTCGGGCCGCGGTTCACGAGGTCGCCGGTGCACCAGAGCATGTCTCTATCCCAGCTGAATCCAACCTTTTTGAGGAGGCGCTTCAGGGGCTTTTTACAGCCTTGAATGTCTCCAACTACCCAGGTGGCCATCCGCTATGCGCCAGTTCAGTTTAGGGAGGTGGGCGTGTGAAGGGTAAAAGCGGGAATCTGTACCTCAAAGGCGAGCTGGTCTTTCAGGTCCAGAGGTCGATCGTCGTCATGGAGGATCATTGTGTACTCGCCATTCATGTAGCCCACGGGCGTCGGTAGTGTGGCACCGCTGGTGTAACGAAAGTAGCGCCCGGGCCGGATGATGGGTTGCTCACCGACCACACCCTCGCCACGCACCTCCTGCACATCGCCGTCGGCGTCGGTGATCTGCCAGAACCGGGACAGCAGCTGCACCGATACGTCCCCCGCATTACTGATCGTAACGGTGTAGGCGAAGGTGTACTGATTGTCCTCGGGGCGGGAATGGGTGGGCAGATACGTGGTTTGCGTCGCGATGCCAATGAGGGCCGGATTCAGGGTCTTGATCTGACTCATATCTGACTCATAAAAGAAGGCCCAATAGTGGCTTGGAGAAAACCGCTTCGCACGATGGTGACGTTATAAGCGCTGTTTCTGTGAGGCGCAAGTGCCCTCGGCGCTAACTGCCGCGTTGGCAGCGTTTGTCTATGGTTGGCTATTCTCCAGCTGCTCTGCCAGCGCGACAAACCGGGCAAGGGCAAGGGTCTCTGCGCGACACCCGGGGTCGATGCCGGTTGCCTCAATCGCCTCGTCCGTGAGAAGCCCTTTTAGGTTGTTACGCAGTGTTTTCCGGCGCTGCGCGAAGGCGGCTTTAACCACTTTCTCCAAAATTTTTGAGTCGCAGTCCGGGTACAGCGGGCTCTGATGAGGCGTCAGCCGGATGATCGCCGATTGGACTTTAGGTGGTGGATCGAAGGCTTCCGGGGGCACTTCGAAGAGGAGCTCCGTACGGCAAAGATACTGCGCCATGATGCCCAGACGGCCCCAATGTTTATTCCCGGGTGTGGCGGTCAGGCGTTGCACGACTTCCAGCTGGAGCATGAAATGCATGTCTTTGATGATGGGGGCCTGCTCCAGCAGCCTAAAGATCAGGGGCGTCGAGATGTTGTAGGGGAGATTGCCGACAACGCGGAGCTGTTCTTCGCCCCTAACTACGCTGGAAAAGTCGAATTTGAGCGCGTCGGCGCTGTGCAGGGTGAAGTTGGGGTGAATACTGAACGCCGCGAGCAGCGGCGTTACCAGATCCCGATCCAGCTCAATGGCATCCAGTTGGCAGCCGCTTTGGAGCAGGGCGTCGGTGAGGGCGCCCAGGCCAGGGCCAATTTCTACCAGGTGCTGGGAAGCTGCCGGCGCAATGGCACGTTCGAGGCGGTCGATGACTCCCGGGTCGCGCAGGAAGTTTTGTCCGAAGCGCTTGCGGGGTTGGTGTGATGGGGGTCTTGGCTTGCTCATTACAACATTCTACCGCGGTGTCCGTTCAAGAGTGCGCGCTGCTAGAATGCCCGCTTATTTACTACGCATTGTAACTATGACGACGCAACGGTTCTGGGTGTTGGTCGATGAAATGGCGCGCATGTCGCTCAAGGCGGATGCGTCGCGATTTTATTTCGGCTACTTTTGGTGGATTCTTGAACCACTGCTCTATGTGGCGGTTTTTTACGTTGTCTTTGATGTTTTGCTGGGAACCCGCCAGGAGAACTTTCTGGTTTTTTTGATGGTTGGGAAACTCACTTTTGTCTGGTTTTCCAAGTCTGTGGTTCACGCATCCCGGACTATCGTCAGCAGCAAAGGGCTTATCGGCAACATTGATCTTCCCAAAACGCTGTTTCCTCTGGTCGCCATCCAGGAGGGCCTTTATCGCCAGGCGGCTGTGTTTGCCCTGCTGTTTGTTTTCCTGTTGCTTAGTGGTTACTCGGTTACCGCGAATTGGCTGTGGCTGGCCCCCGTGCTCCTAGTGAACTATTTGATGATCGTGGTCGCATCGTTGGTGGGCGCATTTCTGGTCTGCATCGTCTTTGACTTTACGGTAATCATCGCTCTGTCGATGATATTCCTGTTGTTTACTTCTGGCATTTTCTGGGACGTGAGAGCATTACCTGATCCTCGCATGGCGGAATGGGTACTGCTGGTCAATCCCCTGGCGTTTATCGTTGATGCGTACCGTCAGGTGTTGATGGCGGGCGTTCGGCCCGATCTCTGGCATTTGGCGGGCGTGGCGTTTGTGGCTCTGGGCTGCATAGGAGGTTTAAGGTCGTTGTACCGTAGCTCCAGTCAATATCTGGCCCTGAAGGCGATTACTTCGTGAGCAAACTTGAGTCAGGGCGGGTCGATCTCGTGGCTCCTGACGGTGGCGAGCAGCCTGATGACGTCATGCTGGAGATGGTGGATGTCTCCCACTCCTACCATGCGCGTCGGTCCAACTTTGAGAAGGGGCTGCACCGGGTGCTCGACGGCGTATCCCTCAAACTCCACCGCGGTCAGACGCTGGGTATTCTGGGTCGAAACGGTGCCGGTAAAACCACAATGCTGCGACTCATGGCAGGAATCCTGGCGCCGAGTCGCGGGAAAATTCTTCGGCAGCCGGAAGCGCGCTACAGCCTCCTCACCCTGGGTCTGGGATTTCAGCCACAGTTGACGGGGCGGGACAACGCAAGGCTCTCTGCGCTTCTGCAAGGTTCGACGGCCGGTGAGGCTGACGCCTGCCTAGAGTCTATTCGCGAGTTTTCTGAGCTTGGGGTGTCTTTTGATGAGCCCGTAAACACTTACTCCGCGGGTATGCGGGCGCGTCTTGGATTCAGTACGGCACTGCAGACGCGCGTGGAAGTATTGCTCATTGATGAAGTCCTCAGCGTCGGGGACCGTAGTTTTCGTGAAAAGGCGACGGAGGCTATGCGTGAGCGCGTTATCGGGGATCAGACAGTGGTGATTGTGTCTCACGCCGAGAGTCAGATCGAAGAGATGTGCGACGTAGCCGCGTGGATCGATAACGGAAAATTGCGGGGGTATGGTCGGGTTGGAGAGGTTTTGGAGGCTTATCGAAGTTAGTTGTCTTGCCTCGAGCGTCGCTTACTCTGCTTTCGCAAAGGTTTTTATCAGTTCCATCGCCGACTCCACAGCCGCAAAAAAACTACCGGGATCAGCCTTCCCCGTGCCCGCCAGATCAAAAGCCGTCCCATGATCCACACTGGTCCTGATAATAGGCAGTCCCAAGGTGATATTTACCGCGGCACCAAAGCTCGCGAATTTGAGAACCGGCAGGCCCTGATCGTGGTACATCGCCAGATAGGCGTCGGTTTGCGGGCTTAAACGGGGGTTGAAGGCCGTATCGGCAGGCCAGGGTCCTGACACCTGTATACCCTCGCTCTTCGCCTGCTTCAAAGCCGGGATGATCACCTCGATGTCTTCCATACCGAGGTGACCACCTTCTCCTGCGTGAGGATTCAGGCCCAGAACACTGATCTGCGGATCCACAATACCGAATTTGGACTTCAGGTCAGCATCCATCACGCGCAGCACATTCAGCAGCAAGGGCGGATTAATGGACTCGGGCACCTGGGATAGGGGAATGTGGGTAGTCGCCAGCGCCACGCGGAGCTCCTTCGCTGCAAGGAGCATTACCACCTGGTCTGAAGCTGTCAGTTCAGCGAGGTATTCTGTATGGCCCGAGAAAGGCACGCCGCTGTCTGCGATAACGGCTTTATTAACGGGGGCAGTGACCATGGCGTCGAATTCACCGCTCATGCAGCCCTGGGTTGCGCGTTTCAGTGCCGCCAGCACGCTCCCGGCGTTCGCCGAGTCTGCCAACGCTGGCTGCGCGGGTACTGCCAATGGCTCGTGAATGATAGAGAGCGAATGCCCGCGGCTGGTCTGTATCGCCGCTGCATCGTAGGGTCGGAGATTAACCGTAAGCCCCAGCAGCTCGGCACGTGCCGCCAGCATGTCTTGATCCGCGATCACCACCAGCTCCGCGGGCCAGTCCCGCTGGGCTGCAGCCAGAACAATGTCCGGCCCGATCCCGGCGGGCTCTCCCGCCGAGATGGCCAGTCTCGGGATCTTATTTGATGTCGACAAAGGCCTCGTCACGAATTTTGCGCAGCCAGGCGTCCAGCTCTTCCTGATACTTGCGGCCGTGGAGGAATTCCCGGACCTGCGCTTTACGCATGTCCTCGGTGATGTCCTTCTCCCGGCGCTCAAGCACCTCGAGAATGTGCCAGCCAAACTGGCTACGGACCGGGGGAGATACAACGCCTACCTCGGTACTGGCCATCATGTTTTCGAACTCCGGCACCATCTGGCCGGGACTGGTCCAGCCAAGATCGCCGCCCTCGGCCGCGGAGCCGATGTCCTCGGAGTATTCCCGGGCCAGATCACCAAAATCTTCCCCGGCCTCGACGCGCTCCCGGAGTTCCGCTGCGAGATCCCGCGCCTGGTCATCGGTGAGAATCTCTGACGGCTCGATCAAGATATGCCGGACCTTTGTCTGATTGATGGTCATGTCGCCACCGCCGCGTTGGTCCGCCATGGTGACAATATGCAGTCCGCTGGGGCTTTGGAATACATCGGCGGTCTCGCCGCGGCTAAGAGTCGGCGCTACCTCCTGAAACAGGCTGGGCAAGTCTGCGAGCTTCCGCCAGCCAAGGTCACCGCCGGTAAAGGCGTACTCCTGGGGCACGGATGTCATGACGGCTTCAAAGGACTCGCCGTCGCGTATGCGCTCCACGAGGCCTTCCGAGAAGGTTCGGTTTTTTTCGATCTCTGCGTCGCTCGTGTCCGATGAGATGGGAAGCAGGGCGTGGATGATGCGGTATTCGGGCTGAACCAGTTTTTGGCCCTCTTCCGTGGAGAGGTAATTTTCTATCTCCTGGTCACTGATTTCGATGAGCTGATTGACGTTGCCCTGCTGCACGCGCTGGATAATCATCTCGCGCTCAATATTCTCCCGTATCTCCATGTAGGAGCGGCCTTCCTGCTCCAGAAGCACTGCAAACTGCTCCTGGGTCAGGCCATTCTGGGCGGCAATACGGCCCATGGCCTGATTAAGCTGCGCGTCGGAGATGCGCACGCCAAAGCGCTGCCCCATCTGTATTTGGATGTTTTCGAGGATGAGCCGGTCCAGAGTCTCCCGAATCAGGACATCTTCCGGGGGTGCCTCGGCCCCCTGTGCCGCAATATTCTGATTCACCGCGGCCATGCGCTCTCGCAGCTCACTCGCCATGACCACATCATCGTCCACCACGGCGACGACCTGATCGAGCATCTCAGTGGCCGCCTGGGCAACTGAGGTCGGCCCCGTCGCCAGAAGTAGGGCCAGAAGTAGGGCCAGAAGAGGGGATAGCCAAAGGTTTCCCTGTAAAAATGTTCTATCGTCGGTATGCAAGTCGGTTAAATCCTTGAATCATGTCGCCCATCAGTTGTTCCACCCCATCACCGAATCCTCCCAGACCTTTGAGCACGACCTGAATCTGGGTCACGTGCTCGCGATCCAGATTGGGCGAATCAAAGTCGGGGATCGCTTCGCGAGCGGTGTCGAAATAGCGCAGATGGAGCAGGCGAACTTGCCAGCAGCAGCTATCGTATTCGATCCCGACCATATCTTCCACGCTTCGATTGGCTTCCAGGCTGTAGTTCCAGGCCAGAAAGGCACGCCAATTGTTGTTGATGGGATAGTAGGTAGATAGATTGACCTGATCCGTAGTGGGTTGGTTCCTCACCAGAGAAATCGGTCTCCGAAAGGTATAGCCGACATTGAACACCGTATCGTCGTCCCGCGTGTAGCTGGCCAGCAGGTTCCCGGCGTTCATTTTTCGCGTGGACGGGTCATATTGAAGATTACTGCGCATGGACAGGCGGTCGTTGGGGTAAAAGTTGAACTCGCCGGCGAGCTCTGAGCTCGAACGATCCAACTCCGGGGCAAAGGCGTTGAGACGGACCCTTCGATTCGTGAAGTAGACAATCTGGCCGATGCTGGCGTTGAAGAGCTCATCGCCTGTGCTTTCATCCAAAAACCGCGTGGTGATACCAATGGCAGCCTGGTTTGCGTCATCGAGGCGGTCTCGTCCAGAGAAGCGCGTGTCTCTAAACAGCTGGTTGTAGTTAAAAGTCAGTTCCGCGCTGTCAAAATCCGGCTGGTCCGTTTGCTCGTCATACTGGCTGTAGAGATAAAACAACCTTGGCTCCAGGGTCTGCACGACGTTTTTCCCCGCCAGCTGGGTGTTTCGTTCAAAGAACAGGCCTCCGTCGATGCTGGCAAGCCCCGAGCGGGCGCCGGGGTTTTCGTCGAG
Organism: Congregibacter litoralis KT71; assembly: GCF_000153125.2. Classification (NCBI taxonomy): domain Bacteria; kingdom Pseudomonadati; phylum Pseudomonadota; class Gammaproteobacteria; order Cellvibrionales; family Halieaceae; genus Congregibacter; species Congregibacter litoralis. The sequence continues at coordinate 777,428 of NZ_CM002299.1, forward strand.
GCTGCCAATCTGGCGATTCAGGGAGTATTCAAGCACACGGTATTTGGCGGTGGATCGTAAAAAGCCGTACTGCCAGCTCATGGGGTAGGTCACCCCGGCCTCGCCGTAAAGTCGCTGTCCCGTCGCGATGAGGTCCGTATCCGTGTCGAAGTTTGAATACTGCACCATGCCAATGGGGTTGAGCGTGAAGGGTTCTCCATGACTGCGGTACTGGGCGGTGATTTGTGGCAGCTTTTTGTAGTCGTTGCGAATGTCTTCGGCCAGGGGCTGAAACTGCTGGGCCTGCAAGGTCACCAACCAGTCATCACCCAGGTACTTCACCTGGCCTAGCTGCAGGAGGTTCACATCGCGGCGGGAGTCGAGGCGTGAGGTTTCGAGATCGCGGATCAGGTCAACGTCAGAGACCTTGCTGTAATTGATCAGTGATCGCCAGCGACCGCCGTAGTTGCCCTGGTGCTTCACCACGGCGAGCCAGCGGTTAGCATCGGGCTCATCGGGAAAGTCATCGGCATACTGTTTATCGTTGCCGATATAGCTGCCTCCGACCTCCCAGTTGCCGTTAAAGGGATCCAGGTAACGGGCATTGAACTCGTGGTTCAGCCCCCGCTGACCGATGTAGCGGGGGGAATAGAGCAGGTCGTAATTGGGCGCAAGATTCAGGTAAGCCGGCACCGCGATATCAATGCCGCCGCGGCTGTCTGAGCCCACGGCGGGGAATAGCAGGCCACTGCGTCGGCGATCATCCAGAGGAAAGCTCAACCAGGGCGCGTAAAAAATAGGGTAGCCCCCTGCGCGCAGCGTTGCGTCTCTCGCCGTGCCCACACCCCGCTCGAGATCAAGCTCCAGCTCACCGGTCTGGAGCAGCCAGTCGTTGTCCCCCGGGGCACAGAAGGTCAGCTCCCCATCCTTGATACGCAGCAGTTCGTTGCTCTCGCGGGCGAGGAGCGCGGCGCTTCCGCGAAGATGTTGCTCATGGAGTACAAATTGACTGTTCTCCATCTGAGCTTCGCCCGTCTGGGAGTCAAACTCGCCGCGCTCACCCCGCAGTAAGACGCCGGGTTCCCTAAGCTCGATATTGCCTTCAAGGGTACCTGCCCGGGTCTCACGGTCGATGCTGGCTTCGTCGCTGGAGAACTCCCGATAGCCCTGGGTCACTTCCACACCGCCGGAAAGGCGCACGGTATTGCCCTCAAGTTCCGAGCTTCGTGCCCGGGCGTTAATCGGGGCGCTCTCGGGGTTTTTGCCGGCATTGGGTCCGCCCTGGGGGTCGATGTAGCGCCCCTCACAGAGCCTGCAGCTGACATCCCGAAGGGGTTCCGGCACGTCTTCAATCGGTACCCAGTCCAGGGTGGCACCCACCCGCGGTGCAATGGCTTCCTCTGTCAGCACGGCTGCGGCGTTGTCTGCGTCCGCTGGCGTCACCGCGCTGTCGTCCTGCGCGGCAGCCGCCGATGCCAGCAACAGCATCCCAAGCCATGGGATACCGAGGCTCCGCCCGCGAAAGGGAGCCCGTGTCCGTCGTGATGGCGAAAGAAAAGAGGCTGATTTGAGTGGAAATGCGAGCATCTGCTGCCGCTTTCATGCAATAGACGGCGCATAATAAAGCATCGGGGAATGTCGCGTTAGACGCTGCGGCCAAGATTGTTAAGCTATGCGCAAAAGAAACTACAGAATCCTGACAGTATGCGAATGTTTGTCCTCACCAGGGGCGCAGGCCCCGGAGCGTTTTGAGCGTCACTGAGCGAGCAGAACAGCTGGCGCAGTGGTTTGAGACCTGGAAAGGGGTACGGCCGACGCTTAAGCCCGTCGCCGGTGACGCGAGTTTCCGTCGGTACTTTCGTGTGGCAGAAGAGGGCAGGACCCTCATCCTCTGCGATGCGCCGCCGGAGACTGAGAAGAACCGCGAATTTGTGTCTCTTGCCGGCAGCCTTGCCGCTGCGGGGCTGCGGGTCCCGGCGGTGCTGCACGCGGATTTCGAGTTGGGGTTTCTGGTCCTCGAAGATCTGGGTGATCAGACGCTGCTGCCTTTGCTAACGACCCGGACGGTGGATGGCTATTACGAGGAAGCCCTGGGGATGCTGGAAGCCCTTGCAGTGGCCGATCCCGGCGACTTTTCCCTGGCGCCCTACGATCGCGCGCTGTTGTCCCGCGAGATGAATCTTTTCCCCGAATGGTTTGTCGAGGGTTTGCTGGGGTTGGACTATGACCAGAGCGCCCGGGGGTTGTTCACCGCCCTCCAAACACTGCTCTGCGACCGGGCTCTCGCCCAGAAGCAGGTGGTCGTTCACCGGGATTTTCACGCCCGCAACCTCATGCGCCTGGATGACGGTGCCCTTGCGACCATTGATTTTCAGGACGCCGTCCTGGGGCCGTTGACCTATGACCCCGTGTCCCTGCTCAAGGATTGCTATCTGCGCTGGCCCGATGATCAGGTGCGCGGCTGGGTGCTCGCCTATCGCGACCGCCTGGAGTCCCGGGGGCTTGGGGTGCAAAAGGCCGATGAATTTCTTAAGGATTTTGATTTTATGGGGCTGCAACGCCACATCAAGGTCCTGGGTATCTTTGCCCGGCTCTATCTCCGCGACGGCAAGCCTGCGTATTTAGGGGATTTACCCCGGGTGATGGCCTATGTGCAGGCGGCACTCGCCGGTTATCCCGATAGCGAAGAGGTCGCGGCATTTGCCGCCTGGTTTGATGACCAGGTGGTGCCCGCTGCCCGCGAGCAAAGCTGGTTTCATGAGTCGCCGTGACCATGGGAGTCCGCCATCCGTGAGGACGGCCATGCTCCTCGCGGCAGGGAAGGGCGAGCGTATGCGACCGCTGACGCTGGAGACGCCCAAACCCCTGATTACCGTGGCGGGGAAGCCGCTCATTGACTATCACATCGAAAAGCTTGTGGCCGCCGGCGTGGCTAAGCTCGTGATCAATGTTTCCTGGCTGGGACAGCAAATTGAAGATCACTGCGGGGATGGGCGTCGCTGGGGCTGCGCGATCTACTACAGCAGGGAAGACACACCCCTGGAAACCGCCGGGGGCATCATTCAGGCCCTGCCATTACTGGGTGAGCAGCCCTTTTTGCTGGTCAACGCCGACATCTGGACGGACTTTGCTTTTGAGGCCCTGTTAAAGCTCAGCATAGAAAAGTCCTCAGCCCAGTTGGTGCTCGTCGACAATCCCCAACACAACACGGCCGGCGATTTCACTCTGCAAGGCGACACAGTAGAGCGCGTGGCCCGGGGGGCGCCCGGCGATAGCCGCGAGGAAACCCTGACGTATGCCGGTATAGGTCTGTATGATCCGCTTTTTTTTCATGGCTGCACGCCCGGGAAGCGTCCGCTCTTACCGCTTCTGGAACGCGCGATCGCGGAAAATCGCCTCTTTGGCAAGCATTACCCGGGACACTGGACCGATGTGGGGACGCCCGAGCGGCGCTCAGCGCTTGAGCAGCACCTCGCCGAAGCGGCGAGCACTGACGCCTGACCCGATGAAGCCAAGACCCGATGACGAGTGATACGAGGGAAGAGAATGAGTAACAGCGATTATCTGATTGCCCCATCAATACTGTCGGCGGACTTCGCGCGCCTGGGCGAGGAGGTGGATAGCGTTCTCGCCGCAGGTGCTGACATCGTGCACTTTGATGTCATGGATAATCACTACGTGCCCAACCTCACCATCGGTCCCATGGTGTGCAAGGCTCTGCGTAAACATGGTGTCACGGCGCCCATCGACGTACACCTTATGGTCTCGCCCGTGGACCAGCTCATCGGTGACTTTGCCGATGCCGGGGCAAGTTTTATCACCTTCCATCCCGACGCCTCCACCCATGTTGACCGCTCCCTGCAGATGATTCGGGATGCGGGCTGTAAAGCGGGTCTTGTATTGAACCCCCACGTTGGCCTGGATGATCTGACCTACGTGATGGACAAGCTGGACATGATTCTTCTGATGTCCGTGAACCCCGGCTTTGGGGGGCAGTCATTTATCCCCTCCACCCTGACAAAACTCCGCGAGGCGCGGGCGTTGATAGATGCGTCGGGGCTGAATATCCGCCTTGAAGTGGATGGGGGCGTCACACCGACAAATATTGCCGAGATCGCTGCCGCGGGGGCGGACACCTTCGTCGCCGGTTCGGCAATTTTCGGTCAAGATGATTATGCGGCGGTTATTGCCGAAATGCGTTCCGCCCTGGCCGGCAGCTAGGGTTTGCAGGTGGCGGCCTACAGCGCTTGCTAAGTCCCTGACCGGGGCTACAATGTCGCCATGATGACGGGAATGACATCAGCAAGAGCGTGCGTGATCCACGCGGAGACAGGGCCTGAAGCCCCGTGCTCAGCTGCGCTCAAAGCAGACATGCAAGCGACGACCATGCGGGAGACGACGCGCTGGCGATGGTGAATCTCCGGGTCTTTTCTGGCCCTCACTAAGCCGCGCATTGTTGTAAATCCACAACCCGTTTTTCAGGACCACCCTCATGACAAGCAATCAATTTGCCGCACTGGCGGCTCAGGGCTATAACCGCGTGCCCGTGCATCGCGAAGTGCTCGCTGACTTTGATACGCCGCTCTCCACCTATCGTAAGCTCGCAGAGGGCCCCTACTCTTACCTCTTTGAGTCCGTGGAGGGCGGTGAAAAATGGGGGCGCTATTCCATCATTGGCCTGCCCTGTCGGGAATTGATCAAAGTGTTCGGGCATCGGGTAGAAAGCTGGGTGGATGGCGAGTGCATCGGCACCGAGGAAGTCGCCGATCCCCTGGATTTTGTCGAGGCCTATCAGCAGTGTTTCAAGAGCCCGGAGCAGGATGCTCTGCCCGTGTTCCACGGCGGACTGGTGGGCTACTTTGCCTATGACACGGTGCGCTATGTTGAGCCCCGTCTGGCGGACAGCTGTCCCGAAGATCAGCTGCACACGCCGGATATTCTCCTGATGCTCTCCGAGGAAGTACTGGTTTTTGACAATCTCGCGGGAACCTTACGTGTTGTGGTGAATGTAGATCCGTCCACGGATAAGGCCCTAGAAACGGCCAACGCGCGACTGGACAGTCTGGTGGCTGCCCTGGAGGCACCTCTGGAGCCGCTGCCGCGGGTGTCTCTTGAAGGAGCGGATGGCAGTGCCCTGGAGACCAACGCCCGCTACAGTCTCAGCCAGGACGAGTACGAAGCTGCGGTAAACAGAGTTAAAGAGTATGTTCTGGCGGGCGATGCGATGCAGGTGGTCCCCTCCCAGCGCATGAGCGTGCCCTTCAGTGCGCCGCCCCTGAATTTGTACCGCGCCCTGCGAAACCTCAATCCATCGCCCTATCTGTATTTTCTGGACCTTGATGAGTTTCAGGTGGTGGGTTCCTCCCCGGAGATTCTGGTGCGGGCGGAGCAGGGCAAGGTCACGGTCCGGCCCATTGCGGGCACCCGTCATCGCGGAAAAACCGAGGCCGAGGATGACGCCCTGGAAGCCGAGCTTCTCGCCGATCCCAAAGAGATTGCTGAGCATCTGATGCTCATTGATCTGGGGCGTAACGATGTGGGGCGCATAGCGCAGACCGGAACCGTTGAGCTTACGGAGAACATGCTGGTAGAGCGTTACTCCCACGTAATGCACATTGTGTCCAACGTCGAGGGACAGCTGGATGAGGGCCTGTCCTCCATGGATGCCTTGAGAGCGGCCTTGCCCGCAGGCACCCTGAGCGGCGCGCCAAAAATTCGAGCCATGGAAATCATTGATGAGCTGGAGCCCGTGAAACGCGGCATTTACGGCGGTGCCGTGGGCTACCTGTCCTGGGCGGGCGACATGGATACCGCCATCGCCATCCGGACCGCGGTACTCAAAGACGGGGAGTTACACATTCAGGTAGGTGCGGGGGTCGTCGCGGATTCCGTGCCGGCGACGGAGTGGCAGGAAACCCTGAATAAAGCCCGGGCCATATTGCGGGCGGCAGCTATGGTTGATGCCGGAGGGCAAAGCCCATGCTGATGATGATCGATAATTACGACTCTTTTACCTACAACGTTGTCCAATACCTGGCGGAACTGGGCGCCGATGTGCAGGTGTTTCGGAACGATGAAATTACCCTGGAGGAGATCGCCCGGCTGGCTCCCGAGCGAATCGTGATCTCGCCGGGGCCCTGCACCCCGAACGAGGCGGGTGTCTCCATGGAGACGATCCGGGCCTTTGCGGGCACCCTGCCGATTCTCGGTATCTGTCTCGGGCATCAGAGTCTGGGGCAGGTCTATGGCGGCGACGTGGTGCGCGCGCGAAAAGTGATGCACGGCAAAACTTCCGAGATCCATCACGACGGAACGGGTGTGTTCGGGGGTCTCCCGTCGCCGTTCATCGCCACCCGGTATCACTCTCTGGTGGTGGATCGCGACAGTCTGCCTGAGGATTTTGAGCTTACCGCGTGGACCGTGGACGACTCGGGAAATGTTGATGAGGTCATGGGCCTCCGTCATCGGCCCACGGGTGCTGAGGGCGTACAGTTCCACCCCGAATCGGTGCTCAGTGAGCACGGCCATGCGCTCCTCAAGAACTTTCTGGAGCAGACCCGGCCTCTGAATCAGAGCCCTGACGAGAATTAGCCGAGGAGCAAGCGATGGATATTCAGCAGGCGTTGGGACGCGTCGTCGAACAGCAGGACCTGAGTGGTGAGGAAATGGCCTCGGTGATGCGCCAGATCATGTCCGGAGACGCCACGGATGCGCAGATCGGTGGTCTGCTCATGGCCCTGCGTATCAAGGGCGAGACCATTGACGAAATAGCGGCTGCCGCCAGTGTGATGCGTGATCTGGCCACACCCGTGGCGGTGCAGGGCGACCACCTTGTAGATCTTGTGGGCACGGGCGGTGATGGTGCCAACCTGTTTAACGTGTCCACGGCGTCCTGTTTTGTGGTGGCGGCGGCAGGGGCGCAGGTGGCGAAACACGGCAACCGCTCCGTCTCAAGCACCAGCGGCAGTTCCGATGTGCTCGAGGCGCTGGGCGTGCCCCTGGATCTGAGTCCCGATCAGGTGGCTCGGTCGATCTCGGATGTGGGCCTGGGCTTTATGTTCGCCCCGGCTCACCACAGTGCCATGCGCTATGCCATAGGGCCGAGGCGGGAGCTGGGTCTGAGGACCCTGTTTAACCTTCTGGGACCGCTCACCAACCCGGCTCAGGTGAAGCGGCAGTTATTGGGCGTCTATGATGCGGCCCTCTGTGAGCCCCTTGCCCATGCGCTGAACGCCCTGGGCAGCGAGCATGCCATGGTGGTGCACGCCGCAGACGGGCTCGATGAGATTTCTATTGCAGCCCCAACGAGCGTGGCGGAGCTGAAGGAGGGCGAGGTGCGCGCCTACACCATTAACGCGACGGACTTTGGTCTGGGTGCGAGGGACCTGTCCGGGCTGACCGTGGATTCCGCAAAAGCCTCTGCCACCCTGATCCGGGCGACCCTGTCCGGAGGGCGCGGTGCCGACGCCGGAACGGATCCCGAGAAAGCCCGGCAGATCATCGCCATGAATGCGGGTGCGACGATTTATGTCGCGGGTATCGCATCCTCCCTGGCCGATGGTGTGGCGCTGGCGGAAGATCTGCTGTCTACGGGTCAGGCCGCAGAAAAACTAAAGGCCTTCGTGGATCTGACCCAGCTTATGCGCGGGGAGATAACCGTATGAATTCTTCATTGCCCGATGTTCTGAAAAAAATTCTTGCCCGCAAGGCAGAAGAAATCAAAGAGCGACAGGCGCGAACATCCCTGGACGATCTTGAAGCCCTTATCGCTGATCAGGGGCCCGTGCGGGGTTTTACCGAAGCTATGCAGCGCCGGGCGGACCAGGGTGCTCCTGCGGTCATTGCCGAAGTAAAAAAGGCGTCGCCCAGTAAAGGCGTGATTCGGGCAGACTTTGAGCCCGCGGTGATTGCGGCGCAGTATCAGGCCGGCGGCGCGACTTGTCTGTCGGTCCTGACCGACGAGGATTTTTTTCAGGGCAGTGACGCCTATTTGCAAGCGGCTCGCGCGGCCTGTGATTTGCCGGTATTGCGGAAGGATTTCACCATAGACGCCTACCAGATTGCCGAGGCGCGCAGTCTGGGGGCAGATGCGATACTGCTCATCGTCGCGGCTTTGAATAGAAGCCAGCTTCGTGAGCTGGCGTCCGCAGCAGGACACTACGGTGTGGATGTGCTGGTGGAAGTGCATGATCGCGATGAGCTCGAACTGGCGCTGGAGCTGGATGTGCCACTCCTGGGCATTAATAATCGCGACCTTCGGAATTTTGAGACCAGCCTGAATACAACCCTGGGTCTCCTGCCCCAGATTCCCGAGGGCAAGTTGGTGGTGACGGAAAGCGCCATTCATACCCGCGATGATGTGATGACGATGCGCGCAGCGGGTGTGCCCGGTTTCCTTGTCGGTGAGGCTTTTATGCGCGCCGACGATCCGGGGCAGGCACTCAGGGCGCTGTTTGCGGACTGAGTTTTACGCTGAAGAGAGACTGAAGGGAAAAGCTTAAGGAGAAACAGACGCCAGGGACCTGATCGTCCGGGCGCCGTTACAAGGTTTAGTGACTGGCGTAGACCACAATGGTCTTGCCGGATACGGCGACCAGGCCCTCCTGCTCGAGGGTTTTTAACACCCGACCCGCCATCTCCCGGGAACAGCCGGCGATCTTGCCCAGCTCCTGGCGAGTAATCTTGATTTGCATGCCCTCAGGATGCGTCATGGCATCCGGCTGCTTGGATAGGTCGATGAGCGTGTGGGCAATGCGTCCCGATACATCGACAAAAGCCAGGTTTTTCAGTTTGAAGGTGGTCTTTCTCAGGCGGTTGGACATCTGCGCGGCAATGCCGAACAGAATATCCGGAAACTGTGACTTGATCTTGATAAAGCGTTCGTAGGAAATTTCAGCGATCTTGCTGGCTTCGCGGGTCACCACCTCCGCGCTGCTGGTTTCATCCTCTTCCCCAAACAGTCCCATCTCGCCAAAGAAGTCGCCGAGGTTGAGGTAACTAACGACCATCTTGTGGTCCTCATCCTGCTCGTCTTCCACCATGACCGATACAGAGCCGTCGAGGATGAGATACAGCTTGGCGCTTTGCTCACCCTCACGAAGGATGGTTTTGCCCTTGCCGTAATCCTTGATTTCACAAAAGCGCAGGAAGTCTTCTACGTTGGGTATGGCTTGCAACAGTTGGGGACGGAGCATGAAGTTACCCTTACATTTTTTGTGGGCAGAGTGTACCTCGGGATGCACCTCAGGCAAATCCCGGGATGACCGAAGCTGGCGAAAGTCTGTGCTACATTCCCGCCCTCTTGAAAAAGCACAGGAATTGCTGATATGGAAACCACGGTTAAATGGATGGATGGCGCAATGTTTGTGGGCGAGTCAGGCTCCGGGCATTCTGTAGTCATGGACGGCCCCCCGGACCTTGGGGGTCGTAATCTGGGGCCGCGACCCATGGAAATGCTGCTTCTGGGCACCGGCGGTTGCGCGATGTATGACGTGATGAGCATGCTTCAGAAGTCCCGGCAGGATGTGCGCGATTGCCGCGTGGAGATGCAGGCGGAACGCGCCGATGCCGTGCCTGCGGTATTCACCAAATTGAACATGCACTTTGTCGTGAGTGGCGCCGGCCTTAAGGAGAGTCATGTCAAACGCGCAGTGGAACTGTCAGCAGAAAAATATTGCTCCGCATCCATTATGTTGGGCGCGGCGGGTGTGGAGATGTCCCACAGCTACGAAGTGGTCGATAGCGAGGCTGGCTAGAGCCCTGGTAGCCGCTTAAAGGAAGGTGTTAGCGCCGGGTAGCGCTGACCTAAATGTAATAACTGCTGCGTGTCATGACCTGCGAAAGGGCGGTCATGGCGTTCTTGACGGGACGCGGGAAGTTCTGCCCTCCTGCAGCCAGGGCATTTTCACCGTGGCGCTCTTCGTCTTCCAGCATCTGCTGCAGAATCAGGCGGGAGCGGCGATCGTCTTCCGGCAGCTGTCGCAGGTGATCCTTGAGGTGGGCGCAGACACGTTCTTCCGTCGCTGCGACAAAACCCAGACTCACGGCGTCACCCACGGCCCCCGCCAGGGCGCCGATGGCAAAGGACAGTCCGTACCAGGCGGGATTGAGGACACTGGGGCGACTGTTGAGCTGTCTGAGCCGTTCTTCGCACCAAACGAGATGGTCAACTTCTTCGGCCGCGGCTTCGCGCATTTCATCGCGCACCGTGGGGAGCTTCGCGGTGAGGGCCTGGCCCTGGTAGAGAGCCTGAGCGCAGACTTCCCCCGTATGGTTAACACGCATCAGTGATGCCACGTGCTTCTGGCTCCGTTCGTCAAGCTTCGACTCGCTGTGCCCCCGGGCGGGCGAGGGCCGCCCCGCGGTGTTGCCGCGGCTGCTAAGGGTGCGCATAACCGTGTCGGCTTCGCTGATCAGCCGATCCAGAGTTGTCAGACGTCGGGTCACGGGAAGAATCTCTCTTTATCCATCGTCCTGATGATAGCGCTCGATGGCGCGCCAACCAATATCCCGGCGGAAGGTCATATCCTCCCAGGTGATGTTTCCCACTGCGTCGTAACAGCGTTCCCGGGCGTCAGCGATGTTGTCTCCCAATGCGGTGACACACAGCACCCGGCCACCGTTGGTGCACACCTCGCCGGTGCTCGAATCCAGGCTTGTGCCTGCATGGAACACCTTGCAGTCTGCCTCCGTGGCGCGGTTTAAGCCGGCGATGGGCAGGCCTTTGGCATAACTGCCCGGGTAGCCGCCGGCCGCGAGCACCACACCCATGGCAGGACGGATGTCCCAACGGGCTTCTTCCTGATCCAGCGTACCGTCAATAGCCGCCGCACAGAGACGATCGAGGTCACTGCGCAAACGCATCATGATGGGCTGGGTTTCCGGATCGCCAAAGCGGCAGTTGAATTCGATGACCTTGGGAGCGCCGTCTTCGCCAATCATCAGGCCCGCATACAAAAAGCCCACGTAGCGATTTCCTTCTGCCGCCATGCCACGCACCGTGGGCATGATGACCTCATCCATAACCCGCTGGTGCACCGCCTCTGTGACCACCGGCGCCGGAGAGTAGGCACCCATACCGCCGGTATTCAGGCCTCTGTCGCCTTCACCGATACGTTTATGGTCCTGGCTGCTCGCCATGGGCAATACGGTTTCGCCGTCGCTGATGACGATGAAGCTCGCTTCTTCCCCAGCTAAAAATTCTTCGATAACAACGCGGCAGCCGGCATCGCCGAAGGCATTCCCCGACAGCATATCGATGACCGCCGCCTCCGCCTGCTCCAGGGTTTCCGCAACAATCACGCCCTTGCCCGCGGCAAGGCCGTCCGCTTTGACCACGATGGGCGCTCCCTGACTTCGAAGATACGCGAGAGCAGCTTCCACTTCGTTGAAGGTCGCGTAGGCGGCTGTGGGAATATTGTGCCGCGCCAAGAAATCCTTGCTGAAGGCCTTGGAGCCTTCCAGCTGCGCAGCGCCGGCGCGGGGGCCGAAGCAGCGTAAGCCCTGTTCCTCAAAGTGATCGACAACACCCGCCACAAGCGGAACTTCCGGACCGACCACGGTGAGCCCCACGGCATGTTCTTTGGCAAAGTTACTCAGCGCTGCGAAATTCACCAGATCAAGGGCGACGTTCTGCACCTTGGGTTCCGCATCGGTGCCGGCATTCCCGGGCACCACAAATACCTGAGTGACCCCGGTGGACTGTGCCAGTTTCCAGGCCAGGGCATGTTCCCGGCCTCCGCTGCCTAAAACCATAACATTCATAACGGCTGTGCCCTGCTAGAAAAAATACGTGGAGGTGTCGGTGCCCGTCTTCAGGCTTGCCAGGCAGTCGCGATCAGCGATGAAAGTGCCGTTCAGTGGCGGAAGTGCCGCACACCGGTAAATACCATGGCCATATCGTGCTCGTCTGCGGCGGCAATAACCTCCTCATCACGCATGGAGCCGCCGGGCTGGATCACAGCGCTGATCCCTGCGGCGGCGGCATTATCGATGCCATCGCGAAAGGGAAAAAACGCATCCGATGCCATAACCGATCCGGCAACCCTGAGTCCCGCATGCTCCGCTTTAATCACGGCGATACGCGCCGAGTTCACGCGGCTCATCTGACCGGCGCCCACGCCGATGGTTTGCTCGTCGCTGGCGTAGACGATGGCGTTGGACTTTACATACTTGGCGACTTTCCAGGCGAACAGCAGGTCCCGGGCCTGTTCCTCGGTGGGGAGGCGCTTGCTCACGACTTTGAGATCATCGGGGTTGATGACAACCTCGTCGCGATCCTGCACCAGCAGGCCGCCGGCGACTCTTTTGTAGTCCAGACCGGCTACCGGGGTCAGGAGAGAGCCCGTGGTCAGCACCCGGACATTCTTTTTGTCTGTCAGTACCTTGGCTGCGGCATCGCTGATGGACGGTGCAATGATGACCTCCACAAACTGACGCTCGATGATCAGCGCCGCCGTAGCGCGATCAAGCTCCCGATTGAAGGCGATGATGCCCCCGAAAGCGGATTCGGGGTCCGTCGCATAGGCGCGCTCGTAGGCGCTCAGGGTGTCTTCGCCGGTGGCTACGCCGCAGGGGTTGGCATGTTTGACAATGACACAGGCAGGCTCGGCAAATTGCCTGACACAGTCCAGCGCCGCATCCGTATCGGCGATATTGTTGTAGGAAAGCGCCTTGCCCTGCACCTGCGTTGAGGTGGCCAGAGAGGGACCGCTGACGCTGCGCTCGCGATAAAAGGCAGCGCCCTGGTGGGGATTCTCGCCGTAGCGCAGGTCCTGCACTTTGTGAAATTGGAGATTCAGGGTGCGACCGTGGGATTGCGGCTCCTCATCGAGACGGCCTCCCAGGTAATTGGCGATGGCCCCGTCATAGGCGGCGGTGTGTTCAAAGGCCCGCACGGCAAGGTCGCGGCGGAGGGTGGCGGGTACGCAGCCCTGGTTATCGCGCAGGGCAGCAAGGACTCTTGCGTAGTCCTCGGCGCGGGTAACGCAGCTCACCCAGGCGTGATTCTTCGCCGCAGCGCGGAGCATGCCGGGGCCACCAATGTCGATGTTCTCGATGGCGGTTTCGAAGCTGCAGTCAGGGTCAGCGACCGTGGCTTCGAAGGGATACAGGTTGACGATAACCATGTCGATGGCGTCGATACCGTGCTCCGCCATGGCAGCATCGTCTTCTCCGCGACGCCCCAGAATGCCGCCGTGTATCTTGGGGTGCAGGGTTTTGACCCGCCCGTCCATCATTTCGGGAAAGCCCGTGTGCTCCGCGACCTCCGTGACGGCCAGCCCCGCTTCACGGAGCATACGGTAGGTGCCGCCCGTGGACAGCAGGGCAACGTCCATGCCTGCCAACGCCTGGGCAAACTCCACGATACCCGTTTTATCTGAAACGCTGATAAGCGCGCGACGCACGGGATATTGGTCGGTGTTTGGATTGGATTGCTTGGCGCTCACAATGCGGGTCCTCGATTGTCGATGGCGTATTGCTTGAGTTTTTTGCGTAGGGTGCCGCGGTTGAGGCCGAGCATCGCTGATGCACGGCTCTGATTCTGTCGGGTGTACTCCATCACCGCTTTGAGCAAAGGCGCTTCCACCTCTGACAACACCAGATTGTAGAAGTCGGTGCTCATCTCGCCGTCCATCTCATCAAGATAGCGGCGGACGAAAAGGTCTACGGCCTCCCGCAGAGAGGCCACGGTGGCAGCCTCGCTGGTCTGGGTGAGCTCAAAAAGAGCGCCGCTGATTGTCGGAGGTTCAAGTTCGTTACTGTTGTCTTCTGTGCTTTCAGCCAGAGACTCGGCCTTACTCATGCAGCGAGATCCTGTTTGTCTATCTGATTGAATAGCGTGTCGAGAAAGGAAAGCTGATCTGTGGCTTCCGTTAGTCGATTGAACGCGCGTTTTTCGGCCTGCAGTTGCGGGTGCCCGTCGAGATACCAACCGATGTGCTTTCGGGCGATACGTGAGCCCGCAAACTCACCGTAGAAGCGGTGCAGTTCTTCGAGGTGCTCACGCATCACTGCGTACTGGGTTGCCAGGTCGGGTGACGACGAGGGACGCCCCTCAATGGCATCGGCAATCATGCCCGGGAGCCACGGCGCTCCCTGGGCGGCGCGTCCCACCATCACGCCCGCAGCGCCCGTATGGTTAAGCACCGCCTGAGCGTCGCGGGCGCTGGCGATATCGCCATTTGCGAGCACAGGAATATCCACGCTTTCTACGATGCGTGCGGTGGTGTCGTGCTCCACCTCTCCTTTAAAAGCACAGGCGCGTGTGCGCCCGTGGACTGCAAGGAGGGCAATGCCTGCATCTTCAGCAATGCGGGCGATGCTGGTCCCGTTTCGGTGCAGGGGATCGGCGCCGGTGCGAATTTTCAGCGTTACGGGAACATCCACCGCGCTGACTACCGCCCCCAGGATGGCAGCAACCAGGGGTTCGTCGGCCAGAAGCGCCGAGCCCGCCGCCTTGCGGCAGACTTTTTTTGCCGGGCATCCCATATTGATATCGATGATCTGGGCGCCACAGGCCACGTTGTAACGTGCCGCTTCTGCCATGAGGAGGGGGTCGTTGCCCACGATCTGCACGGAGCGAGGATTAATTTCGAGATCGTGGCGACGGCGCTGCCGGCTTTTTCTGGACTCTCGGAGGCGCGGATCGCTGTGTACCATCTCTCCCACCAGTAATCCCGCACCAAAGCGGGCGCAGAGGCGCCGGAAAGGGAGATCGGTGACCCCTGCCATGGGCGCGAGGGCCACGGAGTTGGCAGTGTTGTGGGGGCCAATGGTGAGCATGGACGTGGTTTGCGCGGTTCCGTTTCGGGGCTGTTTTGGAGGACGCGCAATACTACGTGAGCGGGGCGTGGCAAAAAAGGCTTTAGGGCTAAAAATTGCTCAATTTTTGATCAAGGTCAGGTCGAGGTCAGGTCAAGGCCAGATCGACGTCAGGTCAAGGTCAGGTCAAGGTACCGCTGAGACAAACCCATTCGGCCTGCTGGTTCGCTACCGACAGCTCCAGCCGGGGCGCATAGTGTTTGATGAGGGCGTCAGCCTGGGTATCGAGTAGTCCCGCGAGAACCAGTTGCCCACCCGGCGCCAAAAAGCTGCAAAGCTCCTCCGACAGTCCGGCCAGAGGGCCAGCCAGTATGTTGGCGAGCACGAGGTCCGTGGTGCCCTGCCAATCTTCCCGGTCAAAGTCTCCCGGGAGGGCGATCTTCAGCTGATTGCCGTCGATGCCGTTGCGCTCGGCGTTGTCCGCCGTAGCGATGAGCGCCTGGGGGTCGTTATCCACGGCCAGCAGGCTTGTGGCCCCGAGATGCAGAGCCGCGATACCGAGGATGCCGGAGCCGCAACCGAAGTCGACGACGCGGCTGCCGTCAAGTGTCATGCCGTCCAGAGCCGTAAGACACATGGCAGTGGTGGGGTGTGTGCCCGTGCCGAAGGCCAGGCCGGGATCCAGGAGCAGATTCACGGCGTCCCGCTCGGGCGGCTCTTTCCAGCTGGGGCAAATCCAAACCCGTTCCCCAAAGCGCATGGGCTCGTAGTGCTGCATCCACTCGCGTTCCCAGTCCTTGTCTTCGAGGATTTCCACGCGAGCACTGGCGGCAGCGTCCAGATGCTTCAGGGAAGCAAGCACCCCGTCCATCGCCGTGTCTGCCGCAAAAAGCCCCGTAATACGAATCGCCTGCCACAGGGGCGTGGCCCCGACGGCGGGCTCCAGGAGAGGTTCGTCTTCGCGATCCTCCAGGGTGACGGAGAGCGCGCCAGCGGTGAGCAGGGCGGCTTCCAGTGTCTCGGCGTTGTGTTTGCCGCAGTCCAGGCGCAGCTGCAGCCAGCTCATACCGTCAGCCGTCTTCCAGCTTGCTTTCGAGGTAATGAATGCTCACGCCACCCGCCATGAAAGAAGCATCCCGCACCAGCTCCCGGTGGAGCTGGGTGTTGGTGCTGATACCTTCGATGACCAACTCATCGAGGGCCTGACGCATGCGCGCCATGGCCTGGTCGCGGTCTTCACCGTAGCTGATCACCTTCGCAATCAGGGAATCGTAAAAAGGTGGCACGGTGTATCCGTCATAAATATGCGAATCCACACGCACACCGGGACCTCCGGGGGCGTGAAAAGTGGTAATGCGACCGGGGGAGGGCATGAAGGTCTGGGGATCCTCGGCGTTGATACGACACTCGATCGCATGGCCCGTAAACCTCACCTGGTCCTGAGTCACGGACAAGGGCAGGTCGCTGGCCACACGCAGCTGCTCCCGGACGATATCTACCCCGGTAATCAGCTCACTGACGGGATGCTCTACCTGCACCCGCGTGTTCATTTCGATGAAATAGAAACCACCGTCCTCATAGAGAAATTCAAAGGTGCCTGCGCCGCGGTAGCCGATTTCGTTGCAGGCCTTCACGCAGGCCGCCGCGCATTCCTCCCGGGCCACAGGGTCTATTTCCGGTGCGGGAGCCTCCTCAATGACCTTTTGATGGCGACGCTGCAAAGAGCAGTCACGATCACCCAGGTGAATGGTGTTGCCTTTGCCATCGGAAATAACCTGTATCTCGACGTGGCGAGGACGCTGAAGATATTTTTCCATGTAAACCACGTCGGAGCCAAAGGCCGCTGCGGCCTCGCTCTTGGTGATTTGCACCGAGTTCACCAGGGCGGCTTCGTTGTGCACCACGCGCATGCCGCGCCCACCACCGCCGGCCGCAGCTTTAATGATGACCGGGTAGCCCACCTGGCGACCGATCTCGATCATCTCCTCGGGATCGTCCGGAAGGGGGCCGTCGGAGCCCGGTACCGTGGGAACGTTTGCGGCTTTCATGGCGTCCTTGGCGGACACCTTGTCTCCCATGAGGCGAATGGTCTCGGAGCGCGGTCCGATAAAAATAAAGCCCGACTGCTCCACCTGCTCGGCAAAATCTGCGTTCTCCGCAAGGAAGCCGTAACCCGGGTGAATGGCGTCGGCGTTGCTGACCTCGGCGGCAGAAATGATGGCCGGCGCATGCAGATAGCTCTGCGCCGCTCCCGGAGGACCGATGCAGATGGCCTCGTCGGCGAGGCGAACGTGCATGAGATCGGCGTCGGCTTTGGAGTAGACAGCGACCGTTTGTATCCCCATGGCCTTGCAGGCGCGCAGAATCCGCAGCGCAATTTCGCCGCGGTTAGCGATAAGCACTTTTTCCAGCATCTTGTGAGTACCCGCCTGTTCAGACTATGGAGAACAGGGGCTGGTCAAACTCCACCGGTTCTCCACTGTTGGCCAATACCGCTTCGATGGTGCCGGAGACTTCCGCCTCTATCTGGTTCATCATTTTCATGGCCTCGACGATGCACAGAACATCACCGGCCTGCACGGTTTTGCCCACTTCGACAAAGGGCGCCGATGAAGGCGATGGTGAGCGGTAAAAGGTGCCCACCATGGGCGATTTAACGACGGTGCCGTTGGTTGTGGCGGTGTCTTCCGCAGCGGGTGCCGGGGCCGGGGCCGCGGGCGCCGGGGCTGCGGCGGGCGCGCTGGCGGCCGGTGCGGCCGGCGGCGGATAGTTGTAATGGGGCGCCGGGGCGGGAGCGCCACTGATACCGCGGCTGATGCGCACGGACTCCTCGCCCTCCTTGATCTCGATCTCACCAATGCCGGACTCTTCCAGCAGTTCGATCAGCTTTTTAACCTTGCGAATATCCATGATTCAGTCTCTGGCAGCTTCGGGGGAATGGGATTTCAGATAGTGCAGCGCGAAATGGAGAGCCGCTTCGTAGCCGAGCGCTCCCAGGCCGCAGATCACGCCCGTGGCGAGATCAGAAAAGTACGAGTGGTGTCTGAAGGGTTCACGGGCATGCACATTGGAAAGATGCACCTCAACAAATGGCAGCTGCGTGGCGGCGAGGGCGTCCCGGAGAGCGATGCTGGTATGGGTGAAGGCCGCGGGATTAATAATGATGAACTCGGTGCCGGAGCCGCGGGCGGCCTGTACGGCGTCAATGAGTTCAGCTTCGGCATTGCTTTGCAGGGCGGCGAGAGAGCAGGATGATGCCTCCGCCAGCGCCTGGAGCCCCTCGTTGATGCTCTGCAGGGTGTCGGCGCCGTAGATTGCGGGCTCACGCTCTCCCAACATGTTCAGGTTGGGGCCGTGCAGTACTAAAACTCGGGCCATGAATCGCTCAAACACTATTATTTGAGCGAAGTGTTGCGTAAAAAGCGGCGTTTGTCCAGAAAACCGGGCGTTTTGTCGAAGTTGCCGGCGTTTTTACCGAAATTAGCCGCCGGTTTGTATCCTAGGGGGCATCCGCTGCAGCCACTGACATTTGAGCTACGTCTTCCAGGGCTGAGAGCACCGTCTGTGTGCGCAATAACTGCGGGAGCACCCGCGGGGTTTGTGTTCCGTTGTAGAGCACGTAGAGGGGGATGCCGCTGCGATCGTGACTGGCCACAAAGTCGGCAATGACCGGGTCATAATCTGTCCAGTCCGCGATCATGTAGGTAACGCCGGAATCCCGGAAAGCGTCCTGCACCCGCGTGGTCAACAGCACTGCGCGCTCATTGGCAAGACAGGTAATGCACCAGTCGGCCGTCACATCCACAAACACGGGTTTGCCCTCAGCGATCAGGGCGCTCAAGGCTGCGGGGCTGTAGGCCACGGTGCCTGCAGGTAATGTGGAGTTTTCGTTGAGTTGCGCCGGGCGCCAGCTTGCGAAGACCACAGCCAGGGCGATGCAGGCGATGGCGGTGCCTTTGGCGACCAGGGCACCCCGCCACAGCCATAGCCCAAGGGCGATGAACAAGGTTCCCAGCAGGGCGGCAGCCATCACATCAATACTGGTTTGCCGGCCGGCAACCCAGAAAAGCCACAGTGCCGTCGCATAGAGGGGGAACGCCAGCGCTTCCTTGAGTCTTTCCATCCAGGGGCCGGGACGCGGCAGCAGGCGTCTTGCGGTCGCGCTGTAGGACAGCATCAGCATGGGGGCGGCCATGCCGGCGCCCAGGGCGGCGAACACCGCAAGACCCGGCAGGGGCGGCTGCACCAGGGCATAGCCCAGGGCGGTTCCCATGAACGGCGCCGTGCAGGGACTTGCGACCACCACCGCCAGCACGCCGGTGAAGAAGCTGCCGCTGGCGCCGCCCTGGGCTGCGAGATCGCTCCCCAGGTTCATAAAACGATTGCCCAACTGGATGAGGCCGCTGAGCGCAAGCCCCATAACCACGAAGAGATAGGCGAGGGCGATAACAAAGCCCGGTGACTGGAGTTGAAAACCCCAGCCGATGGCCTGCCCGGCACCTCTCAGACCCAGGAGAATTCCCGCAACGATGAGAAAGCTCAAAACGACGCCGGCACTGTACAGCCAGCCGTGATGCCGTCGTTCCTCGGGGGGCGCTGAAGCAAATCCCAACACTTTGAGAGAAAGAATGGGCAGTACACAGGGCATTAAGTTGAGAATGAGGCCGCCCCCGAAGGCGAGGAGCATCATGAAAAGCAGCCCCTGGGTCGGAGCGGCGCTGCGGTTTGTGATCGGGGTGCTCGCGGTTGGGCGGACAGCCGGCGTGCTGAGCAGCTCCTGGAGGACATCCCCGTCTGCCAGATTACCGGTCAGAGCGAATTGCTGGGTGCGCGGTGGGTAGCAGAGTCCCGCATCGGCGCAGCCCTGGGAGGTGACGCGAAGCTGTCCCTCGGTCATGGCCGCCGGGAGGCTGAGCGCCATATCCACGCTGTCGTAATACACCTGTACACGGCCGAAGAATTCGTCCTCCCGCTCAAGGGCTGGAGGAAATTCAGGGGCCAGGGTTTCCGTCAGCCCGTCTTTGGCAATCTCAAAGCGAAAAGCATGTTGGTAGAGGTAGTAGCCCGGGGGCATCTGCCACACAAGACGAAGGCTGTCAGCACCGGTCGCTTCCACGGCGAGGGGGTAGGCCTCTTCTACGGGGAGAAACTCCGGCTGGGTGAATTGTGGCGAGCCCAGGGTGGTCTGGACTGCAGTGCTTTCCAGAGAGTCCGCCTGCCCCAGAGCCGGGACCACCATGAGAGCGCTCAGTGCCAGGCATAGTGCAACAGGGACCATTGGGGCGAACCCGGATCGTCGGAACAAGGTTACCGCATTATCAATTGTTGGCTTGTAAAACATGAACGAACCTTGTTGGCCTGCGGTCTATTGTACCGTGGTCTCGCTGCTCAGATGCGGCTTATGCTTCTCCGCGTCCGCAGGCATGTTGTTAAACTACGCGATTATCGCCATCACCTCGCTCGAGGGGCAGCGACGATAACCGCTGGATCAACGGTAGATGGGCGACAGAAGGCCGGTGAGAGACCTTGTAGCACAACCGGTGATGGTGAGTGTTTACTCCTAACAGGATGCTTTGGTTCATGATTGATGTGAGAGTTCCACTATTTGTGCTTTTTTCTGCCGTAAGCTGCCTCGTTGTCGCAGAAACGCCGCAGCTCTCTGATGCCTGGGTTCGCGCGATGCCGCCGGGGCAGACCATGACCGCCGTTTACCTGCAGCTTCATAATCCCGATGCAGCCCCCCTGTCCGTCCTCGGTGCCAGCTCCAGCTTTGGAGCCGCCAGCCTCCATGAAACCAGAGTCGAGGAAGGCCGCTCCATGATGAGGGCCGTAGATACCCTCACCGTGGACGCGGGGACGATGGTTCAGCTGAAGCCCGGAGGCCTGCATATCATGTTGATGGGGCTTGAGCGCACACCCGCCGAAGGCGAGGTGGTGCCCATCTGCCTGCAGACCAGCAACGGCGATGTTTGCGCCGATGCCACCGTACGCCGATCTGCGCCGGGTAGCGCCAATACCGACGATGCGGGCAACAGCCACGACCACCACTAAGCAACCGGAAGCAAGGCAATGACTGACGATACGCCCACGGGGTCCGATGTGCCCAAACTGAGTCTGGCACGGCGTCTGCGTAATTTCGCCGATGACTATCTGCCCCAGGGTCGCTGGTTGTCCATAGGGCTGGCCGGTTCCGCGATTTATCTGGCCATAGTAGTGATTCTGGGCCTCTATTGGAGCATGACCCCCGCGCAATTCGATGTGGTTGAGCGGGCCCGCGGCTACCACAGCAGCCTCAGCGCGGACACCGCTCCGGATGGCGTCGTGGTCGCAGCTAGCGCCGAGCCCCTGGTCACTGGTGTGATCACCACCTCGGCACTTTTGGGGGTGGTCGATACGATGTTGTCCAAGCCCGGTGGTTATCTGCACAACGACCGGTTCCCTCCCGGCGTCTATCTCGACAATATCCCTAACTGGGAGTACGGCGTGCTCATTCAGTCCCGGGATCTGGTGCGGGCCATGCGCGAGTTTTTTTCCCGGTCCCAGTCCCAGTCAAAAGAGGACCAAGACCTTTCAAAGGCAGAGCCGCTCCTGAATTTTCAGTCCACCAGCTGGCTGCTTCCCGCTACGGAGACCGAATACCGCAAGGCCATGCGCGCCACGGAGTCCTATCTCCGTCGCCTTATGGATCCCGATGCCCAGAACGCTCAGTTCTACGCCCGGGCAGACAATCTTCGGGAATGGCTGGCGATGGTGAATACCCGCCTGGGCAGCCTGTCCCAACGTCTGTCTGCCAGCGTGTCGGATCGTCGCTTGAACACGGATCTTGCCGGGGACGGTAATGCCAGCCAGTCTACGGCGGTACCCAACGAGGTGGAGGTGCGTACGCCCTGGAGCGAGATCGATGACGTGTTTTTTGAATCCCGGGGTGCTGCCTGGGCCCTGATCCACTTCCTCAAAGCAATAGAGGTAGACTTCGAGGATATTCTCCAGAACAAAAATGCCCAGGTGAGTTTGCGTCAGATCATTCGGGAGCTCGAGGGAACTCAGGGCGTGATTTGGAGCCCCATGATCCTCAACGGCTCTGGCTTCGGTCCCCTCGCCAATCACTCACTGATTATGGCGTCCTATATCAGCCGCGCGAACGCTGCGATCATTGATCTGCGCGACCTTCTGGCCCAGGGTTAGGAGCGCTGCGCCGGAGGCCAGACGGTTCAATTTTTGCGATAGCGGAGGCGGGTGCCCGTATCCAGAGATAGACGGATCTCCTCGGCACTGAGCTCTTCGGGGAAGTAGACTCCCGATAACTTTGCATCCAGGAAGCTGGCACCCTCCAGATTGGTGGATCGAAAATCGATGCCCGAAAGGTCGGCGTTGCGGAAATAGGAGTTGCTGAAGTCCAGACCCTGGGCATTCATGTTTCTCAAATCCCGACCGCGATAATCACCGTTGCGCAGCTTGCTGCAATCGAGGCTGTCGCGCTGCTCGTTGAACGCCTTGATGTCTTCCTGCCGCAACAGCTGATAGAGCGGGTCGGTCTTGATATGCGGCTTGTCCATGATCGCTGTTTTTCCTGCTTGTTGACGGGGTTCTTATACGGGCTTGATGTCCCGGCGTAAGTCCCCGGGGAATCAGTTTTTGCCGAAGAAGGTATCCCGTAGTGTCCCATACTGCTCCGGCGCAAGGCGAGGGCCCCACTGCGACACCACAATACCCGAGGCATAGGCTGCAAAACGGCCGGCGGTGGGGAAATCCTCGCCTTCCGTCAAGGCGTACAGGAAAGCACCTGCAAACATGTCTCCGGCCCCGTTACTGTCTATTGCATCCACCGTATGCACGGGAATGTCATGGAGCTGTTCACCGTCAAAGCACAGCGCACCATCGCCTCCCCGGGTGATCACAAAACGCGTCGCCGTGTCTTTCATCGCTTCCACCGCGTCGGCCAATGTGGACATGCCGGTCCAGCTTTTGGCCTCCGCTTCGTTGGCGAATACCAAGTCGACCCCAGCGCCCACCATCTTACGGAATTGCTCGGGGAAGAACTCCACCATGCCCGGATCGGAAAAGCTCAGGGCCACGGGCACGCCGGCTTCCCGGGCGATCTCCCGGGCACGAATCGCCGCGGCGAGTCCTGTTTCGGAGCTCACCTGATAGCCCTCAAGGTAAACGTACTCTGAATTTGCTATAGCATCGGGATCCAACTGATCAATGCTGAGACCTTCCGAGGCGCCGAGAAAGCTGTTCATGCTGCGCTCTGCATCGGGGGTGACAAGCACCAGGCACTTGCCCGTGGGATCGTCGGTGTTCGCCGGTGGTGGAAAACTCACGCCGGCGTCACGGAGGTCCGATAGATAGATGCGTCCATCCGCGTCATCGGCTACGCGACAGCTCATGAAGCAGTTGCCGCCAAACAGCGCCGTGGCGATGACGGAGTTCCCTGCACTACCGCCGCTGGCGTGGCTGGCCTCTACAAGGTGGCCATCCAGTGCCCGGAGCAGTTCCCCGCGACGGTTGCCGTCAACCAGGGTCATCAGGCCCTTCTCGACGCCGAGCTCCGCGAGGAGCGCGTCGTCTACCCGGATCTCCGTGTCCACCAGCGCTGCGCCCAGTCCGTACACTTTGAACTGCTTCATGTTGTCATCCGCATCTCTTCTAGCGCGGCATTATGCGCATCTTGCCCCGTGATGTGTAGGGTAGCTCCTGAATGTGATCCTATCTGTGGCTGCTGACTGAGCGGCGAAGTACACTGCGCGGCCATGAACCGCCTCCTTTCCTTTTTGCGTAAGCTCGCCCTCGTTTTGGTCGCTGTGTTCCTCGTTGGGCTGTTTTATCTCAACGCGCTCATAACCGACACCTTCGAAAGCAAGCGCTACGCCCTGCCGGCTCAGGTCTTTGCCCGGCCCCTGGAGTTGTTTGTGGGTGCTCGCCTGCCCCAGGCGGCGGTGCTGGGCGAGCTGGAGCGCCTTGGATATCGCCGGGTGAGTCGGGTGCGCGATCGCGGTGAGTACGAAGTCGTCGGCAACCGTGTGCGGCTCCACAGCCGGGGCTTTGTTTTCCCCGACGGCCGCGAACCGGCGCGCATGGCGACGCTGGAGTTTTCCTCTGCCAGTCTCCAGGGATTAAGCAGCGCCGGGGCGGAGCTGGATATTCTTCGTCTTGAACCCCTGCAGATGGGCGGGATTTACCCTGCCCACGGCGAGGATCGTCTGCTCCTGCGCCTTGAGGAGGTGCCTGACACCCTGCAGGGCGGTTTGCTCGCCATCGAGGATCGCAACTTCTATTCGCACCTGGGTTTTTCACCCACGGGTATTGTTCGCGCCGCGCTGGGTAATATGCGCTCGGGGCGGGTCGTTGCCGGCGGCAGCACCATCACGCAGCAGCTGGTGAAGAACTACTACCTGAGCTCCGAGCGGACGCTCAGGCGAAAGCTCATTGAGCTGTTTATGGCCATGCTTATGGAGCTGCATTACGACAAGCCGGAGATCCTCGAGAGTTACATGAACGAGGTGTACCTCGGGCAGGACGGTCCCCGGGCAATCCATGGCTTTGCCCTCGCTGCGCACCATTACTTCGACAGCCCCCTTGAGGAGTTGGGACTGCATCAGCAGGCGCTGCTCATCGGGATGATCCGAGGCCCCAGTTTCTACAATCCCCAGCGCAACCCCGCGCGGGCCCGGGAGCGTCGGGATCTCGTGCTGCAGGTCATGGCGGAGCAGGGGGTAATCAACGAAGAGCAGGCCGTGGTCGCGCAGGCCATGCCTCTGTCCGTGGGTGGCTCCCGACGCTCGGACACCTTTCCCGCCTACCTGGATCTCGTGAGACGTCATCTGACGGAGCAGTACCGCAAAGAGGATTACGCCACGGCGGGGCTGCGGATATTCACGCCTTTTGACCCGCGGCTTCAGGAGCAGCTTGAGCTGAGTACCACGCGCATCATGGACGCCCTCAATCCCGCGGGCGATCTGCAGACGGCGAGCGTCGTGACGCGGACAGTCAATGGTGAGGTTGTAGCAATCGTGGGAGGGCGAAAGCCGCGGACCACAGGATTTAACCGTGCCCTCGATGCGCGGCGCCCCGCAGGCTCTCTCCTAAAACCTGCGGTCTATCTGGCGGCGCTGGAGCAGCCGGAGGCCTATACCCTGGCGACACCCCTGGATGATTCCACCTTGCGTGTGGCGGGACCTAACGGCGATGTCTGGGCGCCGCGTAACTTTGACCGGGAATCCCATGGCGATGTTTTACTCCATCGCGCGCTGGCCAAATCCTACAATCAGGCAACGGCCCGCCTGGGTATGGATATCGGATTGCCGGCGGTGGTGGATATGTTGCAGCGCCTGGGTCTGCGCCAGGACGTGCCGAGGGTGCCCTCCCTCGTATTGGGCGCGGGAGAATATTCCCCCTTGATGATGGCGCGGGTTTACCAGACGATTGCCGTTGACGGCACGCGCACGCCGCTCCGTAGCATTCTGTCCATCGTCAATCGCAGGGGAGAAATTTTGCGCAATAACATCACCGAGTACGAGCGCGCTGTGGATCCCCGTGCCATTCATCTCCTCCACTACGCCCTGCGGGAGGTGGTACGCGAGGGAACGGGACGGGGGGTTTACCGCAGCCTTGCCGAGGACTTTCACGTGGCGGGAAAAACCGGGACCACCAACGATGGTCGCGACTCCTGGTTCGCGGGCTTCTCGGGTGATTTGCTCGCGGTGACGTGGATCGGGCGGGACAACAACAATGCGACGGGCCTGACAGGCTCGAGCGGAGCACTGCGTATCTGGGCAGACTTCATGGCCCAGGCCGCGACCCGCCCTCTCAGTTATCGAATGCCCGCGGGTGTCGAGCTTCATCGTGTGGATGATCGCAGCGGGGAGCTCACGGGAGAGGGCTGTGCCAATGCGCGTCTGCTGCCGTTCATCACCGGGTCTCAACCCGTTCGCAGCACTGGCTGTGCGCCTAAGTCCGAGGGCATTCGGGGCTGGTTCGAGAAGCTGTTCGGTGGCGGTGACCGATGATGGGTTCCCCGAGCGCTTTTCAGAGCTTACTGCTGGTTGTTGTTCTCCTTGCCCTCGCTGCCTGTGCATCCGGTCCCAGCCCGGTACCACCCGAGGCCCCCGAAGCCCGAGAGCGGTCTTCGCGCATGCCCACGCCCACGATTCCCGCGCCGTCGACGCCGACCGCGCCCACCGATAGAAGCTCGCCGCCCGCAAGGAGCCCCGTCGATAGTTTGCTGGACGAGGCTCGCGCCTTTCGGGAGCAGGGGGATTTATCGGCGAGCTTTGCCCGTCTCGAACGGGCCCTGCGCATTGCGCCCCAGCGCGCTGAAGTTTATCTGGAGTTGGCGCGAAGCCATGCGGCCGCGGGAAGACCCGGGCGGGCCTCCGCCAGTGCTGAGCGGGGCTTGTTGTATTGCGGCGCGTCCACCTGCACAAAGCTCCGACAGTTTATCGACTAGCAAGGCGATCACGAAGAGCCTGTGCCAGGGGTCTTTGAGATCTGGAGATCGATGCGGTCGTTAGCGCTCGCTGACACGAGTCCGCGAGCCATCCTCCCTAGGCTCAAATTGCAGCATCTGATTGATACAGCGGGGCAGTTCCCCCACGGTGTGACTGACAAACAACAGCTGACATCGCCCCCGATCGACAAGGTGATCCACAGCTGCCAGAAGCATTTGCCGGTGGCGGGGGTCGAGGCTCAGGGTGGCCTCATCGAGGAGTAATATCTCGGGCTCTTTGACCATGGCCCGCGCCAAAAGCACCAGGCGCTGGAGACCGAAACTCAGAGTATGAAATTCCCTGTCGACCTGCGCGGATAACCCTAGAGCCCTGAGCCACTCCCGCGCGCTGGAACGCTGGAGGTCGCTGGGTCGGTCCCGGAGCCCAACACTGTCAAAAAATCCCGAGAGAACGACGGATTCCACGGTGCTGCCGCTGGGCACAGCGAATTGCATGCGGGCATCCACCCGGCCGAAGCGGGCTTTGATGTCCCAGACACTTTCACCGCTGCCGCGACGCCGGCCAAAAAGCGAAACCTGCTGCCCGTAGGCCTTGTGATTATCCCCGGTGAGAAGGTCCAGCAAGGTACTTTTGCCACAGCCGTTGGGACCGACGATCAGTGTGTGCTGATCTGGCGCCATGGACCAGTCGAGGTTTCGAAAAACGCAGAGATCTCCGAAGGAGACCGAGACATCCTGAAGTTCTATCGTGGGTTCGGAGCGAGAGGGCTCAGCGGTGGACTTCGCTTTGGGAAGCGCGCCGAATGCTACGGTGGCCGGTTCCAATAAACGCCGTCCCTCGGGACTATCAAGCACCGTTTGCGGGTCGCCCATGGCGATGATTCGTCCGCCGTCGAGGAGCATGAGTCTGTTACAGGCACCGGGGATTTCCTCAGGACTCCGGCACAGCGTCAGCACAGCGGGGCTGCGTGCCATGATGCTGTCGAGGGCTTCCCGCAGTCGTTCCTGAGTGGCCAGGTCCAGTCCATCAAGGGGGCTGTCAAGAATCAACAGGGCGGGTCTGGCGAACAGCGCGCTGGCCAGCAGCGCTTTGCGCATCTGTCCGGTGCTGATGTAGCGCAGCCCGCGATCCAGAATATCGCGAATGCCCAGAAGCTCGATAAGCGCATCGCGCTCTGTTTGTGACCAGTCCTCGGTCTGCAACAGATCTTTTACCCGGGTGCCCTCATCCCGGGCGTTTGCTTCAAATTCTGCACAATCGAGCTTCTGATCCCGTTCCCAAAGGCGCCGACCACGCTCGAAGCAGACGTAGGCGGTGCCGCCATCCCGTAACGTCGGGCTGCGATTAAACGACCCGGCAAAGCGGGTCTGCTCCCCGGCAATGACCGTTGCCAGCGCTGTTTTGCCGGCACCGTTGGCGCCGAGTATCGCCCAGTGCTCCCCCGGCACCCAGCGCCAGGAGATGCCCTGTAAAGCGGGTTTGGCACGATAGCTGAGCGCGAGATTCTCCAGGGAAAACAGCTTGCTTGGTTGTTCGTTAGTGGCTGACACAAAGACACCCGGGCATGTGGTGGTATGCAGTGTAAATGACTCGCCGCCGGTGGGCGTAGGGGCAGGCAGTTTATGGCTCCGTGGTATTGCCCGGAGCCACGGGCAGGATGCCGCGCTTGCGAGCAAGCGGTACCATGGAAGTCACCTGTGTTTTTCTTCGTTACTTATCAAGGCTTACAACCGTGTCCATCGCTCTCCTACAAATGGCCGAATCCAGGCTGGCGGGCCATCGGCCCTCCCGAAAATGGCTGAAGGGCATCATGAAGCGCGCGGCTGTGGCGCTGATATTGCAGCTTAGGGAGGGGGAGTTGGGCGTATTGATGATCCGCCGGTCGGATCGGGAGGGCGACCCCTGGTCGGGGCAGATGGCCTTTCCCGGCGGGCGAAAAGAGCCCGACGATGAAAGTGATCTGGAAACCGCCCGGCGAGAAACGGAGGAAGAAATCGGCCTCCATCTGGGGGCGCAGGAGCCCTGTATCGGGGCCTTGTCTGAGCTTAATGCGATCAATAGCCGATTCCGCGGGCTGGTGATATCGCCCTATGTCTTCCATCTGGAGCGGAGTGTGAACTTCCACCCCAACCATGAAGTAGCGGAGGTGGTGTGGGTGCCTCTGGAGTTTTTACTGGATACGGATAACCGCGAAGAAATGGTCTGGGAGCGCAACGGCATCAAGCTGCGCATGCCCTGTTATTTCTATGAGGAGCGGCGGATCTGGGGCCTGTCCCTGCGCATGCTGGATGAGCTCATGGACGTGGTGGCCGGGAAATCTCCCGGGCGTAAGCGCTGGCGCAGGTTTTAGGCGCTCGCCTCGTCGAGGCCCTTACTGCCGGCCGATGTCTTCATCGCCCCGAAGAAATGCCTTGGTGTCCAGAAACAGCTCCATCATGGCGGGATCTTCCCGGCTGGCCTCCAGGAGGGCCTCGCTGTCAGTTTCGCCGCGCAAAAAAGCACGGAGGACATCCATAAACACCGGCGTCATGTCCGGATCTCTGGCCCAGCGGGGCGCATTAACGAGGTTACCCGTGACCACCTCGCCGTTATAGGTCAGCCAGTAACCGCCGCAGCTCGACAGGTAGTAATCGTCGCGACGGCCAAAACTCTGGTTGGGTGTCGAGGGATCGAAACCGTCATCGGGCACGTCGGTGATGCGTTTGAGCGCCAGTATCCAGCGGGATCCTACGGGAAATTCCTCCGCCGGTGGCCGGCAGTAATCCCGCGTCTCCATCCACACGCGGATGTCGTCCAGATACGCTTCGCCCCGCAGCTGTTCCTCTATGGCAATATCCACGGCGTTGCCTTTGATTCGCAGGACCTCTGCGGCCACGACGAGATCCGCGGATGCCTGAACGTCGCTGAAGGAGCCTTCCCACAAGCAGCCGCACTCGGCACGCAGGTTGCCGGAGGCAGGGAGGAGTGCCAGGGCGAGGGCCCCGGCGAGCCCGCGCATCACCGCGGCCCTGTTACTGGAGCGCGCGAGCCGCATCCAGGGCAAAGTAGCTGAGAATGCCAACGCATCCGGCGCGCTTGAAGGCCAGCAATGACTCCAGCATCACCGCGTCGCGATCGAGCCAGCCGTGTTCAAAGGCCGCCATATGCATGGCGTACTCACCACTTACCTGATAGGCAAAAGTGGGCGCCTTGAGCTCCTCGCTGACGCGCCGGGCGATATCGAGGTAGGGCATACCAGGCTTGACCATGATCATGTCCGCGCCCTCGTTTAAATCCAGGGCGCACTCATGGAGGGCTTCATCGCTGTTGGCGGGATCCATCTGGTAGCTGAATTTGTTGCCGCCCTTGATGTTGCCCGCGGAGCCCACGGCATCGCGAAAGGGCCCGTAGTAGCTGGAGGCGTACTTGGCCGCGTAGGACATGATGAGTGTGTTGACGTGTCCGCCGTCCTCGAGAACCCTGCGAATGGCCCCGATGCGACCGTCCATCATGTCTGAGGGAGCCACGACATCGGCACCCGCCGCCGCGTGGCTGGCGGCCTGCCGCACCAGCACCTCGGTAGTGCGATCATTCAGTACATAGCCCTGCTCATCGATGATGCCGTCCTGACCATGGGTGGTGAAGGGATCCAGGGCCACATCGGTCATCACGCCCAATGCCGGTTGCGCCGCTTTCAGAGCACGCACGGCACGCTGGGCGAGGCCGTCCGGGTTGAAAGCTTCCTCGGCTTCGAGGCTTTTCTTCTCTGTGGATACCACAGGAAACAGGGCGATGGCCGGAATACCCAGCGTCACCATCTCTCCCGCAAGCTCTATCAGGAGATCAATGCTCAGACGCTCCACGCCCGGCATGGAAGGCACAGCTTCCCGCTGATTCTCTCCCTCGAGGACAAAAACCGGGTAAATGAGGTCATTGGGTGACAGGGCGTTCTCCCGAACCAGGCGCCGGGCGAAGTCGTTCGCACGAAGGCGGCGCATGCGCGTGCCAGGAAACGGACCGCGGGTTGATGCAAAGGCCATAGATGCGTACTCCGAAACTTAAAGGGCTGCGAAAGCGGTAGCAGCGGCCGCGACGGTTTCTTCGATATCGGCGTCCGTGTGCGCTGCCGACATAAAACCCGCTTCGTAGGAGGCGGGTGCGAGATACACGCCCAGCTCCAGCATATGGTGAAAGAAGCGAGCAAAGCTGTCCGTATCGCAGGCCATGACGTCGGCGTAATTGGATACGCTGTCGGCGTCCGTGAAGAAGCCGCCGAACATGGTACCCGCGTGGTTGGTGGTAAAGGGCACACCTGCCTTGTCCGCAGCCTGCTGCATGCCGTCGCAGATCGCCTGGGTGTGAGCAAAAATGGGCTCATAAAACCCGGGACGGGAAATGATACGCATGGTGGCAAGTCCCGCAGCCATGGCGATGGGATTGCCCGACAGGGTGCCAGCCTGATAAACCGGACCCAGGGGCGCAATCTGCTCCATGATCTCGCGTTTGCCGCCAAAGGCGCCGACGGGCATACCGCCGCCGACGATCTTCCCCAGACAGGTGAGGTCGGCTTCGATGCCCAGATGACCCTGGGCGCCGTGGGTGCCGAACCGAAAACCGGTCATGACCTCGTCGAGAATCAGGACCGCGCCGCTGGCAGTACAGACTTCACGCATGGCCGTGAGGAATTCCGGCGTGGGGAGCACGCAATTCATATTGCCCGTCACGGGCTCAACGATGAGGCAGGCAATGCGATCGCCGTGTTCCGCAAACGCTTTGCGCAACTCTTCGGGATCGTTGTAGGTGAGGGTCATGGTGTAGTCCGCCAGAGCGGCGGGAACACCGGGGGAGCTGGGGACGCCCAGGGTGAGCGCGCCAGAGCCCGCTTTGATCAGCAGCGAATCCGAGTGTCCGTGGTAGCAGCCCTCAAACTTCACAATGATATCGCGGCCGGTGTAACCACGGGCCAGGCGTATGGCACTCATGGTGGCCTCGGTGCCGGAATTCACCATGCGCACCAGGTCCATGTTCGGCATGATGTCGCAAATGGTATCCGCTAGTTCGATCTCGAGTTCCGTGGGGGCGCCGAAGCTGAGACCTTTCTCTGACTGCTTTACCACCGCTTCCCGCACTTCCGGATGATTGTGTCCCATGATCATGGGGCCCCAGGATAGTACGTAGTCCGTGTAGCGCTTGCCGTCGCAATCGAAGATGTAGGGGCCCTCGGCCCGATCAATGAATATGGGTGTGCCGCCGACGGCCTTGAAGGCTCGTACGGGAGAGTTCACTCCTCCGGGGATGTGTCGGGATGCACGTTCGAAAAGCTCGGCTGATCGGCTCATGTTATTGCCGTTCCTTCTTTAGTTGTCTTGGGTTGTCACAGCAGTTCAGTGTGATGGCTGGACGAATTTAATCAGCAATTATGACGCTTTCTCCCCGCAATCGCTGCTTTTGTCGCAATGGTGTCAGAACGGCTTGAGGACTACCAGAAATACGATGGCAAACAGAAAGAACACGGGGATCTCATTAAAGAATCGATAGAACACGTGGCTGTGATCGTCCTCGTTGGCGTTGATACGCTTCACGTAGCGTCCGCACTGAAAATGGTAAACCACGAGAAAGGCCACGCCGGCCAGCTTCAGCCACAGCCAGGTGGCGCCGAGATAATAGCTGGCGTTCACGCTGATAAGGCCCACACCAAACACGATGGTGAGCGCCATAAAGGGGGTTACAAAGCGGTAGAGCTTGCGCGACATGAGGGCCAGTTGGGCGCGGGTCTCCGGGTGCTCGCAAGCGGCGTAGTTGACAAAGAGTCGTGGCAGATAGAACAGGCCCGCAAACCAGCAGACGACGAAAATGATGTGAAGGGCGCGCAACCAGAGCATGTATCTAATCCTTGGTGTTAGCGGTCAGGTATTTAAGTGATCGAGGGTGAAGCGCTCGATGCGGTCCCGGGTCACGATGCCGCGGAGACGTCTTTCACCTTTCCTCCCGCGAGTGTACACACAGACGGCCTCGACGGTGCGGGCCTTTAGAATATCCAGCACCTGTCTGAGGGTCGCCTGCTCCGGCACGACCGCGATGGTCCAGCGCCGCAGGGATGATTCCGTGACACTGCGAATTGAGGGCTCATCCGGGTTTGGGGGCGGCGCCTCTTCCAGCCAGTCCATAAGTTCGTGACCGCTTACGAGGAACAGGTCTTCCCCCTCGCGACTGACGAGACACCAGTTGGGCACCTGGAGGGCAAGGGTTGCGGAGACCGCCGGTTTGACCTGCTCACCAATGACCACGACGCTACCGTCGATTACCGCGTTGACATCCGTGCGGTGGAGGAGTTGATTCAGGGGGTCGTCGGGCAGCTGGCGCCGCAGTTGGCTGAGCACGCTGCGGTGCGCCGAGCGCTGTCGGAAGACGCTGAGATTGGTGAGGTTGGCCACGATGATGGCGAGCATGGCGGGCATGGCGACGCTGGTGCTTTGCGTCAGTTCAATCGCGGCGAGACAGGCCGCGAGCGGTGCACCAAAGGCGGCGCCCATGGCCGCCGCCATACCGATGGTCACGTAAAGCGTGGGGTCCGGAGCAACCACGGGGTAGAGCTGATTTCCCAGTTGTCCGAAAAAGCCCCCGACGCAGGCGCCAATGAGAAGCGTAGGTCCGATGATTCCCACGGGCATACCAAAACCGACACTGATCCCCGTGGCGAAGATTTTTGCGCCGGCGATCAAGAGTAGAGCGCCGAGGGCAATCTGGCCGTACATCACATTCCCCAGGGTGTCGTAGCCAATGCCCAGGGTTTCGGGAATGGCGATACCGAGGGCACCGGTGACAAGCCCCGCCAGGGTGAAGCGGAGCATCACGGGCCACTTGCCAAAACTTGCACCAATGGTGCTCACGCGAATAAGCATGGCGGCAGCACAGCCACAGAGAAAGCCCAGGAGCGCAATGTAGGGTATTTCCCACAGCGTGGTCAGCTGCGCCCGGGACATGTCAAAGATTTCGGCGCCTCCACCAAAGCGCTGACTCAGCACGGAAGCGGCTACCGCCGACAGCATGACGGGCATAAAACCCACCACGGTGTACTCGGCGATGATGACCTCCATCGCAAAAATCACGCCGGCAAGAGGCGTATTGAACGCAGCAGCGATACCCCCTGCGGACCCGCAGGCAATAAGAATACGGAGACTGTTGTTCGGCAGGGCGAGCCTTTGGCCGATAACGCTGTTAATGGCGCTGCCGAGATGCACGCCGGGACCCTCCCTTCCCCCGGACTGTCCTGTAGCGAGGGCCACAATGCCGGCACAGAACTGCACCACAGCATTACGCCAGGGGAGCATGCCGTAGTTGCTGTGGAGGCGACTGATGACGTGGACAATGCCCACTTCCCGATCCTCCGGGCGCAAAAAAGTAAAGATCAGACCCAGGGTCAGGCCACCCAGCACGGGCAATAAAAAGCGGGAAAGGGTGTCCAGGCCTTCGTAGTCTTCTGCGCGATTTCCTACGCCCCAGAGTAAAGCGAGGTGGTCGATACCGTGTTCAAAGGCGATGACGGCTGCGCCGGAAGAGATGCCAGCGATGATGCCCAGCAGCGCATAGGCCGGTACAGAGTCGTAGCGCGTCAGGGCGCGGCGGTAGGATCCGAAGCTGAAGGGCAAGCGGCTATTCCAGCGTTAAAGGGTTAATGGTAGCAATTCTTCGTCGCGCTTTGGCGATATACTCCAGCGCCTCAGAGAGTGGAGGCAGCATGATCAAGGTCGGTATAGTGGGTGGCACGGGGTACACGGGCGTGGAGCTTCTCCGGCTGCTGCTCGCCCATCCCCGGGTGGATATAGCTCTGATTACCTCCCGCGCAGAGGCGGGGCGGCCCGTGGCGGATCTCTTTCCCAGCCTCCGGGGTCGCATCGAACTGAGTTTCAGTGATCCCGATGATGAGGCCCTGGCGGCTTGCGATGTGGTGTTTTTTGCGACCCCTCACAATGTCGCCATGCGCAGCGTACCCGCCTTGCTGGCGGCGGGTGCCCGGGTCATCGACCTCTCGGCGGATTTTCGTATTCGTGACGCCGGCCTTTGGGAGCAGTGGTATGGCGAACCCCACCTTTGTCCCGAACTCCTTGGGGAGGCTGTCTATGGCCTCCCGGAGCGACACCGTGAGACGATTCGCGATGCAAGACTCCTGGCCTGTCCCGGATGCTATCCCACCGCCGTGCAATTGGGATTCATGCCTTTACTGGAGGAGGGGTTGATAGACACGCAGACGCTCATCGCCAATGCCGTTTCCGGTGTCAGCGGTGCGGGAAGGCAGGCCAAAATCGACAACCTTCTGAGTGAGGTAAGCGACAGCTTCAAGGCCTACGGGGTGAGTGGCCACCGGCATCTGCCCGAAATAGAGCAGGGATTGTCGGCTATGGCGGCTCAGCCGGTGTCCCTGACCTTTGTTCCGCACCTCGCACCTATGATTCGCGGGATTCATGCCACCCTGTACGGCGCCTTGAATGCTGCGGGGCGTGCCGCTGACCTGCAGGCGCTCTACGAAGACGCCTATGCCCATGAGCCCTTTGTGGACGTCCTGCCCGCCGGACAGTACCCCCAGACCCGAAGCGTACGCGGCGCCAATACCTGCCAGTTGGCACTGAGCGTGCCCCAGAACCGCGAAACCGTCGTGGTGACGGTGGTGGAGGACAACCTGGTCAAGGGGGCGGCGGGCCAGGCTATTCAGTGTATGAACCTGATGTTCGGTGAGGACGAGAGCGCGGGCATTGCCTTGCCCGGCCTTTTGCCCTGATGACGAGACAGCCATGGCGGTCGCCGGCGTCCCTCGCTATACTTGAGTTGCGCGCTGGGTTTTACTAGCCTTAGGGCGCGCTGATCTTGGAACCCTTGGGAGATCACAAAAAACTTAGTCCTTCCATCACTGGACCATTGGAATTGCATGACTGTTGCTGAAGCTTTTGATCCGAACGCCATCACCCTGTCTGACCGCGCGGTGAATAAAGTGCGGGAGCTCGTTAGCGAAGAAGAGAACACCGCACTTAAATTGCGCGTGTTTATCACCGGGGGCGGGTGCTCCGGGTTTCAGTACGGGTTCTCCTTCGATGAGGATGCCGCGGAAGACGACACAACGATCGAGCGCGAAGGCGTCACGGTGCTTGTAGATCCCATGAGCTTTCCCTACCTCGCGGGCTCGGAGGTTGACTACAGCGAAGGTCTCGAGGGTTCGCGCTTTATCGTGAATAATCCGAATGCGTCCACGACCTGTGGCTGCGGGGCTTCTTTTTCAGTCTGACGCGATTTCAGTCTGACTCAATCTGCCTCGGTCTGAGTTTTTATGGTCTGACTTGTTTAAGCCGTGTCTAAGCTGGAAAAATCGCACCCAGGACCCGCGGTCCCTCAGCGCCGGTAACTATGTCGGCGTTGCCCGGCAGTCCCGACAGGGCTCGATGGGCTAACCAGGCAAAGGCGCAGGCCTCTACCCATTCAGCAGCAAGGCCGATTTCGTCGGTGGTCCCCAGTCGAATGTGAAGCTCATCCAGGCGGGTATGCAGGCGGCGCATGAGATCCGTGTTTCGCGCACCGCCACCGCAGACGAAAAGTGCATCGGGCGTCTCATCGCAACGCTGAAGGCTGTCGACGATGGCGAAGGCCGTCAATTCGGCGAGGGTGGCCTGCACGGCCCCCTCGGACTCACTGCCCCTCAGGTAGCTTTCGAGCCAGGCCAGATTGAACAGCTCGGGACCGGTGCTCCGGGGGCCGGATTTCGCAAAATAAGCATCAGCCCTCAAGCGATCAAGGAGCGCAACGTCGGGAGTGTGCTCCGCTGACCAGGCGCCGTCGGCATCAAAGTCAAGGCCGCGGTGTCTGCGAATCCAGGCGTCGAGAAGGGTATTCCCCGGTCCGCAGTCAAAGCCCCCGATGACCTTGGGACCCTGCAGCAGGGTGGCATTGGAGATGCCGCCAATGTTGACAACCGCCCGGCACTGCTCGGCGTGACCGAACTGAGCGGCGTGGAAAAGCGGTACCAGGGGGGCTCCCTGGCCTCCGGCGGCGATGTCGCGACGCCGAAAATCCGCCACGGTAGTAATACCGGTGATCTCTGCGATGCTGGCGGGGTCGCCGATTTGCAGAGAATACCGCTCCGCAAGGGGGCCAAAGGGTCGATGTCTGATGGTCTGTCCGTGGCTGCCGATCGCGGTGATATCCGAGGCGGCCTGCTTGGCCTTTTGGAGTAGCTTCTCACTGGCTTGCGCAAAGGCCAGTCCTACGGCGCGATCGAGGGTTGCCAGGTGATCAACGCTTTCCGAGTCTCCGCTGGCGAGGGCGGCCAGCCTGGCGCGAAGGGCTGGATCATAGGGCTGACTGTAGACAGCTTTTAACTGAGTCTGGCCGTCGGTAATTTCTACGAGGGCAGCATCAATGCCGTCCATG
The DNA here is from genome assembly GCF_000153125.2 of Congregibacter litoralis KT71. Classification (NCBI taxonomy): domain Bacteria; kingdom Pseudomonadati; phylum Pseudomonadota; class Gammaproteobacteria; order Cellvibrionales; family Halieaceae; genus Congregibacter; species Congregibacter litoralis. The sequence continues at coordinate 814,015 of NZ_CM002299.1, forward strand.
CTGGTGCCGGACATCAGCCCGACAAACAGGCCCTCGGATGTCATGCCGTTCAGGGTGCGCCGATATCGTCGCTGACCGTGGCCTTGGCGAGGCGCCTTTCTTCTCTCAGCTGTGCCAGACGCGTTGAAGCCTCGGCAATGGCAACGCGGAAACGCGGCATTTCTTCTTTGGGAAGTGATTTGGCCTTGGGCAGGCTCTTATGAATGGTGCGGGGGTTGCGATGCACGCCGCCGACAAGAAATTCGTAATGTAGGTGAGGGCCCGTCGCCGCGCCCGTAGAACCCACGGTGCCGATGACCTGGCTTTGTACAACCCGCTGACCGCGCTTCACCTTGCGCTTGTTCAGGTGCAGATACTTGGTGGTGTAGCGGTCGCCATGCTGGATGAAGACGTAGTTGCCGTTTGCCCGCGTGTAGCCCGCCTCGATAACCCGGCCATCACCGGCAGAGAAGACCGGCGTGCCCCGGGGGGCGGCGTAATCCGTACCGTTATGGGGTCTCACGGTTTTGTAAATAGGGTGGCGACGTCGCGGATTAAAGCCCGAGCTGATGCGAGTGAAGTCTACTGGGGCCATGAGGAAGGCCTTTCGCATGCTCACGCCCTCCTCGTTGTAGTAGCTGGTCATGCCGTTGCTGTCGATGTAGCGGTAGGCGTCAAAGCGTTCGCCGCGGTTGGTATAAGAGGCGGCAACGACCTTGCCGTCTTCATACTTTTCACCATCCAGGTAGAGCTCCTCATAAAGGATCTCCATGGTGTCGCCCTTGCGAGGGTCCATGACGAAATCAATCACGCCGCTCAGGATGATGGCAGCTTCCATAATAAGATTGCTGGACAGCCCGGCTTCCTTGCCCGCAAGGAACATGGACGACTCGATTTCCACCGTGGCCCAGTTCAAGCGCTGCTCCGGCTCTCTCACCTTGCGCTCGGAGGAAAAGCCGCCATCCATGCGCCGATAAACCACGGACTGAAGCCCGTTGATGGTGTGACGCACCGCCGACAGTCCGCCGCTCTCGTCTCGCAAAAAGGCCAGGCTTTGTCCCGGGTAGATGCGCTCAAGATCACGACCCTGGGGCGCCGTGTGCACAATCTGATAGACGTCTGCGGTGCTGAAACCTGCTCGTTTGAAGAGCAATGACAGATTGTCGCCACTGCGCACAATAAACTCTTCCCAGGGCTGAGAAGCGGGAGGCGTGGGCGCCTCCGTCAGCTTGTCGACGGTGGCGACCGCTTCCGCCGCCTCAAGAATCGGTGCGACGTCCTGTTCGGGCAGGGATGCGGAGTCACTTGTCAGGCCGGTCTCGGCGACACTCCGCGTGGCGTTTACATCGCCCGACGGGGTTATGATCGCAGCGAGGGCGACCAATACCGAAAGTCCCGCCACCGCAAGAATGTGATGGTGAGAGATGCCTTGGCGGTCAGCGATGGGAGTCGCTCCGCGGGGTGTTTTTCTATGGGTGATCATGTCACTGGCCCGTTTGCTGGGGTGTGAGTATATAAAAAAGGTACGTTTTAGAGATAGGGGCGGATTTCACCTCTTGCGTTCACCATTTTCTGAGGTAAGGTCGCCAGCCTTCCGATCAAGATGAACCGCTACCCGCTCCTCACGGCGGCTGGCGATAATGAAGTGACAACCATGACAAGTGCACTGCTACGAGAGCTACAGCAACGGGAGCTGATTTTCCAGATCGCGGGCGAGGACAATTTGCCCGGGTGGCTGGACGGGGGTACGCGCTCCTTATACTGCGGTTTCGATCCCACCGCGGACAGCCTCCACATCGGATCCCTGGTGCCCCTGCTGATGCTGCGGCGCTTTCAGCTCGCGGGGCACCGGCCCATTGCGCTGGTGGGCGGCGCCACGGGCCTCATTGGCGACCCCAGCTTCAAAGCCCAGGAGCGCCAGCTGAATACCCCCGACATCGTAGAGGCTTGGGTGGAGAAGCTGTCGCAGCAGGTGTCCCGGTTTGTGGATTTTGACGCGGGCCCCCAAAGCGCCGTGGTGGTGAATAACCTCCAATGGACGCGGAATCTGGATGTGCTCACGTTTTTGCGGGACGTCGGCAAGCATTTTTCGATCAATGCCATGATTCAGAAGGAGTCGGTGAAGCAGCGTATTGAGCGGGAAGGCAGTGGCATCAGCTTTACCGAGTTCGCCTACATGATTCTCCAGTCCTATGACTTCGCCGAGCTATATCAGCGCTACGATTGCGGCCTGCAGCTCGGGGGTTCCGATCAATGGGGCAATATCACCGGCGGTATCGATCTGACGCGACGGCTCCACGGCGGCCAGGTCTATGGCTTGACTATGCCCTTGATCACCAAGTCTGATGGCAGCAAGTTTGGTAAAACCGAGTCCGGCACCATCTGGCTGGATGCAGCGCGGACGTCACCCTACAGCTTTTATCAGTTCTGGTTATCCGTGGCCGACGACGACGTCTACCGCTTCCTCCGCTATTTTACGTTTTTACCGGTAATTGATATCGCCGAGATTGAGCGCAGCGATGCGCAGCGCAGTGGCCGGCCCGAGGCGCAGCGCATCCTGGCGGAAGAAGTGACAAGGCTGGTTCACGGGGAAGAGGGCGTGGCAGCCGCTAAAAGGATCACGGAAAGTCTGTTCAGCGGCGAGCTCGGAGGCCTTTCGGAGCAGGACCTGGAGCAGCTGATGCTGGATGGCTTGCCTTCAAGTGTCATTAAGGAAGGTGAGTTACCCGAAACCCTGACTCAGCTGTTGACGGAAGCCGGTCTCGCAGCCTCAGGCAAGCAGATAAAGGATGCCCTGCAGCGCTCGGCGGTGATTGTAAACGGCCAGTCCCTTGCCATGGCGGATAATGCCGCGGTTGGAGAGGTGTTCGGGCGGGAGCAGGCGCTCTTCGGGCGCTTCCATCTGGTTCGCGTAGGTAAAAAGAAGTACCACCTGTTCGCCCGAAACTGAGCGCGGGTGGCGGGTGTTTTGCCGCCGTCTAAAACTAATTGGAAATATCTCTTGCGCGGTCTTTCCGAGTGAGTATAATGCGCCTCCCGCTAATCATGATGGTGAGCGGAAAACAACGAGCCCAGGCGGTTTGTTGGATGTTTAACAAACAGATGAAGACAGAAGTGTGGGCACTTGTTGGGATAGTTGTTTAACGACTATTCAGACACAACAAGTGACTCATCAATTCAAAGTCATTGGATCTTTTCGGAGATTTGGTGGCGCAGTAATTTTTGATTTCGAATTGTGTCTGAGCCGAGATTTGTTGGTGAGCGCGGGTAACTGTGAAAACCAACCCTCATATCGAGAGATTGAGGTTAAAGATTAAACTGAAGAGTTTGATCATGGCTCAGATTGAACGCTGGCGGCAGGCCTAACACATGCAAGTCGAGCGCGAAAGTACTTCGGTATGAGTAGAGCGGCGGACGGGTGAGTAACGCGTAGGAATCTATCCAGTAGTGGGGGACAACTCGGGGAAACTCGAGCTAATACCGCATACGTCCTAAGGGAGAAAGCGGGGGATCTTCGGACCTCGCGCTATTGGAGGAGCCTGCGTTGGATTAGCTAGTTGGTGGGGTAAAGGCCTACCAAGGCGACGATCCATAGCTGGTCTGAGAGGATGATCAGCCACACCGGGACTGAGACACGGCCCGGACTCCTACGGGAGGCAGCAGTGGGGAATATTGCGCAATGGGCGAAAGCCTGACGCAGCCATGCCGCGTGTGTGAAGAAGGCCTTCGGGTTGTAAAGCACTTTCAATTGGGAAGAAAGGTTAGTAGTTAATAACTGCTAGCTGTGACATTACCTTTAGAAGAAGCACCGGCTAACTCCGTGCCAGCAGCCGCGGTAATACGGAGGGTGCGAGCGTTAATCGGAATTACTGGGCGTAAAGCGCGCGTAGGCGGTCTGTTAAGTCGGATGTGAAAGCCCCGGGCTCAACCTGGGAATTGCACCCGATACTGGCCGACTGGAGTGCGAGAGAGGGAGGTAGAATTCCACGTGTAGCGGTGAAATGCGTAGATATGTGGAGGAATACCGGTGGCGAAGGCGGCCTCCTGGCTCGACACTGACGCTGAGGTGCGAAAGCGTGGGGAGCAAACAGGATTAGATACCCTGGTAGTCCACGCCGTAAACGATGTCTACTAGCCGTTGGGAGACTTGATTTCTTGGTGGCGAAGTTAACGCGATAAGTAGACCGCCTGGGGAGTACGGCCGCAAGGTTAAAACTCAAATGAATTGACGGGGGCCCGCACAAGCGGTGGAGCATGTGGTTTAATTCGATGCAACGCGAAGAACCTTACCAGGCCTTGACATCCTAGGAATCCTGTAGAGATACGGGAGTGCCTTCGGGAATCTAGTGACAGGTGCTGCATGGCTGTCGTCAGCTCGTGTCGTGAGATGTTGGGTTAAGTCCCGTAACGAGCGCAACCCTTGTCCTTAGTTGCCAGCGCGTAATGGCGGGAACTCTAAGGAGACTGCCGGTGACAAACCGGAGGAAGGTGGGGACGACGTCAAGTCATCATGGCCCTTACGGCCTGGGCTACACACGTGCTACAATGGAACGCACAGAGGGCAGCAAACCCGCGAGGGGGAGCGAATCCCACAAAACGTTTCGTAGTCCGGATCGGAGTCTGCAACTCGACTCCGTGAAGTCGGAATCGCTAGTAATCGTGAATCAGAATGTCACGGTGAATACGTTCCCGGGCCTTGTACACACCGCCCGTCACACCATGGGAGTGGGTTGCTCCAGAAGTGGTTAGCCTAACCTTCGGGAGGGCGATCACCACGGAGTGATTCATGACTGGGGTGAAGTCGTAACAAGGTAGCCCTAGGGGAACCTGGGGCTGGATCACCTCCTTAAACGATAAGCACTACCTGACGAGTGCTCACACTTTTGTCTTCATCTAATCGGTTAATGCCATAAGTAACAGCAGGCCTGTAGCTCAGTTGGTTAGAGCGCACCCCTGATAAGGGTGAGGTCGGCAGTTCAAATCTGCCCAGGCCTACCACTTAGCTCGGGCGTGTCGCAGGACGAGGGGCTATAGCTCAGATGGGAGAGCGCCTGATTTGCATTCAGGAGGTCCGCGGTTCGATCCCGCGTAGCTCCACCATTCTTAGCGCGTCCTGGGATTAAGAAGATAGATAGATAGATAGACAGATAGATAGATAGATAGAAAAACATGGCATTAACGAAATCAGAGGCAGTTACAGCGTGCTGTGCCTGCCTCTGGTTTTTATAACCGGTTCTGGTTTGTCCAAGCGACACCAGATGTTCTTTAACAAGGTAGATCAAGCTGAGTCTTTGAGCTGAGCTGAAGCACAGGAAAGACGCTTAGGCGTTTGAGTGTGAGTCAGACAGTTCTTAGATAAATTGTTCAGTGGTAACGGGTATTCAATTCCCCGTTATCACGACGAGTTGTAAAATATGTTGCAAAACATACTGTGACTTAAGCGTCACAACATCCGGCGGATCGGAGTCGGACAGATGAGTTAACCGCTTGTTTGTCTTAAACGATCTTTACTAAACCCGGCCACGTAAGCAGTTGCTTAAGGGCGTGGACGGGAGTCTTCGCCCCCCAGGGATGGGGGGTGCATCGAGTAGCGTCTGGAACGCTACCGATGGACTAAATCGAAGTCATCGCAGATGATTTGGATTATATGGTCAAGTGACTAAGCGCACACGGTGGATGCCTTGGCAGTCAGAGGCGATGAAGGACGTTGGAGCTTGCGAAAAGTCTCGGGGAGGTAGCAACCAACCTTTGATCCGGGAATGTCCGAATGGGGAAACCCACCCAATGTAAGTTGGGTATCTATTACTGAATACATAGGTAATAGAGGCGAACGCGGGGAACTGAAACATCTAAGTACCCGTAGGAAAAGAAATCAATTGAGATTCCCCCAGTAGCGGCGAGCGACCGGGGAAGAGCCTGCATGTAATAGCTTGTGGATTAGTGGAACGGTCTGGAAAGTCCGGCGATAGAGGGTGATAGCCCCGTACACGAAAATCTGTAGGTGGTACTGAGCATGCGATAAGTAGGTCGGGACACGTGATATCTTGACTGAAGACGGGGGGACCATCCTCCAAGGCTAAATACTCCTGACTGACCGATAGTGAACCAGTACCGTGAGGGAAAGGCGAAAAGAACCCCGGAGAGGGGAGTGAAATAGATCCTGAAACCGTGTGCGTACAAGCAGTGGGAGCAGACTTGTTCTGTGACTGCGTACCTTTTGTATAATGGGTCAGCGACTTATTGTCTGTAGCAAGCTTAACCGTATAGGGGAGGCGTAGGGAAACCGAGTCTTAATAGGGCGTTTAGTTGCAGGCAATAGACCCGAAACCGGGCGATCTATCCATGGCCAGGCTGAAGGTTGGGTAACACTAACTGGAGGGCCGAACCCACTTATGTTGAAAAATGAGGGGATGAGCTGTGGATCGGAGTGAAAGGCTAATCAAGCCCGGAGATAGCTGGTTCTCCTCGAAATCTATTTAGGTAGAGCGTCGTGTCTTACCCTGGGGGGTAGAGCACTGTTTGGGCTAGGGGGTCATCCCGACTTACCAACCCCATGCAAACTCCGAATACCCAGGAGTACAATCACGGCAGACAGACAGCGGGTGCTAACGTCCGTTGTCGAGAGGGCAACAACCCAGACCGCCAGCTAAGGTCCCCAATACCAGTTAAGTGGGAAACGATGTGGGAAGGCTTAGACAGCTAGGAGGTTGGCTTAGAAGCAGCCACCCTTTAAAGAAAGCGTAATAGCTCACTAGTCGAGTCGGCCTGCGCGGAAGATGTAACGGGGCTAAACTGGTAACCGAAGCTGCGGATGCATGCTTGCATGCATGGTAGAGGAGCGTTCTGTAAGCCGTTGAAGGTGAACCGGGAGGTTTGCTGGAGGTATCAGAAGTGCGAATGCTGACATGAGTAACGATAAGGGGGGTGAAAAACCTCCCCGCCGGAAGATCAAGGTTTCCTGTCCAACGCTAATCGGGACAGGGTGAGTCGGCCCCTAAGGCGAGGCAGAGATGCGTAGTCGATGGGAAGCAGGTTAATATTCCTGCACTTCTTCATATTGCGATGGGGGGACGGAGAAGGCTAGGCCAGCGCGGCGATGGTTGTCCGCGTTTAAGGTTGTAGGCTGAGATCTTAGGTAAATCCGGGATCTTAAGGCCGAGAGCTGATGACGAGCTTCGAGCGAGAGCGACAAGCGAAGTGGTCGATGCCATGCTTCCAGGAAAAGCCTCTAAGCTTCAGATATGAAGGAACCGTACTGTAAACCGACACAGGTGATCAGGTAGAGAATACCCAGGCGCTTGAGAGAACTCGGGTGAAGGAACTAGGCAAAATGGTACCGTAACTTCGGGAGAAGGTACGCTGCTGTTGGTGATGGGACTTGCTCCCTAAGCTGACGGCAGTCGAAGTGACCAGTTGGCTGCGACTGTTTATTAAAAACATAGCACTCTGCAAACACGAAAGTGGACGTATAGGGTGTGACGCCTGCCCGGTGCCGGAAGGTTAAATGATGGGGTTATCTTCGGAGAAGCTCTTGATTGAAGCCCCGGTAAACGGCGGCCGTAACTATAACGGTCCTAAGGTAGCGAAATTCCTTGTCGGGTAAGTTCCGACCTGCACGAATGGCGTAACGATGGCCAAACTGTCTCCACCCGAGACTCAGTGAAATTGAAATCGCTGTTAAGATGCAGTGTACCCGCGGCTAGACGGAAAGACCCCGTGAACCTTTACTATAGCTTCACACGGGACTTTGACCTTATTTGTGTAGGATAGCTGGGAGGCTTTGAAGCAGTGGCGCTAGCCATTGTGGAGCCGTCCTTGAAATACCAGCCTGGTAATGTTGAGGTTCTAACTCAGGTCCCTGATCGGGATCGAGGACAGTGTGTGGTGGGTAGTTTGACTGGGGCGGTCTCCTCCCAAAGCGTAACGGAGGAGCACGAAGGTGCGCTAATCATGGTCGGAAATCATGAGGTTAGTGTAAAGGCACAAGCGCGCTTGACTGCGAGACTGACAAGTCGAGCAGGTACGAAAGTAGGTCTTAGTGATCCGGTGGTTCTGAATGGAAGGGCCATCGCTCAACGGATAAAAGGTACTCCGGGGATAACAGGCTGATACCGCCCAAGAGTTCACATCGACGGCGGTGTTTGGCACCTCGATGTCGGCTCATCACATCCTGGGGCTGAAGCCGGTCCCAAGGGTATGGCTGTTCGCCATTTAAAGTGGTACGCGAGCTGGGTTTAGAACGTCGTGAGACAGTTCGGTCCCTATCTGCCGTGGGCGTTGGAGAATTGAGGGAAGCTGCTCCTAGTACGAGAGGACCGGAGTGGACGAACCCCTGGTGTTCCGGTTGTGTCGCCAGACGCATTGCCGGGTAGCTACGTTCGGAAGGGATAACCGCTGAAAGCATCTAAGCGGGAAGCCCCTCCCAAGATAAGTTCTCCCTGACCCCTTGAGGGTCCTGAAGGGCCGTAGAAGACTACTACGTTGATAGGCTGGGTGTGGAAGCGTTGTGAGGCGTTGAGCTAACCAGTACTAATTGCCCGTGAGGCTTGACCATATAATCCAAGTTATTTGCTGCAAGCGAGCGATCGCGAGCAACAGAAAGAAGACTGCGGATGTTGTGATTGAGTCAGAGTGTGTAGCAACACGCTTAGGTAAGACAAAGTAAGACAAAGAAAATCCGGAATGAACACCCGGACCTCAGCTTGAACTACCGACCTAATTTGATTGAGTAAGGCACAGCCAACCGCTGGTAAGACCCCAAACAATCATGCCAGTTTGCCTGGCGACCATAGAGCATTGGAACCACCTGACCCCATCCCGAACTCAGCAGTGAAACGATGCATCGCCGATGGTAGTGTGGGGCTTCCCCATGTGAGAGTAGGTCATCGCCAGGCGCCAAACGTAGAGCCCTGTCAGCACACGCTGGCAGGGCTTTATTATTGGTGCGGCTAAAAATGCTGGCACTGGCGATGACCTACGGTCACACCCATAACGAGGGGTGGACCCTCGCCAGGCGCCAAAGCCAAAACCCCATCCGGGAACCCGGATGGGGTTTTTTTTTGGACGGGATATGGGTTCAGTTCCTCAGTACGGTTCACAGCAGCACGGGTAGTGTAAATATTTTTTCGCACTTTTCTTTGGGACGGTGCCCCTCAAGCTGACTGCTGAGTTTCCATATCTTGCTGCCGCAACCAGTCCATCGACATGTACTTGCGGGTTCCCCATTTGGTGCTGGCGATGTGCCGCAGCCTAGCGCCGACCAGCATCACTGCTGACTCTCCGTCAGGGAATGCACCCACGACGCGCGTGCGGCGCCGTATCTCCCGCATGATGCGCTCCAGCGGGTTATTGGTGCGGATTTTTAGCCAGTGAGTCTGAGGGTAGCTGTAGAAGCCCAGCGTCTCGTCAATACAGCGCTCCACCAAGTCAGCGGCTTTCTGGAGCCGCATGGCTCTGAGTGATTCCACAACCTTCACCGCCTTGTCCTGCGCGGCCTCTCGACTCTCCTGAGCATGAATGGCTTTGAGCATGGCTGACACCTGCGGCATCTTCGCCCGTGGCACATGGCTGAAGACGTTTCGATAGAAGTGAACGGTGCAGCGTTGCCAGTCTGCTTCCGGGAAGTACTCTGCGGCTGATTCACTGAGCCCCATGCAGGCATCGGAGATGATCATACGCACTCCCTTCAGGCCGCGGGACTTCAGGTGTTCAAGAAAGCTTCCCCAGCCCGATTTATCCTCCTTGTGACCTTCCTGAACGCCGAGAATATGGCGGTAGCCATCCTGGTCAACACCAATACCGACCAGTACAGATACGTTGCGCACCTCGCCCGCCCAGCTGCGCTTCAATACGATCCCGTCCAGGTAGACGTACGGATATTCACCCTGAATCGGCCGATTCCGCCAGGTCTCAATATGTTTGTAGACCTTTTTGTTCAGCTTGCTGACCGTGCCGGAGCTGACGCGGGTGCCCCATAGGGCTTCGGTGATATCCTCGACCCGGCGGACCGAGACGCCAGCCAGGTACATCTCCATCAGGGCTTCCTCGATAGAAGTCTCTCGCCGCTTGTAGCGCTCAATGATCGCCGTCTCGAAGGTCTGCTTGCGCAGCTTCGGCATCTTCAGCTTCACTTCGCCGGCTTTGCTGTGGAAGGTGCGCTCGTAGTGACCAGCGCGGGTATCGACCCGGTCGGGGCTGCGCTCATAACGCTGCGCTCCGCACATGGCGTCTGCCTCTGCGTCCAGCATCGCGTTCAGCGTCTCCTCAACGGTGCCTCGAACAAGCTCACCGAGGTGATCCTGTATCCTGGCATCATTGATCTGAACGACTTTACCCAAGTCCTTTGTCTCGCTATTGTTGCTCATGGTGGTGATCTTCCTTTGTTGTCGGATTAAGCATCGCAACTCAATCTTATCAACTCGGGGGATCACCGCCCCTCTTCAAAAGTGCGAAAGATAATTTACGTTATCGCAGCACGTAAACGTCCGGTAATCCCATCTTGCCTGCTGCGCGGGAGTCACTAGTTTAGGTGTCCACCTATTCTTAGTGGACACTTAGCATGGACGAGCAAGCACCTTCCTCTGATCTCACTTCCGCACCCATCAAGCAGCGCCGCCGGCGCTACCCGCCTGAGTTCAAGGAACAGGTGCTTCGCGAGTGTGAGCAACCCGGAGCCTCAGTCGCGGGCGTCGCCGTCAGCCACGGCCTCAACCCTAACCTGGTGCACAATTGGCGCAGGACACACAACATATTGGCACCCAGCGGTTTCGTGCAACTGCCGGCACCGGGTCCAGTAGTTGAGACATCGCCCACGATCGTCAGGATAGACGTCCCCACGCCCAAAGGCACGCTCGTCGTACACTGGCCGTTATCGGAGATGCCGCAGTCGGTCACATGGCTGCGTGCCCTCACACGATGAACCACCACGCCAGCACAGGCCCGTTCTTGCGCATCGACGAGATCTGGCTCTCTCGAGAGCCCCTCGACATGCGCTGCGGTCCCGAGACTACCCTGGCCCGGGTGGTTGAGGCTTTCGGTGCGGCGAAGCCGCACTGCGCCTATGTCTTCGCGAACAAGCGCGCTAACCGCATGAAGATACTGATCTGTGATGGCTTCGGAGTCTGGCTGCTAGCGCGTCGGTTGCACCGCGGTCGCTTTGTCTGGAGTGCTCTGCGCAGCGGCGAACCGGTGGCCTTGGATGAGCTGCAACTGCAGGCGCTGGCCTCGGGATTGCCCTGGCAATATGCCGGTGCTGACTTTGTTATCGACCGGCAGTAGATAACACCACACACGGGCGTTTCGATCTACGGAATTAGTGCTTCTGGCCATCGGCGAAAGCCGATGGCAGAGTGTCCCCATGCCTTCCGCGGTCGATATTACTAAGCTCAGCGAGTCCGAAGTGCGCCAGCTCGCGGCGCAGATGCAGTCAACCATCCAGCAACTACAGACTGAGCGGGACGCTCAGCTGCACGAGCGCGACACCGCGATACAGCAGCTAGAGGTCGAGCGAGACACTCAGCTGCAGGAGCGCGACGCTGCCATCCAGCGACTGACCATTGAGAAGGAGCGCCTCACGCATGAGATCGCCATTCTCCGACGGCATCGCTTTGGCAAGCGAAGCGAGCAAGGCAAGAGCCCACAGCAGAGTTTACTGAGCGACCTGGTGGACGAGGACCTCGCCGCCATTGAGAACGAGCTTGAGATGCTTGAACCACCCGTCGCGAAAGAGCGTCAGCGCTCAAAGCCACGGCGCCAGCCGCTGCCGCCGCAGCTACCCCGCACAGAGATCCACCACGACCCCGACTCCACGACCTGTGGCTGCGGTTGCAAGCTCACGCGCATCGGTGAAGACGTGAGCGAGAAGCTCGATTACGAACCCGGCTCCTTCTCGGTAGAGCGGCACATCCGCAGCAAGTGGGCGTGCAAGGCGTGTGAGACGGTCGTGCAGGCGCCCGTAGCGCCGCACATCATCGAGAAGGGCATCCCCACGACCAACCTGCTAGCTCAGGTCCTGATCAGCAAGTATGCGGATCACTTACCGTTATACCGCCAGGAGCAGATCTATGCCCGGGCGGGCGTGGAGCTGCCGCGATCCACGCTGGCGGACTGGGTGGGGCGCTGCGGGGTAGAGCTCACGCCGCTCGTGGACCGGCTGCGCAGCTGTCTGTTAGGCCATGCCGTTCTCCACGCTGATGAAACGCCAGTACCCATGCTCTCGCCGGGCAATAAGAAGACACACCGGGCGTATATCTGGGCCTACGCAACCCCACGTACCGATGAGCGACAGGCGGTGGTCTACGACTTCCAGCCCACGCGGTCCGGCAAAGCCTGCCGCGACTTCCTGGAAGACTGGCAGGGCCAGCTGGTCTGCGACGACTACAGTGGCTACAAGGCCGGCTTCGCCAAGGGGCTTACGGAGGTGGGTTGCTGGGCGCATGCGCGGCGGAAGTTCTTTGAGCTTGCCGAGCGTGGGAACAGCCCCATTGCCGACCAAGCGCTTGTTATCATCGGCAAGCTCTACGAGGTCGAGCGAGATATCCAGGAAAAACCACCGGATGAGCGACAGCGCGTTCGAGAATCGCTATCACGGCCGATCATCGAACACTTACGCAAGTGGCTGGTTCATCAGCGCAGCGGGCTTACCGACGGAACACGGACGACGAAGGCCATGGACTACAGCCTGAAACGCTGGGAGGCGCTCACGCGCTATCTCGATGATGGCGCGGTGCCGATCGACAACAACTGGATTGAGAATCAGGTTCGGCCCTGGGCGCTGGGAAGAAAGAACTGGTTGTTCGCAGGTTCACTGCGCAGTGGTCAGCGCGCCGCCAACGTCATGTCGCTGATCCAGTCGGCGAAGATCAACGGTATCGATCCGCAGGCCTACCTGCACGATGTGCTTGAGCGGTTGCCGACCCTCATGTACTCCGACATCGATACTTTGCTACCGCACAACTGGAGTTCGTCGATCAAGGTGTGATTACCGGACGGTTACAGCAGCACAGCCCACCCTACCTGATTGCCAGACCCCCAAAACCCCGGGTAATTGTGCACAAAAGCCAGGCCATCCCGAGTCCGAAATTGACTTAAGCAGGATTGTGTTGGATTCTTCTTGTCCAGCTAGGCACCGGGCGTAAGCGCACGGTTCTTCAAAAGTTGGAAAAGAGCATTATCCCGATGAACACATGCCTGAATCACGTTGAGCGCGACGCGAATTTTGTTTGCTCAGTGTGCGCCAAATATTTTTGTGAGGAGTGTGTCGGCGAGCGCTTTTATCCTCGACCGGGGTTTATTTGCCATCGGTGCTCCGGGGAGCAACCTGCAAAAGAGCCTGAGCCGCTTCCCCAACATCCAAAGGATGTTAAGCCCTCATCGAAGGCCCCGGAAGCCCAGACCTCGATACTCACGGCGAGCATTGAGTGGGCTGTAATCGGTGTCTGCGTCGCTGTCATGCTCGGTCTGGGTATTTATCGTTATAGCCAACCTGAGTGGGAGCCGCGACTCCTATCCAATGCTCCCGAGGATTTGGCGACCTACTGCTTAAGCGTCGTGAATGCGATGGTTGAAGACGAGCAATTGCCGACACTCGATGATGTGTCCCGAGCCTGCCCGGCGCCCATCGATGTCGAAAGTGGCCTATCGATGATCGTAGTGACTACACCGGACGGTTTTGAGTACGGTTTCAGTCAGATTGAAATTGAACTTGATCCCATCACTATTACGGTCTCGGAGTAGGATTGCTATGAAGAGCTGTTTGGTGACTTCACCTGTGAATGAGTGTCGTCCTGCATCCGTAGGCGGTTTTACGCTCCTTGAGATGATGATGGTGCTCGCGATAGTGGGAGTACTAGCCTCTCTCGCCTTGCCCGCCTATCAGTCCTATGTAGAGCGAGCCGAGTTCGTTGAAGTCACGAGTTTCATGGGTGAGATTCGTACGGCACTTCAGGTGGAGACCGCCGGGGGAGCTGACTTTCCGTCGTTTCTCGTAGGTTCTCAGTCCCGAGTGGCCGCCCGTCAGTCCGGCGGTGCACGGGTACCTCGGCGAAATTGGAGGATATCCTCCAATAGCGACCTCATTAATGAGTACTATTATGACTACAATCTTAATCGCGATTGGGCCTACGTGGTGCTTCGCCTGAATCCCGATAAAGTATCGGAGTGCAGGGGCCGCTGTATGCTGCATGTCGCTGCCGTTAAGGTAGGTGATTCAGTGCAAACGGTCTGTGGCCGTTGGGGGCAGGCGCAATGGCCAGACCCGTTTCCGCCCTCGATTCTGCCTAGAGAATGTCAGAGCACGAATGTGCGTCGAGAATTGCGCCAGATTCAAAGAAGCCGCTAGTCTGTATAAGGCTGAATGCGCTGCGTTGGCCGACCTACCCAGGGACCGCGCCGCACAAAGACAATATTGACCGGATAGAGAATACCCGGGCGGTAAAACCAAAACCCCATCCTGATAACCGGTTGGGGTTTTTTATTGCCGGAATACAGGCATTCTGTCACCTCTGTATTGTTAGAATCGAGCGACATCGGTATCGGGGGCATCTGTGAAAGCAAATTATCTTTGGGTGTTGTCGGGAATCCTGCTTCTCCTTGGGGGCTGGAGTTTTCAACATTACGGAGCCAGTAACCGGACAGTTTCCACCGGTTCGCGCGCCGATGAATCCCTGGAAGCGCCCCCGGCAGCGACCAGGCGTCCCACGGCTCAGGAGCTCGCGGTTCTGGATTACGACCTACTTCCCGAGGCATCCGGCCTCGCAGTTTCCGGCATCGATCCCCAGCGTTTCTGGTTGATCAACGATAGCGGTAGTCGTTCAGAGTTGGTGACACTGGACCTTGATGACGGGGGCTTCCGTCGGGTTAATATTCTGGACACACCCAACCGGGACTGGGAGGACATGGAGGTCTTTGAGTATCGGGGTAAACCGTGGATTGCCATAGGTGATGTGGGTGATAACAAGGCCCGTCGCAAGCACGTTAGCTTGTATTTTCTTCCCGAGCCGTCAAAAGATAAGAAGCGGGTCAAAATACGGGCGACCATCGAATTGTCGTATCCGGATGGCCCTAGGGACGCGGAAAGTATCGCCGTCGATCCCCATACCGAGATTTTGTACCTCCTGAGCAAACGCGACAGATTTCCGCGGCTGTACGGTTTGCCGTTGCCTGATCTGGAATCAGGTGGCCGCTATGAGTTGCAGCCGGAATTCTTCGGGGAGGTGCGTAGCATACCCGCGCCCTCCGCTGATGAGCTTCGTCAATTTCCCAAATATGGAAGATTTCGGAGCCAGCCGACTGCCATGACGTATATTCCCGCCGGTAGTCGGGTAGCGCTCCTCACCTACGGTAATACTTATGTCGCCGATCTGGGGAAAGAGAGAAACTGGTTGAAGGCTCTTAACGAGGGCTTATGTTTTGTCCCCCGACCAGAACTGAAGCAGGCCGAGAGTATTGCCGCTGATAGTCAGGGACGAATTTACGTGACGAGCGAAGGGAAAAAGGCACCACTACTGCGACTGGCCCCACCCGCTGCATGCCAGCAAGCTCTATGAATCCTTCCTCGGATGCCTGTTTGGGTACTCAGTCGGGTACTCAGTCGGGTACATAGTTGGGTACAAAGCCGAGAGCTCTCTCTAATACACCCTGGGAGGGCTCTCCGTCGGCGCGCAGGCTAGATTATGTCGTCTTATGGAAGCTTGCGTTAAAGTGCCGGCGGCATAGGGAGACGTAGCGGTCGTTACCCCCGATCTCTACCTGGGCGCCCGCGGTGACGGTGGTTCCGTCTGCGTCCTGACGCACCACCATGGTCGCTTTTTTACCGCAATGGCAGATGGTTTTGATCTCTTTCAGGTTGTCAGCCCAGGCAAGCAGATACTTGCTGCCCTCGAAAGGTTCGCCGCGAAAATCCGTACGTAGCCCGTAGGCAAGCACCGGAATTTTCAGCTCGTCACAGACTTTTCCCAACGCGAAAACCTGCTCTTTAGTCAGAAATTGCGCTTCGTCGATCAGCACGCAGTCCAGGCTTTCGGCGTGATGCTTCTCGGCGACTATCGCAAACACATCCGCCTCGCGATCAAATATAAAGGCATCCGCTCCGATCCCGATGCGCGATGTCACCCGCCCACTGCCAAAACGATCGTCCAGTGCCGGCGCCATGATCAGGGTACGCATGCCTCGTTCGACATAGTTGTAGCTGGACTGTAGTAGCGTTGTCGATTTACCGGCGTTCATGGATGAGTAATGAAAATACAGCTTAGCCAAGGGGCCTCCTGCGTAGTGCCTGAGTATTTGTGGAACCCTAGCCCGCGATACAGTGACGCAAAGCTAAGGGGTAAGCATGCCACAGTCTCCGTGGCACGGGGCTCCACCGCGGTGCATACTGAAGACTTATTGGTTTCTAAATCCGGCGACAAGCAATGACGCGTATTCCGAACTGGGGTAGCTTGCGCTCCCTCAGGGTTTTAGCCCTTTCTGCACTGATTATGAGCTCTGTTTCCCCGGCAGCGGCGAATACCTCGCTCTACAGCTACGGCGGGGTTAACGATGAGGCGCTGGCACTCTATCGGCAAGGCTGGTCTGAGATTCTCGAGCGGGGACGTTGGGCTGAGGCTGAGCGACTCTATCGGGCAGCCCTGGTCCTGGCGCCGGACTTTGTGATTGCAAAGAGTGTGCTGGCACGCATGACGGATGATGCCGCGGAGCGAGAGGCCCTGGTTCATGAGATTAACCGAAGCAGAGGGCGTGTCGATGTAAGGGGGCAACTCATTCTCGATCCCTACGCCATGACGCTCACGCTTATTACGGCCCGGGAGAGCGGAGCAACGCTCAGAGCCGGGTTTCGCGAGGATCTGACGAATCTGGCGATTGCCAACTATCAGAAATTTATTGAGCACTATCCGGATGAATGGGCGGTTCGCATCGAATATCTGGAGTGGATTCACGCAAAACAGGGGCCGGGCGAAGCGCTTCGCGCCATAGAGGCAATGAAAGCAGCAAACCCGGCCCACGGCGCACGATTGAGTTATTTTCCTGCATCGTTCTATGCGGAAATCGGCGACTTTGCCAAGGCGACAGAGGAGGCAGAGCGCTTTATCCGTCAGTTGGGCCCGGGCGACTGGCCGCAGGCTCACTACATTGGCGCATTCATCGCTCACTTGCAGGGGGATTACCGCCTCGCCTCTGAATCAATCAATGATGCCCTGCGGCTTGATCCGCAGCACATCATCGCTCAGCGTCTCAAGGTGGAAATTGAGAAGGCTCTCAATGACCGGTCATTGCAGGTCGAGACGGAAGAGCCGGAAGATAGCTGAAGCTTTAACAGCTTTGAGGCAAAGAGGATGCAGGTGGCGAACAGTGCAAGAAAAAACAAAGCCCGATTGTTCGTCATCCGCGGCGCTAGCCAGAGCCGGTTATAATCACAAAATGCAAAGAGAGGATTCAGGCATGTTTAAGAAAGTTCTTGCGGTAGCAGCTGCCGGTTGTCTCCTGGGCGCCTGCGCCGGGCGCAGCGACTATCAAACCTTCTATCACGCTGAGCAGGGCGATTACGACGCCGCCCTGACCGCTGCTCAGGCGGCGAAAGGCAGCAGCATCGAAGGCTTTCTCTTTGGAAGCGGTGCCAGCCAATGTCGCGACTACAACGCCGTGGTCACCGTTCATGTCGCACAGGGGGATTTTCCCGGGGCTTACGCTGCCTGCAGGGATTACGAAAACGAGTGCGCCGTGGTGCCCGACACGGACCTTTGCTTTAGCTACTCCATGAGCGATTTAAATACCGCCGGATCCGACCGGGACCTTGCGAGTCGCCTCACGGAAGAAGCAAAGGAAAGCCTGCACTTTCGCTGGCTGATGCTGCGAGATGATTACGAGGGCAAAGCGCTAAAGCGACCGCTTTATTAGGTCGTCCTTCAGCCTCACTGTTTGGGGGGAGGGGGTGAGAACCCAGACAGCTAGCCTGCTTTCGGTATAAACCGTAGGGAAACCCCGTTGTTGCACCAGCGCTCACCCGTGGGCGCCGGGCCGTCACTGAAGACATGGCCGTGATGACCTCCGCAGCGTGCACAGTGGTACTCGGTGCGGGGGAAAATTAATTTAAAGTCTTTCTTTGTCTCGAAGGCCTCAGGAATAGCAGTGAAAAAGCTGGGCCAACCCGTGCCACTGTCGTACTTCATTTGCGATGTAAACACCGGTAAGTCGCAGCCCGCGCAGGCAAATACCCCATCGCGCTTTTCATCATTCAGGGGACTGGTGAAGGGACGCTCCGTAGCCTCTCGACGGAGCACATCAAAGGCCAGGGGCTGATCAAGGCGTTTGCGCCATTCCTCTTTGCTGAGTTCAAGCTTCTCCCGGGGGTTGACGGTTTCGAAACCCTCAGGAAGAAAGCTCCGCCACTGCGACTGTATGTCCTCGAGCATCACGCTTCCCTTTTCCCTCGCCCAGAGCATTGGCACCGACGCCGAAAAAGCGGCCGCCGTGGTCCCCAGTGCGACCTTGCAGGTCGCTGATAAAAAATTACGTCTATTCATAGTCAGTAAGACACGCGCGCTTAAGAATAATTCCCTATACGCTGCTCTGGAAAAGATGGATCCTCCTATGCCCTCGGTCCCGGTTAGCTTGTAAGCTTCCCGGCAGAGACACCGCCGCCCTTTGAAAGGGCCCAGGAGCGAAGATGAGTGGAGCCCGGATACCGCCCGCCGCGGGCAGTGGTATTAGCCTTGAGGAACAGCACCGAATAGAACGCATCAGTGGGGAACTCCGCACGGGAGTGGCGGAGCTCGGGGACCTGGGGCCGGCGATCAGTATCTTCGGTTCTGCCCGCGTGGCGGAGGACAGCTGGGAATATCGCAGCGCCCAATCTTTGGGGAAACTCATGGCCGAGGCGGGGGTTTCCGTTATCACCGGGGGTGGTCCCGGGGTCATGGAGGCGGGGAACCGAGGCGCACGTTCCGGTGAGGGGCGCTCTATCGGTTTGAACATTACGCTTCCCCACGAGCAGCTTGCCAACCCCTATGTGGATACGGATATCGCGTTCCGCTACTTTTTTACCCGAAAATTTATGCTGATTCGCTATGCCATGGGTTTTGCTATTTATCCCGGGGGCATGGGTACTATCGACGAGCTGTTTGAGCTCCTTACCCTGGTGCAAACCGGTAAGCTGCAACCCTGTCCTATGGTCCTTGTCGGCCATGATTACTGGAGCGGGCTGTACAACTGGCTTGCCCGGGAATGCGTGACCCGCGGGTACATCGAACCGGCCGACCTTGATTTGCTTGAAGTGGTTCCCGATGAGGAAGTGGCCGCCGAAGTGCTTCTGGACAAAATCAGGCGGTAGATCCCGGACCCGCAGGCAAATCGTGCAGGTAGTGAAGGATCTCAGGGGAGAAAAGTAATGAAAGTGCTGCATCTAATGCGCCATGCCAAGTCCAGCTGGCAGGCGGCGGGTTTAAGTGATCACGAGCGTGAGCTGAATGAACGGGGTTTTAGAGACGCTCCGCGCATGGGCCAGGCTCTGGCGAAGTTTGTGTCGCCACAACCGATACATTGCAGCTCGGCGACGCGCGCCCGACAGACGCTAGCAGGGCTGTGTGACGGCTGGCCCGCCATGGCTGTCCAGCAGCATGAAGTTGACGACGCTCTCTACACCTTCGACTGTCAGGACTTGATGATCTGGCTTCAGGGGTATCAGGGCGACGGTGAGAGCTGTTTTTTACTGGGACACAATCCCGGGCTCACGGATTTCTGCAATCAGCTGGTGGGGCGGCGGGCCATCGATAATCTACCGACGGCCGGCTATCTGCAACTGGATATTCCCGTTGGTCACTGGAGTGATGTAACCGATGGAATTGCCGTACTCACGGAATGGCAATTCCCCCGGGGTCTTCCCTGATACGCTGCTTTGCTCCCGGGGGAAGTCGCCTTTAAGCGGCGGATGCTGTGCCCACCACGTCGCGCCCGTGGGGGCGTGAGTAGTCGATGTCCGGACCCCCGGGAACGATGCCCGTGGGATTGATGGTCCCGTGGGAGGCGTAGTAATGGGTTTTGATGTGATGAAAATCCACCGTCTCGGCAAGATCTCCCAGCTGATAGATCTCGCGTACATAGCCCGGAATGTGGTCAAAATCCTCCAGGCGGTTTCGATTGCACTTGAAGTGCCCGTGATACACCGCATCAAAACGGATGAGGGTGGTGAAAAGGCGAATATCCGCCTCCGTCAGGGTGTCTCCACAGAGGTAACGGTTGTCGGCCAGGTGCGCGTCAATGCGATCCAGCTCTGCGAACACCTCGTCGTAGGCTTCTTCATAGGCATCCTGGGCGGTGGCAAAACCCGCGCGATAAACCCCGTTGTTGATGGCGGGATAAATACGCGCATTCCATGCGTCGATGCGCTGACGCAGGGCTTTGGGGTAAAGATCCAGGCGATTACCCGTGAGATCGTCAAAAGCTGTCCCCAGCATGCGGATGATTTCTGCTGATTCGTTGTTAACGATGGACTGCGTCTTCTTGTCCCAAAGCACCGGTACGGTAACGCGGCCGCTGTAGTCACGCCGGGCCGTGGTGTACACCTGGTGCATGTAGCGGTGTCCCTGGACGATATCGCCGGAGCTGCCCTCATCGGTGGCAAATGTCCATCCGTTTTCCAGCATGATGGGGCTGACCACGGATACGTCTATATGGGATTGCAGATCTTTGAGGCTGCGAAACATTAAGGTGCGGTGGGCCCAGGGGCAGGCCAGGGAGACGTAGAGGTGGTAGCGGCCGGATTCTGCAGGAAATTCACTATCGGGACCGCCAATGCTGTGTCTGAATTGCGCGTCCTCACGAACAAAGCGTCCGCCTGATTCGCTGGTGTCATACCAGCGATTCTTCCAGACTCCATCGACTAATAAACCCATGGGCTGCTCTCCTCTGTTGATGTGTGAATGACTGAAACGGGTGTCATCCTAGTTTCGAATGAAAAGAACTAAAATCAGTTAAATCCCCATAAAGTATTCGATTTATTAGAACGATTTCAGGTCTGCCGCCTGCTCCATGAGCAACGCGCCCAGACGACAGGTGGCAGGACCCGCCTTGTCCGAGTCCGCATAGGTGAGGTACAGGGAGACGCGGCGCCGGGAGCCCCGCTCCAGGGGAAGCTCCCGGAGATGACCCTGGGCCAGATCATCGCCAATACGCGTCATGGGGAGCCAGGCGAAGCCCATGCCCCGGCGGATCATTGCAATGGAGGTTGCCACATGGCTTACGGTCCAGCGCTGCTCCGCACCCAGCCACCCGGAGTCAACGCGTTGCCCCGTGGCCGAGTCCCGGACGACGATTTGCCGCTCCGCCGCGAGATCCTGAAGATTGAGTGTCCGACCCAGGCCGTGAAGCGCATGATCAGGGTGAGACACCGCGATGAATTCCACATCCATAAGGGGTTCGCCTAAAAATCCAGGCGGTACCGTGCCCGTCACGAGGAGATCCACCTCACCCCGGAGCAGTTGTTCAGAGCCGCCGGACAGCACGCTCTCCACCAGTTCGACGCGTGTATAGGGAAACTCTCTCGACAGATTCGCGAGGGCTTCGGCGAGGCAGTGCTGGGGAAAGATCTCATCGATGGCGACCCGAAGTTCGGGTTCATTCCCCCGGGAGAGGCCCCCGGCAATCACTTCCAGTTGTTCCGCCTGCTCAATAAGTTGCTGTGCACGACGAAGCATCAATTCACCCGCGTCGGTGAGTTGGGCCTTGCGACCAACGACTTCCAGAAGTTGCAGATCCCGCTGGCTTTGCAGCTTGTGGACCGCGTGGTTGATGCTGGACTGACTCTTATGGATCGCCTCGGCGGCCTGAGCAAAACCACCATGCTCAACGACCGCGCGAAACATTCGCCACTGCTCAAGGGTGCTGCGATTCATGCTCAACGTCTTTTATCTAAAAAATCGAAAGGTAAGCGCCAAATAAAGCAATATTCTTACGATTTAACAAGCGCTAATCTGGGGCAAATGGAGGGATCTACTATGAATCGACAAGTACAGCAGGTGATAAAAGCACAGCCGAGTATGGATGGTGCCGGTGTGGCGATTCAGCGGGTGGCCGGCTTTGAGCAACGGGGGATGGACCCGGTGCTCATGATTGATGAGTTGCGGTCGGAGCACCGCGAGGACTTTGCGGCGGGCTTCCCGCCTCATCCCCATCGCGGCATGCAAACGCTGACCTATATGAAGCACGGGGGCATCATTCACGAGGATAGCCAGGGTAACCGCGGTGAGATTCGCAGCGGCGGCGCGCAGTACATGAGCGCGGGTCGCGGCATCATTCACTCCGAAATGCCCACGCAGGACAGTATGGGGTTGCACGGCTTCCAGCTGTGGTTCAACTTACCCGCAGCGCAAAAGATGGATGCGCCCCGTTATCGGGATCTCCCCGGGGACGAACTCACTGAAGCTCAGGGTGAGGGCGCCCGGTTTATCGCCGTGTCCGGGAATTGGCAACTGAACGGTATGTCCCCCATCGAGGGGCCCCTTCGGGAGCTGGCGCCTCAGGCCGCATTGGGGGATCTGACCGTCGAGGCGGGCGTGGAGGTCACCCTGGAGACCGGTGCCGGGGAGTCTGTTATGGCCTACATCTATGACGGCAGTCTGGAACATGAGGGTACGAGGTTTCCTGAGCGCCAGATGCTGTTGTTCGGCGAGGGCAGGGAGCTCCGCATAGGTGCTGGCGCCGAAGGGGCAGGGCTGCTGCTTCTGCGCGGTCAGCCTATCGGAGAGCGGGTGGTGCACTACGGCCCCTTTGTCATGAACAGCGAGGCGGAAATCGAGCAGGCAATTCGCGATTATCAGTCGGGGAGTTTCGCCGCTTAGCCTCGCTGTCATGACCGCCCGGGGTTCCCCGGGGCTGCAAGGGTTGCCCAATGGTGCTACCCTTGCGAGCTTTTGCATCTTGGATAAATCATGCGTTTTTCCTTGTTAATCAGTGCATTAACGCTCGCCGCCGTGGGAGCAGTATCGGGCTGCGCGACCCCCGTGGAGCCCGAAATCCCCAACTTTACGACTTGCAAAGAGCCCCGGCCTCAGGTCTGCACCATGATCTTCGCACCGGTGTGTGCCACCACCGTTTCGGGCGGCCTCGCAACACATGCCTCGGGCTGCAATGCCTGCGCCGACGATCAGGTGCTCACCTATGTTGATGGTGCCTGCGAGGAAGGGGGAGACAGTTTATGAGTCTCACCAATCGCATCCTTCTGGGTATGCTGGCGGGCATCCTTCTCGGCTCTCTGTTAAACCTTATTGGTCATGGCAGCGCCGTGGATGGCACCCTGCGAACCATCATTGATGATTGGCTGGTAGGCGGATTCTTCGACGTCATCGGGCGTATCTTTGTCGCCTCCCTCAAGCTTCTCGTTGTACCCCTGGTGTTTGTTTCCCTGGTCTGCGGTTCCAGTTCCCTGGGTGATAGCGCGCGTATGGGACCCATTGCCGGTAAGACGCTGCTTTTTTACCTCGCCACTACGGCTATCGCTGTGTCTGTTGCACTTCTCGTTGCTGTCTTTATCGGCCCCGGCAGCTCCGTGGAACTCGATAGCAGCGCGGCGTTTGTTGCTACGGAACCGCCGCCCCTGAAGGAAGTGCTGGTCAACATCTTCCCCGCAAACCCCATCAAGGCGATGGCCGACGGGGAGATGCTGCAAATCATCGTCTTTGCCCTGCTCTTTGGCTACGCCCTGTCCCAGGCCGGTGACGCCGGACAACGGATGGCCGCGTACTTCAGCGATCTCGAATCCATCGTGATGAAAATGGTGGGCGTGCTCATGGCCTTTGCACCCTACGGCGTGTTTGCCTTGCTGGGCCGGCTGTTCGCCGAGATGGGGCTCAGCGCCATCCTGGACCTGGGTGCTTACTTCCTGACGGTGCTGGGTGTGCTGGTTTTCCACGGCACCGTGACCTACGGATTGATTCTCAAGACCCTCACGGGTCTGCCACCGCGGATCATGCTCAAGAAGATGCGCTCCGTCTGGGCCTTTGCGTTCTCCACGGCCTCATCGGGCGCGACCCTTCCCATCACCCTGCGCACCGTTGAGAAAAAACTGGGGGTCCACAATTCCGTTGCCGGTTTCACCGTTCCCCTGGGGGCGACTATCAACATGGACGGCACCGCGATCATGCAGGGCGTGGCGACGGTGTTCATTGCCGAGGTTTATGGTTTTGATCTCAGTATGACGGCGTACATCACGGTGATATTGACGGCGACCCTCGCTTCCGTGGGGACCGCCGCGGTCCCCGGTGTCGGCCTGATTACCCTTGCCATGGTGCTCGAGCAGGCAGGTCTGCCCGTTGAGGGCATTGCGCTGATTATCGGTGTTGATCGTCTTCTGGATATGGTCCGCACCATGGTGAATGTTACCGGTGATGCCACGGCATCCGTGGTGGTGGGTAAAAGTGAGGGGCAGTTTGACGAGGAAGTTTTCTTCAACCCCAATGCCGATTCCCAGAAGGAGTCCAGGGATCACGCTAGCGCCGCCGGCGCTGCGGGGGGGTGAGTCGCTATGAGTATCAAGGTCACCATTGTTCCCGTCACGCCCTACCAGCAAAACTGTTCCATATTGAAGTGCGAGAGCAGCGGAAAGGCTGCGATCGTGGATCCGGGTGGAGATACGGACCGCATCCTGGCAGCAGTGGAGCAGCTGGGTGCGTCCGTTGAGAAAATCATTCTCACGCACGGACATATGGATCACTGCGCCGCGTCGGATCTGCTCCGGCAGCAGCTGTCGGTTCCCATTGAAGGCCCCCATGAGGACGATCGCTTCTGGATTGATAAGCTGCCCGAGTGGTGCAAGATGGCCAACTTCCCCGTAGCCGAGGCCTTTGAGCCTGACCGTTGGTTGGCGGCTGGAGACACGGTCACCGTGGGAGAGCAGACCCTGAGGGTCTTTCACTGTCCGGGGCACACGCCGGGACACGTGGTGTTTCTCCACGATGGTCAGCGTCTCGCCTGGGTGGGTGATGTGATTTTTCAGGGCTCCATCGGTCGCACGGACTTTCCCCGGGGCAACCACGACGAACTCATCGCCAGCATACGCTCTACACTTTTTCCCCTGGGTGATGACATCACGTTTATCCCCGGCCACGGTCCAACCTCTACCTTCGGGCAGGAGCGCCAGAGTAATCCCTTTGTCGCTGACCAGCGTTATGGCTGATTCCCCGGAGCGGGAGCAGCGCCGGGCGGATTTTCTCGCCCAGACCGCCAGGATTCCTTTTGCCGAACTGCAGCGCTACTTTGCCGCCGGGCGTCTGGTGCTGGTGAGCGATGATCTCGATCTCATCGAAGTAGCTGTTCAACTGTCCGAGGACAATGCCCCTCAATTCGAAGCGTGGCTTCAGGACGGCCTCCTTGGGGGCGTCAGCGATGAACTGGCAACGCGTTGGCTTGTCGACGAGGGTATGCTCTGGGCTGTGGTGGCTGATCCCTGGGTGCTGGTACAGCTGCGGGACGCCGGCGCGGGCGCTGCGGCCCCGGACGTTTAGGCCGCCCTAGGGCCCGTCGATTTTCGCGAGACGCCCTTCAAATACCGTACCCCAGATGGAGATATCGCGAAGCCCTTCGACGCCGACGGTATAGGGGTCTTCCTCAAGCACCGTAAAGTCCGCGCGTTTCCCCGCGCGAATCGATCCGATCTCATCTTCCCATCCCATGATCCACGCCGCATCAATGGTGATTCCCCGCAGCGCTGTGTCGAGACTGATGCGCTGATTCTGACCCGTTGCATTGCCGTTAATGGTGACCCGGTTAGTGGCGGTCCACGCCAGGGTTAAAGGCTCCAGAGGCGCCATGGGGGCGTCGGAGTGCAATGCGAGGGGAATGCCCGCTCGTTCTACGGACCCCAGGGGGACCATCTGGGCGCTGCGATCCGGTCCCAGCCAGGCCTCTCCATACAGATCCGAGAGTATGTAGTGATAGTAGGGATTGGCAGAAATGACGCCTCCGAGGGCTCCTAATTCCCGGATCTGTTCTTCCGTCGTATAGGCAAAGTGCTCCAGAGTAAGCCGGTGATCGGGGCGGGGATGCGCAAGTTGCAGGGCTTTTAGCATCTCAATGAGGGCCGCCGCGCTGGCATCACCGTTGGTGTGGGCATGGAGTTTGTAGCCCGCCTGCCAGAAGTGCTGTGCCCAGCTAGTGGTGACCTCCAGAGGGGCCATCCATTGGCCTTCATGCCCGTCGAGGTACCCCGGTGGACCCATCTGCGCGAGTCCGCTGTAAATTGCGCCGTCCATCATCAGCTTGAAGTGACGATCGATCATGACGCGATGGCTATTGCTCTCCCGCCAGCGATCAATGTCTTTCTCGGCTTCCTCCGGGCTCCGACCCCGGGCCAGGAAGTCAGTGATGATGGGTGTCATGATGATGCGCAGGGGAGCGTCCGTGTCCTTTACGGCTTTGCGGATCAGGGCGAGCTCCTGCTCCGGGTTGCCAAAAATGCCGGTACCCATATCCAGAGCGGTGGTGACACCTCCGCGGTGGGCCATGGCCAAAAAGTTCTCCATGCCCCCGAGAAAGCGTGTCGGCTCAAAAACAAAACCGAGTTTTGGGATCAGCGCTTTGAGTCCGTTTTCCCAGAAGTGTCCCTGCTCCCAGTCCGCCTCGTGAAGCTCCCGGACCTCTTCCTCGCTAAGCTTCAGTTCTTTGATAGCGGCGTCGTTAAGAATCAATTCGTGAAAAGAGCGATGCCACAGCATCACCGATTGATCCGGGAACCAGTCGCTGAGCTGTTCTCGATAGACATCGCCATGCCACAACGGGTGATAACCCCAGGCTATGAAAGGATGGTTCCCCTCATGAGCGTTTACGAGGCTACGCAGTTTTGCTTCGAAGCTGTCGGGCGTTAGAGCGCCGGGATAGCTTCCCGTGGGCAACTGCCAGTCATCCGGCGCCAGGAATGGGAACTGCGTCAGTACCGCCGGTAGCGTCGGGTGGACATGGGGGTCGATAAATCCCGGCGTGAGAATCATGTCCTCAAGCTGCCGGTCCACGCTGTAGTCGGCTAGGGCAGCGGTGTTCTGAAGTTGTTTCAGGCTGCCCACAGCAACAATGCGGCCGTCCTTCACGGCAACTGCCGTCGCCTCCGGCAAACCAGGGTCCATGGTGATGATCCTGTCAGCGGTGAAAATCACCTGTGCTTCCAGCGGTGATGCGGTCCCAAGGCTCACTACCAGCCCCAGACAAACTGCGATGAAAAATCCTGAATCTGATCCTGATAAAAAGGGCAGCAGCTGCCTTTTTGCTATGAGAGCGGGCATAGATACAGATACCTTTCGCATAATTTTTATAGAGCGAAGAGTCTAGTCGCTATGTGCGCCTCAGGGGTAATGAGGACCCTCGGCGCTACAAAGCCCCTTACTGGATAACTTTAATCCAGTCGCCGGTGCGAGGCTCGCCCCGGGGGTAAAAATCATTGATGAGCCTGAGCTGTGCTTCCGCATCGGGTATGCGTGCGCTCGCGGCAAGGGAGCGTACATCTGCTCCGCGCGGCACCTGTATATAGCGAACATAACGCCCGTTGTTGGAGCTCTTCTCTTTGGGGTGCATGGCCCGGAAGCTCTCGATGAGTGCCAGCAACTGGCTATCGCTCGTCGCAAAATCCGTGGCGTCGCCCTCAAACAGATAGGTGAGATTGTCAAGGTTAAACACCGCAAGACGCTTGTCCTTGCCGGCGGCGGCTGCCACCGCGGTGTAGCCGTCGAGTCCGCTCTGCTGCAGGGTTTCGCCGTCCCTGAGGGTGCCCTTGGCGGAGGATTCCAGCACCGCCTGAGGTGTGGCGGAGGGGTCTTTCCTGCGCAGGGTAATGGTCAGGCTTGCGCTCTGGTCCGGCGCTGCGACCACCACTGCTCGGGAACTGGTAGTCACGGCCCAGCCCTCGGGCTGCTCAATCGTGAATCCCAGCTTGTTGTGGTAATAGCGATCGTCCGCCCGTTGGCCCTCAACGCTCTCGCCCCACACCAGACCGTCGGTGACGCGGCGAAACTCTCCGGGCTCCTCGGGACTTTCGATATAGGTGCCGTCATCCAATTCGTTGGCGGCGCGAATCACCGTTTGCAGACGCTTGTCGTTCCGCGGGTGCGTTGCGTAGAGGCCATGGTAGGTGGTGCCGCTTTTGCCAGCGGCCTTTGCTTTCAGGCGCATGAACTGTTCCTGATTCTTTAAAACGCCGATGACGTCCAGAAGTGCCTCGGGTTCGTAACCGGCTTTGTACATGTACTCCGCACCCAGACCGTCGGCTTCCAGTTCCATATCCCGGCCATAGCCGCTGATCACCTCAGCACCGTACATATTGGAGGCCTCATAGACGGCGCTGCTGCCCGTGAGTACGTAGGCGGTGGTAGACAATACCTTGCTGGTCACGCCGGCGGTCTTCCTGCGCCCGTGATGTCGCGCGGTGACATGGGCTATTTCGTGACCGATAACACCTGCAAGCTCAGCTTCCGAGTTGAGATAGCCGATGAGCCCGCGATTCACGTAGATAAAGCCCCCGGGTGTGGCGAAGGCGTTGATTTCCGGGGCATCTATCACTGCGAAGGTGAACTCACGATCGGGCATATCGCTCTGCGCGACCAGGCGTTGACCGATTTTTTCCACGTAGGCCTGAAGCTCCGGATCCTCGTAGAAAGCCCCTTCGGCGAGAAACTTGTCGTACATTTCCTGGCCGGTTTCGCGCTCACCGCTGGCGCCGGAAAGTACCACGGAGGTACCCCCCGTAGCGGGATTGACGGCACAACCTGAGGCGCTGGCGAGGGTGACCCCCAGCACGGTGGCGATAAGTAGACGCTGGAATTTAGTGTTCACTGGACAAAAACTGCAGCAATTGATCCCCCAGGCCATCGCAGGCCGTGCCCTGTACCGGGGCGATGATGGGGATGGGTACCACCACGGCGGGCATGTAGGACTGACCGCTGGTGCTGGCGTTGAGACGGCCTACTTCGGCCTTGTCCGTGAAGTCCCAGATCGTGGCCTCGTAATCAGATGCATTACCCCAGGTGCCAAAGCCGAAGCATCCCGCACCGCCGGGCCCCACACCGCAGGTCATGGACCCGGCAGAGTTGGTTTGCACGGTGCTGCCATCCACCCAGATCATGTACTCGAGTTTCAGGTTGGCAAGCTGCTGCGCCACGGGCTCCTGCTGCACCAGACGATCAATGTCCGCCGGTCTCAGGGGTGCGGTTCTCGGTTCAAACCAGGGATAAAGCGTGTTGATGAACTCGATTTCATCAATGATCTCAATGCTCGAATCCCGAGCCACCACGTGGTCGGCGATGCATTCAATAAAATCAAATTCGGTTTCGTAATCGCTGGCGTGGCGTCGCCCCAGAATCACCACCGTGGAGTCACCGATACCCTCGATGGGCTCGTTGAATACCATCTCGTCCACGGTGGAGGTCACGCAACCCATTAGCGTGAGACTCATGAGGCAAAGCGCTACAATGCGTGTAGCTGTGATCTTTGCGGTGCTCTTCATCGTGACGCTACCCCCCCGCGTTCCTGCTCCAGTTGCTCGAGCCACTGGGCGACTTCGGGGACTTTGTGGAAGCTGGTGATAAAGTGTGCGCCCGCATCCCGCAAGGCAACGACCGCCGCAAGATTGACCGCCGCTTCATCGCTTTGCAGAAAGGCCGTGGGCGTTTTGCCGTAGGCGGTCATGGTCCATTCGGCAATGGGCTCGCCGTTGGTGGTTACCAGTTCGAAGGCATAACGCATCCAGATCTCGTAGACCTTGACGTTGGTGTGTGCGGGGATGGCGTACTGAAGCTCGTCGACCCGGGGGATGAGCACCGCGTCGACCACGGGGTTCATCTGCTCCGGCGCGGGCTTGCCATCCATTTTGGTGACGCCGGCGAACATATTGTCCAGCAGCTGTCCCCACATGGCGACCTGGGCCTCGCCGGTTTTTACAATCCAGGATGATTCCGCTCTGCCCTTGGCTTCGTCAAAGAACTCGTGGCCTTCGAACTCCGGCTCGTACCAGACGCCAAGTTTTACCGGCAGGGGCTCCATCAGGGGCGGAGGAAAGTTACCCGAAACGATCACTTCCTTGGTGCCACAGCCGGCGAGAAACACCAGCGCCAGGGCAAGCATGCCCCAGACGGAGCGGGCCTGCGCGGTGGTGAGTCGACGGGCCGTGGCAGTGTCCAAGTGTCCTTGCCCGCCTCTGCGCCTGTCAGGGTCTGAAGTCATTAAGTCCGACAAACGTGCCTCCATTGCGATAGGTCAGCTCCCGCATGAGCGCCGCAAACCTGATACCCGTAGTTTGCAGGTTGGCTGCCCGAATAAATTGTACGGGGAAGCCCACGGCGTGGATTCGCACCAGTCGCTGGCCATCGGCGGCCTCGCGGTTGATTCGCTCTACAGTATCCACGACTTGTCCGATGGAGTCCCCGGTAAATTCATCGCCGAAAACATAAATACTAATCTTTTTGTTGGGGTCGTAAAAAGTACGGATGGCGGCTGTGATTCCCTCTACCGGCGAGGAGTTGCTGAAGACGTTCCAGTTACGCAGGTTCTGCATGATCACGCGGCGCCGTCCATCGGTATCCGGAATCCACTGCCCGCGGTAGCGGCTGAACATGTAGTTGCCCATGTCATTCATGATCTGTATGCCCTTCACATTGGGATAGATGTTCAGGGTGGCATCGATCTCCTGCATCATTCGCTCCCAGGCATAGGAGAACATGGAGCCCGAGGTATCAATCACAAAAATGATGTATTCGCTGTCTACCGGTATACCGCCGATGAGGTTGCTGGTGACTTCCAGACCGGCGAGTAAACGCTTTTGTTCGGCGGTCAATGACTGTCGGGCAATGGCCAGCTGTTCGGTGATCACCGAGTTGGTGTTGCTCTCCACCTGCAGGCTGTCGTAGCGGGATTTGGTTGAGGCCAGCTGTCCGCGAAGAATCGCAATGCGCTCCTTGTACTCTGAGAGTTGCTCCTGGCGGGCATTGAGATCCCTGTTCAGAAAACGGGTCTCGCCACGGATCTCAAACAATTGCTCCTGGAGGTCCGCCACCAGACCCTCAAGGTTGACTGTGGAGGCCTCAATGATCTGGGGCTGGACGGTTTTTGTGATCATCAGGAGCAGGATCACCGCGCCAAAACCGCAGCAGATGACATCCAGGAAGGAGAGGGTGAATTCGGACATTTCGCGACGTTTACGCATTCACTCCGCTCCTAGGGCCAGTCACTGGAGGGACTCATAAATGAGCCCCGGGTGCTTTGGGCCAGCTGCCAGAATTCCGAGGCTGCCAGGGGGTCTCCCTCCATGGGCGCAAGAATAATGTTCACGGGCACGTTTGCCGGGAGTTTGCGTACGGCCTGTCGATAGAGCCGCTGTCGCTGATTACCGCTGACCGTATTCCCGCGGGGAGGGTTGGCTCCCTGGGTGGGAAGTCCGTCGGTAATAAGAAAAATGTTGTCGGGTATCGGTGACAGCGTCTGTAAATAATCAAACACGTTTTCCAGGCTGGTACCGCCGGCGGGAGTAATCTCTCTCAGGGCCTGGGACATGTCTTCCAGCTGTGCCTGATCCGCAACTTCCAGCCATTGACCCGCGGTGTCGGGCAGGGCGGTCTGCGCCTGGGTGTTGAAAGTGATCACCTGGTATTCGCTGCCCACGGGCAGCTGCGAGGTGAGCCAGTCCATGGTGTTGAGTGCCCGGGTCCATTTCTCGGCGCTGCGCTGGAGTTTTGGATCCATATTGCGAAGGCGGATGATGTTCACAACGCGGTCGGCGAGCATGCTGGCCGATATATCCAGGAGGATTGCGATGTTTTTACCGCCGAGGTTCAATCCCGTCAGATACTGGCGGTTGCCGTCACCCACAAAGCTTCGGGCGCTTTTGCCGCTTTCTTCTTCGGCGGCTTCGCGCAACTTCTTCACCTCTTCCTCGAGAGACTGCACTTCGGCCTTGAGTTTTTCTACCGCCTCGTCCTCACTGACATCCTCGGGGATCAAGGCGGCAATGAGAGCTTCATACTCTTCTACCTCGTCGATGACCCGCGTCGCCCGGCCCTCGGCTTCAACAACTTCCAGGTTGACTTCGTTGAGGGTGTTGCGCAGCACCACAAGCCCTTCCTCGCCCTCCCGGATATCTTCCTCGAGCATGTTCACCTCGGAGAGAAGATCGACGTTGAGTTCCTTAGACTCCACGACGATGGAGTGATCGATGATGAGAAATACGAGGATTACGGCGCCGAATCCACAGGACATGATGTCCAGGAAGGACAGGTTGAAGGTGCTGAAGCTTCGCTTATTGCGCCTCGCCACGTGCCGGCCTCAGTCTCGCACTTCGATGAGCCGTCCGTGGCCGGTGCTGCCCAGGGACAGGGTGTCGCCCAGGGCCAGGGGCTGTTGCGAAGCGCCGGGCATGCCATTGATGAGCGCGCCGTCACCGTGGAGGGTCCAGTGATCCTCTGACTTGCGTAGGGAGAAATCCCCGCCCAGGGCCACCTCGTGACCCCGAAGAGGCAGCGCCAGGGTCCCAAGAAGCACATGGGTGGCCTTACCCGACGCGGCCTGCTCGTTTTCCGGGATTTTTGTGGGGGTGGGCTCCGCCTCGGCTTTGGCTGATTCTGGCGCTGCCGGGGACGCGGTCCCGTCGTTGTCCGAGGGCTGTGGGTCTGCCGGCGGCAGCTGATCTACCAGATGGACATCTTCCCCCGGCAGCTCGATGTGAACCCGTTTGGCGATAAAAGCAGTCCACAGCGTGTCCGCAGAAAGGGTGCTCGTTTGCCCCTCCATGGCCTCTATGCCCGGGAGAAGATGTAGCTCCGGGTCCAGGAGAATGGGCACTCCCGTCTCTGGTTTGGACTGCTCCAGCCCCTTGATCAGGCGCTCGCTGGCACCGGCAAGGGCGCTGGCCGTAACACGGCTGCGATGACCGTCGATATCAACGCTGGCCTCACCACGCTGGCGCAGCGTCGCCAGAATGTCCGGAAGCTTGTTGTAAAGATCCTGCTCGCTTCTGGCGCTCCGCGTGGGATCAAAGCGGGTCTGCTGAATAAAGGCGCTGGCGATGGCGGAGACGCAGCGTTCCTGCAGCGCCAGGAGGCCACAGGCGGGGAGAGGAGTACTGCGTGTCACGCGGATCGTGCCGTTTTCCACGAGCAGTTCGTTGATAATGGTCTGGTTGAGCTGGCTCTCCAGATGAATGGCTTTACCCGCCTGCAACACCATCGGATGGTTGCTCGCCAGGAGCACGCTGCGGCTTACTATTCC
Source organism: Congregibacter litoralis KT71 (assembly GCF_000153125.2). Classification (NCBI taxonomy): domain Bacteria; kingdom Pseudomonadati; phylum Pseudomonadota; class Gammaproteobacteria; order Cellvibrionales; family Halieaceae; genus Congregibacter; species Congregibacter litoralis. Next base: position 847,219 of record NZ_CM002299.1, read on the forward strand.
CGAGACGGTAAAGTCACTGGCCTGCGCCACACCCAGTAGTAAAGAAAGCTGCTCCGGAGGCATGCTGTCGGGCACCGCCAGCACCAGGGCATCGGGGGCACCCGCCGTCGCGTGAATATGACGGAGGTGGGAGTGCACCAGATCGGCCGTATGCCGCGCTGCGCCCAGGGTAGGCTTCAGGGGCTGCGTGCTCAGCTGCCACCAGAAGCGGCTGTTACTGTCCCGGGGTCGCAGGCGCGATTGCTCCAGGGCTGCCTGTCCGAAGTGATAGTCACCGCCCTCCAGTACCACGACGCCGGGGCTGTGCAGGGCAGACCCCTCCTGCCAGAGGCTGATCTGCGTATCGCGACAATCCAGAATAGCCATCAGTCGCTGGCAACCAGAAAGCGAAGGAGGCGGCTGTCTGCGTAGCGTTGGCCGTTGAGCACCAGGCGTTCCTGAGCCAGCTGAAGCTGATGCAGGCAGAACATGATGATGATGGAGAGCACCAGCGCCACAAAGGTTGAGTTGAAGGCGACGCCCAGACTCACGGTAACCCCGGAAATGTCCCCCTCCACCGCTTTGTAGGCCTGTCCCAGGGCGTCACCAATACCGCGAACCGTACCGATAAACCCGATGGAGGGAATGGCCCAGGCGATGTAGCGAACCATGGAGAGCTCGGAATCGAGGCGGTCGGATTCGATGTCACACTGTTCCCGGATGGCGTCGGATACCGCGGGAATGCTCCCGGTGGTGGCGAAGCGCTGCAGGGCCGAGAGCAGGGTGCGGGGCAGCAAATATCCCTGTTGCGTGACCGGAAGCGCCTCGATGGAGCGGCTGTATTGCCGCGCATCTTCCGGGAGCACGCTCGTGCCCTCGGGGATCGATAGCAGTTCTTCCTCCAGGAGTTGCTGCTCCTTCATATTTTGGCGGCCCTTGTAACCCATAATGGACAGCGCCCAGATCAACAGGATGAAACAGGCCTCCTGCTCGAAGTCACGAATCACTACCGCCAGGCTGCGCTTGGGGACGACCTCTTCCCCCGCCGCCTGAGCGGCCATTTCGGCGGCTAACTGATCGTCGGCACTGGGGCGGATCACGGCGACGTACATGGCGTGCACCAGAATGATCGCCGTGAGCAGGGCGAAGAGCTGGAACATGAACTCGGAGGAGAGGCTGTTCTTCATGGGGCTTCCTAGATGTCGACGGGAAAGGCGACGGAGAGATCCTCTGAGATCTGCTCCGATGCCTCGTAATCTTCGAAGGGTTGGTTGACCGGTGGGTTGGTTACGGGCTCGGACTCGGCGTCAGCGTCTTTGTCCACCGGATCCACGGCCTCAGGCGTCGAGGCGGAGGACTGTGCCGGAGGTTGGGCCACCGCCATGACATTAAACAGGGCGGAACTGGCCAGCAGTAGCACGACGCCCCCCAACAGTTTCTTTACTGTGCTCATTTGCCGCATTGTCTTACTCCGCGTAACGGGCGATGCGAAATCCTACGTCATCCCGCCCCGCCTGCCCATAATCGCGGTAGGACAGGCGCAGCTCGGGAAGTCTTCCCAGGGCCCAGCTTGCACCGCGGATTACGTAATTGTCTCCCCGTTGGCCGCCCAGGGGGTCCGTCGTCACGACGCCACTGGATGCGGGGATGGTGTACACGTCATGAATCCACTCCGAGACATTGCCCCCGAGATCAAAGATACCGCGTTCGTTTGCCGCAAAGCTTCCCACGGGGGCAGCGACCACATAGCCGTCGTCATAACCGTTAAGCACCCGGCCCGTCACATAGGCGGAGCTATTGTCCGCAACATTTTCGACAGCTTTCTTGGGCGGGAATTCCTCGCCCCAGGTGAAGCGCTGGAGTTCCTCGCCCTTGAGGCGTGCCACCCAGGCCCATTCCGCCTCCGTGGGCAGGCGGTAGCCCAGGGCGTCGGGATTGAATCCGATGATGATGCCCTGCTGTTCCTGATAAAAGGGCGTGAGGCCCTCCCGACGGCTGAGCCAGTTACAAAATGACGCCGCCTGTTGCCAACTCACCTGGGCCACGGGCTGGTGTTCACGGTTCAGGCTGTTGCCCTCAATCTGACCAGAGTTGTGCGAGGCCTGAAACTGTCGGAACTGTGCGTTGGTGACTTCCTGGTTCTGAAAATAGAAAGGTCGCTCCAGGCGCACAGGATGCAGCACCTCGTTGGCCCTGCGTCCCGGATCTCTGCGGGACGCGCCCATGGAAAACTCATTGCGCGGAGAGTCCAGAGGATTCATGAGCACCAGGGTCTGGCCCAGGGCGGTGGTGATGGTGGGGGTCAGGCGCGCCTTGCGTGCGGCTTCGGGGGTGAGGAGCGTGAGCTCAATGAGTTGCTCCAGACCGGGTCTGGGTGTGACGCTGCGCTTGCTGCTCTCGTAGCCATCCAGCCGCGCTTCGATGCGCTGGACAACCGCGGGCAGGGACAGGGTCTGAGTGCCGCGGCCCACAGGCTTACCGTTCACCAGTAACTCGGCCTCCGCGGGGCTGACCTTGACTAAAACATCGCCCAGGAGGGGCTTGAGGCTGACGCTGCGAGCTCGTCGGGCCCCCGCTTCCATGCGCACCGTATCGCTGGCGCGCCGGTAACCCGCCCGGGAGAGACTGATACGGTGGTCTGTGTTCGGTGAGAGTTCGATTTCCAGAGGCGTCTGCCCGGCGAATTCCCCGTCGACACTGACGTTGGCCCCATTCGGTGTGCTAGTCAGCGTCAGGACACCCGTAGCCGGTGTGAGCTCCACCGTGCCGAGATCCTGCGCCACCCCCGCTTCCGATGTGAGGGTGAAGTCCTCTCGCGCAAAGCCCGGCCGCGTCAATGCGAGTTCGTGCTCTCCCTGGAGGATTTCGAAGGTACCCGGGGTCTTGCCCACGGGGGTACCGTCCACCAGAAGTTCAGCCCCGGGTGGGTCGCTGGCGATGCTGACCTCGGCCCAGGCGGGATCCAGAGACAGATCAAGACGCTGCTGGACGTTGCGGCCCGTGACATCGATAACCTGGCTCAGGGGGAGATAGCGGGGGAGCTCGAGGCGTAAGGTACGGCTTCCGGCTTCCAGGGGGAGATCGGTCAGCGGTGTCACACCGAGGGCTTCATCATCCACAGAAAGCGCTGCGCCCGCCGGCGTGGTGGCGATGGTCAGGCGACCGGGGAGGGGTTGAAGTATGACTTCCTGGCGCTGGGTCGCGTCTTTTGAGACCTGGATATCGCTTTCGTAGGGATGATAGCCGGGTGCCGTGACTGTCAGCGCATAGGTGCCCGAACGCAGCAGGAAGCGGTCGCCGAAGGGCAGCACCAGCCCTGCAAGTTCGAGGTCTGCGTCTTCTTCGGCTACCACGGAAATTTCCAGGGAGCGTGCGGTGAGCAAAAACCACAGAGCCATCAGGAACAACAGCACAGCCGCGATCAATAGCCAGCGCGAGGCAGGGATTCGGGCTTTTTTCTCGACGGCAGTGGGGTCCAGGGGTTCAAAAGCCGCAGCCTGAATACTTCTGGGTTTTTCCTCACTCATCAGATGGCCTCAGTACAGGCAACATACACCTCAGAGAGGTTTCCCGGGGCAACGGTAAACACCACGCGCGCATCCCGATACCCCCGGCGTGAGCCTACGGCGGTGTACTGCCCGGGACGCAGCTTCAGTTGCTCCTGGTTAAACAATCCGAGACGCGCCACCTTGTACACCGTGACTTCCGTGAGGCCATCGGAGCGCAGGGTGACGGGCAGGGGAGTGCTGGCCACCGCCAGCACATCCTGAGCGGCTTCGATCTGTGCGCTGAGGCGGGGCCCCCGATCGTCAAGGGAGCGGGCGCGGGTAACGGCGTTTTGGGCTTCCCGTAAAATCGCGTCATCCACGAGGCGCTCGGGTTTTTCGACTATTGCCGTAAGCTCTTTTTCTGCCTGCGCCCGGGGCCTGGCAACCAGCAATCCCTCGCGGGCAAACCGCAAGCTTTGATCAATAGCCAGGGCCTCTTCAAACACTTTGATGGCCGCGTTCCAGTCCTCGTCTGCAAGGAGACTGTTGCTGCGGTTTTGTAGTCGTTGGAGCGTGGCGGCGGTGCGTGCCGACGATAGCTCCTGCAATGCCGCTGCGGCTTCGGAGGAGCCCGGGTACAGCTTGCCGGCCCGTTCAAAGCGCCCCTGTGCCGTTTCAAAGTCCGCCTCGTCCAGTGCCGCATAGCCTTCTGACATGGCGGTGTTAAAGCGTTGCTCCGTCAGTGCAGCCCTCAGTCTGTTCAGTTCGCTGGCGACGCGCTCATGGGCGCTGTCGTTCGTCGCAGCGCTTTCCATGCGCGTGACGGCACTGTCGAGGTCACCGGTTGCTTCCGCGTCCGAGGCCGCAGTGTAGTCTTCCGTTACCGAGGGGAGTACCTCAAACCTCTTGCGGAGCGAGGCGGTCTCCGGTGCCCCGGGCTTCAGTTTCTCGGCGAGGTCCAGTGCCGTTGCTGCAGCATCTTTGTCGAAGGTCTCGATGGCTTCCCGGGCGCTGGTGATCTGCGCCTCGAAGCGTTGCGGCAGAGACTGCTCGAGGGCCAGGGCCGCCGTCAGGGCGTCCTGATAGCGGGTGATGGCCTCGTCAAAGGCCCGCTCGCGGTAGAGTTCATCACCGGCAAGGGCCTCCTCGGCGATGCCCGTCATTGCATCGGCTGCCCACTCTTCGGCGCCGCGCTCCTTGAGATTCTCCTGCACGTCCAGTAACTCCGCCAGCAGATCCTGGGCCTCGGCGCGGGCTTTTGCTGCCCGGGCATCGGCAAAGGGAGAGGCTGCGTTGCCGTCTGCGAGGGCTGCCTCTTGAGGCGAGGGCGCCCTGTCCGAGGCCGCGGCGGGTGTCGATCCCGAGGCTGCTTCCCTGGCCGCCGGATCGACGTTGGTGCCCCGGGACTCCACCCAGGCGGGCAATACAAAAATCACGACCAGCGCCAGCACAGCAAGGCCCCCGAAAGCGGGAAGGAGCCACGGCGGGCGAGCCTCCGGCGCTGTGGAGGCGGCTGCCGGTGTGGATTCCGGTGCATCAAAGGGTGTGGGCTGAACCCGCTGGTACTGCTCTGTCACTGGGGTGGTTTCCGACTAATTCTGGACGGGATCGTCGGACGCTGGGGGAGCGAGGTCTCCGATCTCATTGCGATAGATCTCGGCCAGTACTTCTCGCCACTGCGCGTACTGATCATCAACGCTGCCACTGATCATCACCGTGCGGTCTTCCAACTCGATGACCTGCGGCGTGATTTCTGCTTCCAGGGATTGACCGATTTCCTCCAGGGCTTCGACGTGAATCTGTGCCTCGGCACGACTCTCGAGCCCGCTTTTCAGAAGATACCCGCCGCCGATAATCGCGACGTTGCCGGCAGCGCGGGCACTGCCGTCGCCGCTACTCGCTGCAGCGATACCGGCTATAATGGCCGCGCCGCCGGCGATGAGCTGCCGGGTGCTCTCCCGCTTGAGTTCCTGATAGGCAACGACTTCCTGATAGCTGAGTTTTCGCCACTCCTGGTAGGGGCCGAACATATCGTCCGAGAAGCCGTTGTAGTAGGTCTGCAGCGTGTCCACGAAAACATGGTCGCGTTCCCGAAGCATACGCACTCGCTCAAGCATGGGGTCGTCTTCCGCTGGGAGTCGAACGACCAGCTGCTTCCCCTTGCGGGTTTTATCGAGATAGCCCGCGAAGGCCTCGGTGGAAAAGCTCTGGGCAAACAGGAGTTCCGACACCATACGGATTTCTTTGCGCTGCGCCGTGGGAAGCTCGTCAAAGCGTTGCACCAGATCGTTGGCGACCTGGTGATAGACCGCCTGAAAGGGATCGTAGCTGGAACGGGTTTTACTGTCGTAGGCATAGCGGCTGGCATTGCCCTCGTAGACCCGATCAAGCCAAACATAGTCCCTGGAGTCCCGGGCAACCACCTGTATTTCCAGGGTCTCACCATCGGAATGGAGTATGGTGCCGCTGATCATCAGGTCCGTGATTCGCTCCTCGTTGGGAACCACCCTCACCGCGCCCCAGGCGCCGGAATTTTGCAGCACCTCTGCCAGGAGCTTGGGAATATAGCGTGCCTCGGCCCGACGCACCTCCGGGTAGAGACGCTCGTCCTCGTCGGCAAAATCGATACCCGGATCAAAGATGGCAACGGCTACGTCAAGGAGTTCGTCCTCGGGCACCATGGCGGCGGGCGCCTGCAGTGCCGGGATCGACGTGCTTTTAACAGTTTGGCTGACGCAGCCTGCGAGGCTTGCGCTAAGAAAGAACAGCGCCAGAAAGCGCAGGCTCGCGGATGCGCCAAAAGTAGCATTAGTAGCATTCCAAATCACGGCTGCTTGATACCCTTGTACTTACGATATTCGACCCACAGCTTTTCACGCACTTGGGGATCGGGCTCGCGCATGGCGGCCTCGCGCAGCTGCCTTGCGACCACGTCGTCATCGTTGCCGTTGGGAATGTCCGCCGGGGGAGGGTACTTCGCGGTGTTCTGGGGGATGCTTCCGCCGCCGGAACCCACGCCACCCATGCCGCCGCCGACGCTGTAGCCACCACCGCCCATCTCACGGCCGTAGCCGCCCTCTGCTTCACTGTTGCCGCTGCCGCCCCCGGCGGAGGCCGTTTGCGTGGGTTCCGCAGGCTGGTTGCGGCTTGCCTCGCGCTGCGCGGCCTGTTCTTCCAGGATCATGGCATCGAACTCTCCCATGCCCCTTTCGAGTTCAGCGTCCAGAATGGCCACCTGCTCTGCCGGCGTTAAGGGCCCCTGTCCTCCCGAGGGATAGCGTCCGTAGCTCCCTTCTCCGCTGCTGCTGTCGCCCGCGCCGGAGGTGCCTGTGCCCTGACGACCGCCAGCGGGCCCGCCGGCAACCTCGCCGTCGCCCTGGGCACCGCTTCCGTCCGTGCCCGTGTCGCCGGATGAGCCGGGAATACCGGGGATCCCGGGAATACCCGGAATGCCGGGAATATTTACAGAACCTTGCATCCCGCCGCCACTACTGCCGCTGGCGCCGCTACTGCCGGGGGATCCCGCGGGCTCGCCCCTGCCGCCACCACCGGATGCCACGGACTCTTCATCTTCCATGCTGGGCAGCGCGTCGCTGCCACCGGCACTGTCTTCAAATCCGGGCTCGCCGTCACCGGCTCCCGCGGTGCTTTCAGTGCCGGAACCGCCTCCCATATCGCCATTGCCGGCCTCTCTGGCGGAGCCCGCTTCGCTGCTGTCGCCTGCGCTGCCCGCTTGCTCTCCGGTCTCGCCGCTACCGGCCACCTCGGCCCCCGGGGCCTGACCTTCGGGGAATTCCCCCATGTCCCGAGAGACATCACCGCCGCCCTGGAGGTCCCCCTCCGGGGATCCCGTCTCGCCGGCTTGCTCCGAGGACGCCGTGCTTTCCGCCGACGAATCCCCTGCTGCCTCACTGCCCTGGGCGCCCCGGCTACTACTTTGGCTACCGGGCGATGACGCGCTGCTTGAGGGGCTCTGACTGCCCGGGGACGAGGGGCTACTCTGAGCACTACTAGACGGACTGCTCTGAGAAGTGCTGGATGAACTGGACGAGGAACTGCTGGATGACGACGAGCTGGATGAGGAGCTCGATGAAGAACTGGAGGAAGAGCTGCTGGGCGGCGGTGCCGGCGTGCTCGGCGTCGGCATGGAAGGTGTCTGCGGCGTAGTGGGGTTACTGGCGGTGGGACAGCCGCTGAGCATCAGGCAGGCCAGCAGAGACGCCAACGGCAGCCTGCCCGCGCGAACCAGGGTTAAGCAGGCCGTTTTCGGCCCCTGTTTCCACAGTTCCTTTGGTCCCTGCGGTCCTTGCTGTTCACCATGCGGAAGTATCATAAGCCCAGCGCAGTCCCTCTGTTTCTACCGGCAAGCCATCGTCTATACGTGGCCGGAACGGCGTTCGTCTCAAGCGATTGATAATGTCGCCCGCCTTTTCGTCGTTGTGCATGTGGTCATCGAGACGAACGACATCCATGACCCGTCCGCGCTCGGAAACCCCGAATTCTAGCAGCAAACGCCCCTCCTGCTCCCCTGAGTGCTGAGGCAGGGCTCGGACACCCGCGAGCCCGGGCAGAGGCTGAGGGCTTGCGAAGAGCTGCTCTCTTAAGGCTTGGGCAGCCTCCGTCTCTTCAAGTTCCCCATAAAGTTGGGCGTAGGTGTCCAGGGCTTCGGCGCGTTTGCCGTGCCAGTATTGCCAGTCACCCAGAAGCAACAGGACCTCCGCCGTATCCTTCAGCGTTACATCACTTTGGGCGACCTGGATGTCGTAGATGGCCCGAATCACCGCGTTGCCATGCTTGTAACTTTGGCTGCGATAGCCAATCTGCCGGGACTCCTCATCGCCATAAACCCCGCCTGTGCGATACCGGCCGCTGGTGGTCTCGCCCACAAAGCCGCTGAGCATGTACTGGGCCCGGAGCATGCCGTAGAGCGGCGGCAGCAACATGGGTGAGGTCTCGCCCTCCACCTTGGCGAACTCACTGAGTGCAAAGCGGTAGAGGCTCCACATGTTGACGAGGCGCGCGAAGGGATCCTCACCAATGCCCGCCTCGTAGGCCTGGCGCTGCCACAACGCGTGTTCCATCAACGCCTGGCCCCGGGTCACATCCGAGAGTGTTTTGGCCTGAACACGGTAAAGATAGCGTTGCCGTTCGTCGGCTTCGGAAAGCGCGCCAAGGGCAATGTGGCTGGCGATTTCTCCCTCAAGCAAGGCCAGCTGGCGACGGCTGTACAGGCCTTCGTTGATACGCGAAAGATGTATTCCCCGTTTGAAGATCCTCACGGCCTGCTCGTGGTCGCCGTTGCGCTGGAGCGCCAACCCCAGACCCAGCAGATCTTCCGTGAGCCCCGGCGCAAAGGCGCCATCGCTGCTTTCCTGGGCTTCGATGCGTTTGAGGTAGGCGCGCACATCGCCCATGAGTGCGTCCCGGGCCGCTTCCTCACTGGCAAGGGCCTCCGCCTCTGCTGCCGCCGTGTCCGTAGCGCCCACCGCTGCGGGAAGGCCGTTCAACATGAGGAGCACCACGCCGATGACAGGCGCCGTCTTCAACGCCTTGTTTAGAGGCTTCTCTTTCAACAATGTAGGTTGTCGATGGGTGAACTTCATCATGGGGCGGTTCGCTGGTTTTAATCAGTGCTCGTTCTGTCTGGGTCGCGTTTTCACCTTAGGTCTTCTCACCTTACGTACTATAGCCGTTTATGGCTCACGGGAGCGCCTCCCCGCGATCAGAACTCAGGGCCCTTGGATGACCACCGGCAGGATGGCAGTATCGGGCCGAAAGTCGGCGGTGTTTGGGGGGCTTATGAGCACGCTAGGTGAAGAGATTAGACAGCGATTGTCGGCGCAGTTCCAGCGCATTGCCGACGGTTATGACGTGGCGCCGGGGCCGCGCTTTCGTCTTGAGGGGCTCATGGAGGCAGCGGTGCTTATCGGAGACTGCGAGGAGAATGACCTCCTGGAACTGATTGCAGCGCTCCACAAGGACATTGTGGGGGAGTCCCTCGACGCCCGGCTCGGTGAGGGCTGGCAGCGCTGGCATCCCTTTCCCCAGATTCCCATGTACATGGAGCGCGCGCCGGTATCTCCCTCAACCAGCGATTGACTATACTGCGCGGCCAGTCAGACGATTCTATGATTCAGGAGTAATTCAGATGCGTGCATCCCTTCGCGTGGCCGTTATGGTGCTCACGGCCTATTTACTGAACGGCTGTGCCAGCACGGATCTGGAGGCGGTGAGCGACTACGATACGAGCTTTGCCTTTGACAAGGTGCAGCGCCTTGCGATTCTCCCCATTGATCGGACATCGGCGGCGGAAAAACTCATCAGCGATCTGCAGGTGGATCGCATCAACGATGCGCTCACCGAGGAGCTGCGGTCGCGAGGCTACGAGGTGGTTGAAAACCGGGCAGACGCGGATGTTTACCTGGCCTGGCACCTGGTGACCCGTGAGAAAACGGATATTCGCGCCTACAACGCGGCCAGCGCCTACAACTGCTGGCGCTGTGGTCCCCCGGTATCGGATGTGAGTGTCCGTCAATACGTCGAGGGTACGTTTATTGTCGATCTTATCGATCCCGCGCGAAACCGCTCCGTTTGGCGGTCAACGATACAGTCGACGCTGAAGAGCAAGCCGGACCCCGATGATGCGGCTCGGAAGCGTGCCGTTGCGGCAAAGGCCGTTCTGGCGCCGTTTCCGCCGGAGTGGAGCCCTCCGGGTGAGCGGTAATTTCGAAAGTTATCGGCGGGAGTACACCGCCGGCGGACTGACGGCCGAGGACTTGTGTGAGTCACCCATCGCCCAGTTTGAACGCTGGCTGGAGCAGTCCGTGAATGCGGGACTGTCCGATCCCACCGCCATGGCACTGTCCACCATCGACGGTGCGGGGCAGCCCTGGCAGCGTATCGTGCTGCTCAAGGGGCTGTCCGATGATGGTTTTGTGTTCTATACCAACTTCGGCAGTGACAAAGCGAAGGCTATGGACGCCAACGACAAGGTGTCTCTGCTGTTTCCCTGGAACGAGCTGGATCGCCAGGTGATCGTGGGCGGGACAGCAAAACGCATGAGCCTGGCTGAATCGGCCACCTATTTTCTATCCCGGCCCCGGGAGAGCCAGATCGCGGCCTGGGCCTCCCGCCAGAGCCGACCCATCGCTAAGAGAGCGCTTCTAGAAGCGGAGGTGCGCAAGCTGCGAGGCAGGTTTGCCGAGGGTGAGGTGCCTGTGCCGGATTTCTGGGGTGGCTATCGTATCCAGCCCGAACGCATTGAATTCTGGCAGGGGGGCGAGCATCGCCTCCACGATCGCTTTCGCTACGAGCGCGGCGGCGATGGTGGCTGGCAGGTGACGCAGTTACAGCCCTGAGCCGGTAGACAGCCTTGAGCTCGTAGACAGCCTTGAGCTCGTAGACAGCGCTAACGCAGACGTCGCTGGTCAAAATAGCGGGATTGATTTTGGATGCCCGCCAGCTTTCGCCGCAGCACATCGAGACCCGCCGCTGCGACCATGGTCTGAAACAAGACGCGCTCGACGGGCCAGCAAAGGCACACGGTTTCCACCGCATCCCGGTCCCCCCAGGCTAGCCATACGGTTCCTACGGGCTTGTCGTTACTGCCCCCGCCGGGCCCCGCAATCCCTGAGACGGCGACGGCAAGATCAGCCCCCGAGGCATCCAACGCACCGCGAACCATGGCCTTTACCGTGGCTTCGCTCACGGCGCCCTCAGATTTGAGGGTCTCAGCGGGAACGCCAAGAATGGACTCTTTTAAGGCGTTGGAATAGGTGACAAAGCCGCCGGGAAAAACATCCGAGGCGCCGGCGATTTGCGTGAGCATTGAGGCGATCATGCCGCCGGTGCAGGACTCCGCGCAGGTGATTGTGAGGCCGGCGTCTCTTGCCTGATCAATCACGGCCTCGGCAATGCGCGTATCGCCCTCGCCAATAATGTGATCGCCAAACAGGGCCTTCAGCCACTCATAACACTGATCACGCCGGGGGCGATCCTCGGCACGGGTAATGCTGAGCTTTATTTCCAGCTGAGGTGCGCCCGCCCGAAAACTGAGCACAACCTCCGGCGGCCAGTCCGGATGATTATCCACAAGGAGCTGCTGCGCCGTGGACTCCCCCAGACCGAAGGTTTGCAGGCGCAGGACATCCTTTTGCAGGGTGATACCGAACTCCTCCCGCAGACGCTGGACCATGACGGGCAACATGGCCCGCAGCTCTCCCGGCACGCCGGGGGTGCACATAATCAGGCAGTTGTTGACGACCAGGGAAAAGCCCACGGCGCTGCCCACGGGGTTGGGTATGATCGTGCACCCTGCCGGCAGCATCGCCTGCTTGCGGTTGGCGTCGTTGAGCAGCAGGTTGCGTTTTTTACACCATATCTCCAGATGATCGAGAGCGTCGGGGTGTTCCTCCAGTCCATGGCCTGCGACTTCCCCAAGCACCGCCGCGGTGAGGTCATCGATGGTGGGCCCCAGGCCGCCGTTGACGATCAGTACGTCTGCATCATCCGCTAACGCAGCCATTTCCCGAGCCAGGGCGTCGCGGTCGTCACCCAGGGTTACCCGACGGCAGGGGGTGAGCCCCAGTCCCGAAAGTTCGCGGGCAATAAGCGCCGAATTCGAGTCCACGGTATCGCCGCTCATGAGTTCGTCACCGGTGAGCAATAGCTGCACACGGGGCGTTTGGGCCATGGTGTTCTCCCGAGGGAATAGTGTGGATGGGGAAAATAGCACAGGCTCGGGTTTGACAGGCCAATCTCCCGGTATATGGCCGCCTCAACGGCTGACAGTCTGCCCGGCCTTGGCTACACTCCCTGCCTTTTATCCGGTGCCTATCCGGACGGGGAATGATCATGAAGCGTGTGGTTTTCAATCAGAAGGGCGGGGTGGGTAAAACCAGCATCACCTGTAACCTCGCTGCCATCGATGCAAGTCTTGGCCGAAAGACCCTGGTGATTGATCTGGATGTTCAGGGCAACACGACGCACTATCTGGTTGGCGAAATCGACGCGGAGGCTTTTCCGGCGGAAGCGCAGGGTGTGTCGGGGCTCTTCAAGCAAACGGTGGGGTCCCGGCGCATGAGCCGTAATCCCGACGCCTTTGTCTGGGAAACACCCTACGAGAACCTGTTTCTCATGCCCTCCAGTCCTCTGTTATCGGAGCTTGAGCGCGAGCTTGAGGCCCGTTACAAAATTTACAAGCTCCGGGACGCCCTCATCAAGCTTGAGGACGAATATGACCGGGTGTACATCGACACGCCGCCAAACTTCAATTTCTATTCGAAATCAGCGTTGATCGCAGCAAATAGCGTCTTAATACCCTTCGATTGCGATAGTTTTGCTCGCCAGAGTCTTTACGCGCTCATGGATAACATTGCCGAACTCCAGGAGGATCACAATGAAGATCTGGTAGTGGAGGGCATCGTGATCAACCAGTTCAATAGCCAGGCGCGATTGCCCGGGGAACTGGTCGCTGAGCTTGAGGACGAGGGTTACCCGGTGATCCCGACCTTTCTCAACAGTTCCGTGAAGATGAAAGAGTCCCATTACCAGCACCGGCCCCTCATCGATCTTGCGCCCTCGCACAAACTGACCCAGCAATATCTCGAGCTGCACGCGGCCCTCGATAAGGGGTAGGGCTGGGTGAGCGTCGGCGGGTGGCGGCGCGGCGCGGCGACAAAAAGCGCCAAGCACTTGGCGATTGCGAGCAGCTTGTACCATACTCAGTAAATGAACGATGTCGCTACACTTGGCGCGGCCGAATCCCCAGAGCCGCTACTGTCTTTGTCCGAGGCCCGTCAGCAACTGCTGGGACTCCTGGCGGGGGAAGACGATCTCATCGCCAATGCCGCCAACACGGCGGCGTTTTTGAACACGCTCCTGTCGGACATCAACTGGCTGGGGTTCTACTTCCTCAAGGACGATGTACTGGTGCTGGGCCCCTTTCAGGGGAACCCCGCCTGTGTCCGTATTCCCGTCGGTCGTGGCGTTTGCGGTACCTGTGTGGCCACGGGTGTTATCCAGCGCGTCGATGATGTGCACGCATTCCCCGGCCATATCGCCTGCGACATCCGCTCGCGCTCCGAGCTTGTGGTGCCCATTCAGGCTCAGGGCAGGATCGTTGGCGTTCTTGATATTGACAGTCCTTCCGTTGCCCGCTTCCGCCAGGAAGATCAGGATTTTGTCGAGGCTCTTGCCGATGTGTTTACCCGTCATCAGTTTGGTCAGGGCTAAGCACAGGGGTGTCTCGGGGGCTCCTTGGAGAGCCCTCATTTCTGCTACGGTTGTTGCCTTCCCATCGGGCAGGAATAGCTTCCGGCTTTGCGTGACATCGCTCCTGCTGATGCTGCTGGCCGGCTGCACCACCGCGCCCCAGTGGGCCTTTGATCTGCGGGACGTGCCGCCCCTGAAGCTGGACGGTCAACTCTACAGCTATGATCCGGATAGCCCCGACCTGAAAGACCCGGGTATCCTGCAAGTTACCCCGGAAATGCGGGAATTCGTCGAGGCCTACACCGGGGACTCCAACAACTCCCATAACAAATTGATGTCCCTCCATCGCGCCATCAAAGGGCAGGGCGCCCTGGCCATGCACTACGACCCCTTCGCCGATGGGACCGCCGCGCAGGCCTTTGCCCGCGGTTCGGCCAACTGCCTGAGCTATGCCCACATGTTCACGGCTCTGGCGCGGGAGGCCGGCCTCAATGCCCGGTACCAATGGATTGAGGTCCGCCCCGAGTGGCATCGCATGGGGGAGCGGGTCGCCGTGCGACTGCACGTCAACGTGCAGGTGAAAATGCGCGATTCGACGGAGTACATGGTCGACATCGATCCCCTGAACCGGAATGAGGTGGCCGGCGCGCGACTCATGAGTGATCGGGAGGGTTTTGCTCTCTACTACAACAATCTCGCCATGAATGCCCTGGCGGATGACAGGCCGGTCTTTGCCTGGAAGCAGCTTGTCCGGGGGCTCCACCAAGCCCCGGGCCTTTCCCAGCTTTGGGTGAATCTGGGTGCGATTTATCGCTACGCAGGTCAGTACCCTGAGGCGGAGCAGGCCTATTTTCATGCCCTGGAGATCGATGATAGCGATCGTTCGGCAATGAACAATCTGGTGGTGCTCTATGAGCTTCAGGGTCGCAGCAATGAACAGCACTACTGGGAAGATCGTCTCGAGCGCTACCGCAATCTCAATCCCTACTACCACGCCAGTCTTGGCGATGTCGCCATGGAGGAGGAGGACTGGGAAACCGCTTACGATCATTACGCCGAGGCCGCCAAAATGCAGCCCGACGACGGGCTCCTGATCTACAGCAAGGGTTTGGCGGCGCACCAGCTGGGTAAGATCGACGAGGCGGAGCACCTCATCTCCCGCGCCATCGAGAAAGCCGCGTTCCAGGTGGAGAAACAGCGCTACCGCGTGCAGTTGAAAATCATCCGCGAGGAGCAGGCTGCAGCACTCTGAATGCCTCGTCGCCATGGCGATTAAGGGATTCTTTGGTTATGCTCCGCGCCTTTGTTGCGGAGGCCCGGCATGACAGCGTTTTCACGAGTTTTAGATTTATTGCGCAGGTCCCCTGACGAGGGGGGCGAGGTGGCGGTGCGAGGCTGGCTGAGAAGCAAGCGTGACTCCAAGGCGGGTATCTCTTTTCTGGCCATCCACGATGGGTCGTCTTTTGATGCGATTCAGGCGGTGGTGCCTGCGGAGCTCGAGAATTACGAGAGCGAGATCCTGGCGCTGAACACCGGCTGCTCCGTTGAAGTGAAGGGCAACCTGGTGCCGTCTCAGGGCAAGGGCCAGAGCGTAGAAATTCAGGCGAGTGAGGTTCGGGTGCTGGGTTGGGTAGACGACCCCGAGACCTACCCCGTGGCCAAAAAACGCCACACTTTTGAATACCTCCGAACCCAGGCTCATCTGCGTCCCCGGACAAATACCTTTGGTGCTATCACCCGCGTGCGACACACCCTGGCCAACGCCGTGCACAGCTACTTCCATGACAACGGCTTCTATTGGGTGAACACGCCCATCATTACCGGCAGTGACTGTGAGGGCGCCGGGGAGCTGTTTCGCGTCAGTACTTTGGACATGAGCAATATCCCCCGCACCCCCGACGGGGCCGTGGACTATACCCAGGACTTTTTTGGCGGTGATGCCTTTCTCACCGTGAGCGGTCAGTTGGCCGTGGAATCTTACTGCCTGTCCATGAGTAAGGTGTACACCTTCGGGCCCACCTTCCGCGCGGAAAACAGCAACACCAGCCGCCACCTGGCGGAGTTCTGGATGATCGAACCCGAGGTCGCCTTTGCGGACCTCGCAGACAATGCAGATCTGGCAGAGTCACTGCTCAAATATGTATTCCGCCGCGTATTGAATGAGTGCGAGGACGATCTTGCTTTCTTCAACCAGCGCATCGACAACACGGTGATTGACCGTCTCACCGCCATGGTCGACCAGAACTTTGAGCGCATGGACTACAGCGATGCGATCACCATCCTCAAAAATAGCGGCAAGCAGTTCGAGTTTCCCGTGGAGTGGGGCGTTGATTTAGCCAGTGAGCATGAGCGCTTTCTTTGTGAGGAGCACGTAGGGCGCCCCGTCGTGCTCATGAACTATCCCCGGGAAATCAAAGCGTTTTACATGCGTCTCAACGATGATGAAAAAACCGTGGCGGCGATGGACGTGTTGGCGCCGGGTATCGGGGAAATCATCGGTGGCAGCCAGCGCGAGGAGCGACTGGATGTACTGGATGCACGGATGGATTCACAGCTTCGCGAAGAACTGTGGTGGTACCGCGACTTACGGCGTTACGGTACCGTGCCCCACTCGGGCTTTGGTCTGGGCTTCGAGCGCCTTATCAACTATGTCACGGGTATGGAAAACATTCGTGACGCTATTCCCTTCCCCCGCACGCCGGGTAACGCACACTTCTAGGAACTCGCAACCACACTAGCCGCTGCAGCTGCCTTCCGAAGGGGGGGCAGGCGGCAGCTGCGACAGGCTTTAGGCGGATTCGGAGGCTGGGGGCTCGCCGGGCCTGGTAATCACTTCCAGTTTGCGTCCCGAGTTTGCGTCGAGTTTGAACAGGGGTAGATGGGCGGTTTCATCATCGCTACCGATGAGCGTGACGTTGACCGGCGTGCCCACCCGGAACTCCCGGGTTTTGCTTTTCAGCGTCGCCGTCCACTTGTCAAAGTGAAACTTTTCTCCAGCCTTGCGGAGGTCCACGTAACCCTCAAGGCCGTTTGCAGCCAGACGAACATAAAAGCCGTGATTACCCATATGGGAAACCTCGCCCTGCCAGGGGCCGGGCGTGCTTTCGGCCTGGCGCTGGAGGTATTCCAGGGTCAGCCAGCGCTCGGCCTCGTTACTGATGTTGCGAAGTTTTTGCAGCTTCTGAGTCAGGGCGTCGAGCTCCGGTTGCTCGCAAAGCGTGGCTTTTTCGCCCCGTAGCGCCGCCTTGATCTGCAGATGCACGAGAAAATCCAGGTATTTGCGCAGGGGCGAGGTGCAATTGGTGTAAAGCGCCAGCGACATGCCCATGTGAGCGCCCGGGTTCTTCGACAGACGGGCCCTCGTGAGCAGGCGATTGACCATGCTGCGCAGGGGCAACTCGTGCTCGCTGGCCGCAAGGCGACGTAGCAGGTCTCGATAGCCCTCCAGGGAGTCAGGATCCAGCTTGTCGGCGTCCTCCACATAGAGTTCGAGGAATTTTGCCCGGTCTTTCAGGCGATCCCGGCGAAATCCATCGTGGACAACAAAGGGGCCACTGGCGTTGGCATCCGCCAGGAACATCGCCGCACAGCGGTTCGTGGCGACCATGCATTCCTCGACAAGTCGTTGAGAGCTGAGTTTTTCGCAGGGCTCGATGCTGTCGATATGTCCCCGGTCATCCAGGAGCCAGCGAAATTCCTGACGATCTTCCATCACCAGTTCTTCGGCTTCCCGGCGCGTGCGTAGGGCACGGGATACCTGATAGAGCGCCTCCAGGGGGGTGGCATGGCAAATGAGGGCTTCGTCTTGTCCGCTGAGGTAGCGGTCTACGGCGAAGTAAGACAGCTTCGCCCGGGAGCGAATTTTTGCCTCAAAAAACTTGAATTCTCCGACGCTGCCATCCTCTGCAATCGCAACGCGGCAGACCAACGCGGGGCGAAGCTCATTTTCCGTGAGTGCGCAGCGCTGCTGGGCAATACTCTCGGGCAACATGGGGACTACCGCGCCGTGGAAATAGGCGCTGCTCGCCCGCGCTGCGACGGTGGCCCGCAAGGGGGAATCCGCCGTGACGTAGGCCGTTGGGTCCGCAATGGCGACATACAGCAGCCAACCGTCATTGGTCACCTCGGCATACAGTGCGTCGTCGATATCCTGGGTTCGGGCCGCGTCGATGGTCACGAAAGCCAGGTCAGAGAAATCCTCCCGGTGGTCATCGTTTTCCGGTGCCAGGGATCCGAGCAGCGCTTCCAATTCCTGCTGCTTATCCTCGGGCCAGTCCCGTTCCAGACCGTACTTGGCCATGGTGTAACTGTTCTCGATGCCGGGGTCGTCGGCCGCGCCAATGGTGGCAAGGACCTTGGCCTGGGGTTTGCCGTCGCGAATGGGGTGTCGCTGGAGGGCGCAGCGAAGAAAATCACCTGCTTTGGCGCCGTTGCGTGCCTGGGGAGGCAAAAACAGCCAGCGGTTTACCCCGGGGATGTCCGGCTCTACGAACATCGCCTTGCCTTTGCTCACGCAGCGGCCCGTGAATTCGCCTATGGGGCAGTCCACGAGGCCTTCAATCTCTGCGATGGGTCGCTTGTCTTTCCCCGGGCGCAAGCAGACGCGTATGCGATCGCCGGGAAAGGCCTTGAGCATTTCATCCGGGGGTACAAAAACTTCACGTCCGTCGTCCGTGCGGGCAAATCCGTAGCGCGCAGGCGTACCGCGAAGGACCGCCTCGGTGCGCTCTTTCTCGGATTCAATCTGGGTTTTCAGCCCTTTTAGCTGGGCAAGGGCATCTCGATCTAACATCGGAAAGCTGTGAATAACCTACGTCTATTTTAGGGGCGCTATGCTATCGGAAATGCCTGCAGGTGTCAGTTTGTGAGCGGTTTAAGTGATGAGGCGGCGAAACTGCCCGGAACGGTCGATGATCACCTCTTTACAGACTCAGAAGCGTGTTCCAGTGACTTGTTGCATCGATAACCGTGGGAAGCCAGCCTGTCCCGTAAAAAGTTCGTTGACAGGGTTTGCGGCAGGGGCTAATAATCGAGGTGTTTTCAGCTTCAGGTGGACGCGGCGATCTTTCCAGCCTTCGAGGGTGATCAGCAGGGCACCAGACGCACCGGGCACAGCGCCCCGAGGGTCGTCGGTCTGAGTGTCGGCGGTACCGGCAAGACTATAGGTACCCAGGGGAGCAGAAGCGCTGTTAATACGCCTCTTACTTTCCTTACTCGCCTCACTCTCTTTATTTTCCTTACGCTCCTCACGTCTCTTACGTCCGGTTCCAAATATTTTTCCGCGAGCTTTTTTTCCAGGCACTGCGCCCTAGGGCAGCAACTTTGCCGCGCTCTTTTTCTGCACAGCTCTCTTTCGCCACACGCCTGGTCGCGGTCTCTTTCCCGTTTGCCCAGCGTTTGTTTGTACCCGTCGTGTTGATCGATACGGCGTTTTTATGCTCTTCGCCCCGAGGAATCGCTTATGGAATCTAGCTCCGTTGTGCACGATCTGACCCCGCTCGTCGAACCAGCCAAGAAAGTCTACGTGCTGGACACCAATGTACTTTTACATGACCCGACGGCAGTCACAGCGTTCAACGAGCACCACATTGTTATACCCATGACGGTGCTGGAGGAGCTTGATCACATTAAAGATCGCCGCGACAAAACCGTGAGCCGGGAGGCCCGGATTGCCATCAATATGATCGACAAGATCGTGGATGCCGCCTCTCCCCAGGCGATACAGGAGGGTGTGGGAATTCCCTCCGCGGACACCCAGGGTAGCCGCGGTACCCTCGCGATTTTCCCCGACCAGTTGATCAATGACGACAGCGATGTGCCCTATCTTGACGGCACGCCGGATCAGGCCAACGACAATCGAATTATCAACGTCGCCCTGAAACTACAGGCGGAGAACGAGGGTGCCTTTGTCTGCCTCGTGACCAAAGACATCAATATGCGTATCAAGGCCAAAGGTTCCGGTCTCCTCCATGTGGAGGATTACCGCCGGGACCGGGTGCTCGATGACATTGATCTGCTGTGCAAGGGCTATGCACACATTGAGGGCGACTTCTGGGCGGGCATCAGTGAAGTGGACACGATCCGGGAGGATGACATAACGCTCCACCGTGTTCCCCGGGACTCCGTGGCGGATGCCTACCCCAATATGTTTCTTCACGACGATCACGATTTTCTGGCTTTTGTGCATCGCATCGACGGTGATTATCTCTATCTACGCTGTGACAGCCGCGACAATCTGATGAATCGTCGCTTCTGGGGGCTCTCGCCCAGGAATCTTGAGCAGGCTATGGCGATGTCCCTCATCGGCAACAGCGATGTGGACATGACGGTGATGACGGGGCCTGCGGGCTCCGGAAAGACACTCATCGCCCTTGCCTATGGCCTCCATGCCATCCTGGAAGAGGGGCGTTACAGCAAGCTCATTGTGGCGCGATCCACTCCGCCCATCGCCGAGGACATTGGCTTTTTGCCGGGCACCGAAGAAGAAAAGATGGCGCCCTGGCTGGCGGCCTTCGACGACAACCTGGAGATTCTTCACGGCTCCGACGAGTCCTGTACCGGCAGTATCGATTACGTGAAGGAGCGTGCGAACATTCAGTTCAAATCTCTGAATTTCATGCGCGGACGGTCATTTAATAACGCCTACATCATCATCGACGAAGCTCAGGGTTTGACGCAGTTTCAGCTGAAGTCCGTCATCAGCCGCGTGGGTGAGGACTCTAAAATTGTGGTTCTTGGCAATCTCGCGCAGATCGACAATAAGTACATTTCTCCTTTGACCTCAGGCCTCACCTACCTCGTGGAGCGCAGCAAAGGGTATGATCATGCGGGTATCATGCACGTTAACGGCATAGTGCGCTCACGACTCGCCGCTTTTGCTGAAGAGAACCTCTAAACCGCAGAGGCCGGTCTCCGATCGGCCCCAATGATTTGTAAGGCACCGTGGATAGTCTTTTTATTTTGCTCCAGCGCCTGCTACCCCAGCACGCGCTGTCCCGACTTGTGGGTCGCCTTGCCGCGGCCTCGGGCCCCCGCTGGCTGAAAAATCGCGTTATTCGCGCCTTTGTTCGCCATTACGATGTAGATCTGGGGGAGGCGGAGCGACCGTTTCCCGAGGCCTACGAAAGTTTTAACGCCTTTTTTACCCGCGCTTTGAAGCCCGGGGCGCGCCCCCTCTGCACCAGCGGTATCGCCTGCCCCGCAGACGGCGCTATCAGCGAAATTGGCGATATCGATGGCCGGCGCATCTTGCAGGCCAAAGGGCGCAGCTATTCCCTGGAGGCCCTCCTGGCTGGCGATGAAGCCCGGGTGCGGCAGTTTACCGGGGGTAGTTTCGCGACGATCTACCTCTCCCCGAAGGACTATCACCGGGTGCACATGCCTCTGGATGGGCAGTTGCAGGCCAGTGCCTATGTTCCCGGCGATTTGTTTTCCGTGAACGGGACAACGGCGGCGGCCATCGATGGCCTGTTTGCGAGAAACGAGCGGCATATCAGCTACTTCGATACGCCTCGGGGACCCATGGGTATGGTCTTGGTGGGCGCCATGATCGTTGCCGGTATCGAGACGGTGTGGAACGGCCAGGTGGCGCCGCGACTGCGTCAGGTAGAGCGTTGGGATCACGCTGGCACGCCGATGCCCGTGTTGCTGGATCGCGGCAGCGAGATGGGGCGTTTTTTACTCGGTTCAACGGTGATTTTGTTGTTTCCAAAGGGCGTGGCCGCCTGGAACGAAGACTGTGTCGCGGGAGCAGCGGTGCGCATGGGGCAGCAGCTCTCGGCGTAGCTCTGACTCCAGCCCTGGCTAGCCCTGCAGGGGCTGATCCAGCGACGCAATAATACGGCGGTAGCTATCGAGGCGTGCGGGGTGAATGGCGCCGGAGCCAATCGCTGCCGTCAGGGCGCAGCCGGGCTCACTCTGATGCTGGCAATCGCGAAAGCGGCATTGACCGATGCGCTCGCGAAACTCCCGAAACCCCTGCTCAATGTCTTCCCGATCCATATGCCACAAGCCAAACTCCCGAATTCCGGGAGAATCAATGAGGGCGCCGCCCGGTACGTCAAAGAGACGTGCCGTCGTGGTGGTGTGGCGGCCCTTCTGTTTGTCGGGAGACAGCTCCGATACCCGCTGCTGCGCGTCGGGGAGCAGGGCGTTGATCAGGGTGGTTTTGCCGACGCCGGACTGCCCCACAAGGATGCTCGTGTGGCCCGCGAGGAGCCTGGTGAGTTCTTCGATGGCACCAAATTTTCCTTGAGCGCGGATGGTCTGATAGCCAAGGGGGCCATAGGGTTCCAGCAGTATTTCCATGGCCTCCGCGAGGGCTGAGTCCTCGAGCATATCCGCCTTGTTGAGCAGAATGACGGCTTCTGCCCCGAGGTTTTCCGTAGCCACCAGGTAGCGATCGATAAGGCCGCCGTGGGGTTCCGGATAGGGCGCGATTACAATAATCACCCGGTCGATGTTCGCTGCGACGCTGCGCAGCTTGCCGAATTTATCCGGTCGGCGAAGCTCCGTACTGCGATCCTCACGCGCGACAATCACACCGGTCTCTTCCCCGGCACAAAAAATCACCTGATCCCCGGCAACAATGGAGCCCAGGTTCATACGCAGATGGCAGCGGTGTATTTGCTGGTCATCTCCCTCTATGTCCGCCTGGGTGCCATAGCGTGCGATGACGCGGCCGCGCTGCTCGGCGCCCAGCTGTCCTCCCGCCAGCGCTTCGTCGCCGAGGGTCGCCGATCGCTCCGCACGGTCAGCACGCTCCTGCTGCTTGCGCTCTATGCGCCAGTTCTGGCGACGGTTAAGTTTTCGTTTGCTCACCCCTGCATTATTGAGCGGCGCCGGGAGACTGTCGAGCGCATGCTAAACTGTCCCGTCCTTTAGCCGTGGAAAAAGCGATGGTCGACGAACGCAATTTGATCTGGGTAGACATGGAAATGACGGGGCTTGATCCCGACGGCGACCGTGTCATTGAGATTGCCACCATCGTCACGGACAGCGATTTGCATCCCCTTGCAGAGGGGCCGGTGATTGCTATCCATCAGTCAGATGCCGTTCTGGAAGCCATGGATGAATGGAACACGAGCCATCACGGTGCCTCGGGGCTTTGCGATCGCGTACGTGCCAGCGTCATTGATGAGGCTGAGGCGACTCGTCTGACCATCGCGTTTCTGGAGAACTGGGTGCCTGCGGGGGCCTCTCCCATGTGCGGCAACAGTATCTGTCAGGACCGGCGTTTCATGGCCCGTCATTTACCGGAACTGGAAAGCTATTTTCACTATCGGAATCTGGATGTCAGCACCCTGAAGATTCTCGCCCAGCGCTGGCGCCCCGATGTGGCCGCGGGCCTGCAAAAGCGCGCCGTGCACCTGGCCCTGGAAGACATTCGGGACTCCATTGAAGAGCTCCGTCACTATCAGCAGCATTTTTTGAACTGCGAATCGAACGGTTAGGAAGGCCGGTTAGGAAGGCCGGTTAGAAAAGCCGCTTAGGAGGGCAAAGCCCCGTGGCGCGACAGCGCCCAGTGCACATGCTCCCGCACCAGTTCTGAGGGGTGCGATGCCCGGCGTTGCAGCGCTTCCACAAGGGCCGGGCTGCCCGGCGCATTTCCCAGGGCAATGGCGAGATTGCGCAGCCAGCGTTCATAGCCAATGCGGCGCAGCGCCGAGCCCTCGGTGCGCGCCGCCCAGGTATCCTCGTCCCAACTAAACAGCGTCATTAGCTCACTGTCGTCCAGTCCATGGCGCGGCTGGAAATCTTTCTCCTGACTGGACCGGGCAAACTTGTTCCAGGGACAGACGAGCTGGCAGTCGTCGCAACCGAAAATCCGATTGCCCATGAGGGGGCGAAGCTCCGGGTCAATGCTGCCTTTGTGTTCGATGGTGAGATAGGAAATACAGCGGCGCGCATCCAGCTCGAAGGGGCCTGCGAACGCCTTAGTGGGGCAGATGTCCAGGCAGGCCTGACAGCTCCCACAGTGCTTGCTTTCCTGAGGCGGGTCGACGGGCAGAGGCAGATCCGTGTAAATCTCGCCCAGAAAGAACCAGGATCCCGCGTCCTGATTGATGAGCATGGTGTTTTTGGCAATCCACCCGAGGCCTGCTCGCTCCGCCAGGGCGCGTTCCAGCACGGGAGCGCTGTCCACAAAAGCGCGGTAGTGACCTTGGCCCAGGCGTTGTTCAATGCGTTTAGCGAGCTGCGCCAGGCGTTTGCGCACCAGTTTGTGATAGTCACGGCCAAGGGTGTAGCGCGCAATGTAAGCTTTATGGGGATTCTCCAGAACCGTCATGGGGTCCGCGCCGTCGCCCAGATAGTTCATGCGCAGAGTGAGCACCCGACAGGTGCCGGGCACCAGTTCCTCGGGACGGGAGCGCTTGGTGCCGTGGTCACCCATCCACTGCATCTCGCCCTGATACCCGGCGGCAAGCCAGCGCTGGAGGTAGGCCTCGTGCTCCCCAAGATCAATATCACTGATCCCGAGCTGTGCGAAACCTAAGTCCCTGGCCCAGGCGCGGATCTCCTCCACCAGGGCACCGCCATCGCTGGCCAGGACATTTTCCGTCATGAGTGTGCAGCCCTTTTCCCAAGCCCGCCGTATAATCGTTTTATGCGTAAAGATGTCATAGGGATGATTGTGCCAGAGGCCCGGTCTTCATGAGTATGAAAGTGCCGCGCTTGCTCTACACGGCGGCGCAGAGTCGTGCCGTCGATCGCGAGGCCATCGAGGTCCACGGCCTCCCCGGGCCCCTGCTCATGGCCAGGGCTGCTCGCGCGGCCTTCGACTTTCTTCTTGCCCGTCGGCCTGACATTGCGGCAGCCCCGCAGCCCTTTCAGATACTTTGTGGCCCCGGAAATAACGGCGGAGACGGGCTGTTGCTGGCAATGCTTGCCACGGCCAGGGGAATCCCTACACAGGTGCTCCTCATTGACGGAAAACCTCGAAGCGCTGATGCAGCGGCGGCTGCGGCACGCGCGGCGTCAGCGGGTGTTCCTATAGCTGATTACGTGCCGGGCCGCTTAGGCGCTACCTTGGGCGATGGCGGGGTGATCGTCGATGCCATGCTGGGGACAGGAATCAGTGGTGAGCTGCGTCCTCCCTATCGCGCAGCCATTGACGAGATTAACTCGGCATCCCTGCCGGTGCTGGCCCTGGATGTCCCTTCGGGGATCGACAGCGATACCGGCGCGGTTTGTGGCGCAGCCGTGAACGCCACCTGGACGATGAGTTTTATCACGCCGAAGCGAGGGCTCCATACCGGGGCCGGTGCAGCACACGCGGGGGATTGTGTCTGTGATGACCTGGAGGTGCCCGAAGCAGCCTATGAGGTAGCGGGCCCGGCTTTTGAAGCGCTGAATCTGGAACAGGAACGGCAAAACCTTCCACCCCTGAGAACCACAGCGCACAAAGGCCATTTCGGGCGCTGTCTGATCATCGGCGGTGATCACGGGATGGGCGGCGCCATTATTCTCGCGGCCGAGGCGGCGCTGCGTAGCGGTGCCGGGCTTGTTCGGGTGGCGACCCGGGAGGCGCATATTGCCGGGCTGCTGGCGGGACGACCGGAGACTATGGTGACCGCGGTGGATCATAGAAATGCTTTGATCCCCCTGTTGGAATGGGCCGATGCTGTGGTCATCGGTCCCGGGCTTGGCCAGGAGGTCTGGGGCGAGCAGATGCTCCACGCGGCCCTGGGCTGCAATAAACCGCTGCTCCTTGATGCCGATGCGCTCAATCTCCTGGGCAAACAGGGCCCGCGCAGTCTTCCTCCCGGATCGGTGATTACGCCGCATCCGGGAGAAGCCGCAAGACTGCTGGCGTCCCGGGGGACTGTAGATACATCTGCCGTGCAACATGATCGCTTTGCTGCCGCCTCGCAGCTGCTGGAATTGTGGGGTGCTACGGTGGTGCTCAAGGGTAATGGCAGTCTGGTGCTCGGGACCGGGCTCAGGGGGCTGTGTCTGGATGGCAATCCGGGTATGGCGTCCGGGGGTATGGGTGATGTCTTGAGCGGTATCGTTGGCGCATTCCTGGCTCAGGGACTGCCTGGGTCGCAGGCCGCGGCGCTGGGGGTGGTGCTCCATGCCCGGGCTGGCGATGCAGCGGTCAAAGAGGCTTCGCCGCGCTCGCTCCTCGCCCGGGATCTTATGCCGCTGCTTGGAACACTGCTTCCGTGAGCGCTGACGGCCACGGAGAGCTGCGGGTCGCCTTGAGCACCGAAGAGGCGGTCGTGGCTTTTGGCGCGGATCTGGCGCGGGTGATGTCGCCGGGTACCACGCTCTACCTCCACGGAGAATTGGGCGCCGGCAAGACAACCCTGACCCGGGGGATTGCCCGGGGTCTGGGCCATCGTGGGGCGGTGAAAAGCCCCACCTATACCCTCGTGGAGCCCTATCTTGATTTGCCGACGCCCCTTTATCACTTTGACCTGTATCGCCTGGGAGATCCCGAGGAGCTGGAGTATCTGGGTATTCGAGACTATTTCGACGGCGGGGCGGTGGTGGTCGTCGAGTGGCCCGAGCGTGGCGGTGAATTTTTGCCGCAGCCCGACATGGAGATTAGACTGATGGTCGACGGGGCCGGGCGTGACTTGCAGCTGGTGGCGCACAGCGACACGGGCGAGGCATGCCTCGCAGGACTGCGCGCTGTACTCCGCGAGGGTGCAACGTAGACGTGACACCCGAGGTTTGAAGGCAACAGGGAGAGAGTCGCGATCGATGGACAGGGGACAGTGAGGTTCTGCCGGCAGGCGCTGCGTATCGCTGCGGTGTTGCTGTGCCTGATCCCGTCGCTTCTTCACGCGAAAAACGTCGAGGTGAAGGATCTGCGTTTGTGGCGGGCGCCGGACCATACACGCCTGGTGCTGGATCTGTCGGGGCCTGCGGAGCATCGGCTTCTGGAACTGCAAAACCCCAGACGCCTGGTCGTGGATGTGAGCGATGCAAAGCTCCTCGCCAGGATCGGCGCCCTCAAGCTTGATAACACCCCCATTTCCAAGATCCGCAGTGGCGTGCGCGAGGGTGATGACCTGCGCCTGGTGCTGGACCTGTCGGAAGCGGTGCGACCGCGAAGTTTTGCACTCAAGGCCTCGGAGCGCGCCGATGATCGTCTGGTGATTGATCTCTACGACCTGGATACGGAGCTTGCTGCCCCGGCGGTAAAAAAGAGTGCCCATAGCAGCGGTCGTCGCGACATTGTGATTGCCATTGATGCGGGGCATGGCGGCGAGGACCCCGGCGCCTCGGGACCTGGTCGCCTGCGGGAGAAGCAGGTGGTGCTGGAGATCGCGAAGGAGCTTCACGAGCTGTTTAAAGCAGATCAGGGATTTGCACCGACGCTCATACGCAGCGGCGATTACTACGTGAGTCTTCAAGGCCGCCGGGATCTGGCCCGCAAGCGTCAGGCCGATATGTTTGTATCCGTGCATGCCGATGCGTTCAGGGATAAACGTGCCCGGGGAGCATCGGTTTACGCGCTCTCCACGAGGGGCGCCACCAGCACCACCGCCAGTTATCTGGCTCAGCGGGAAAACGCCGCGGATCTCCTGGGGGGTGTGAGCCTGGGCGATAAGGAAGACGCCCTGGCGATGACCCTGGCGGATCTCTCCATGACCGCAACTCTGGACAGCAGTTTGAATGTCGGCGCCAGCGTACTGGGCGAGATGGGTCGGTTCGCAAGGCTGCACAAAAAACAGGTCGAACAGGCCGGGTTTGTCGTGCTCAAATCGCCGGATGTGCCGTCTATTCTGGTGGAGACAGGTTTTATCTCGAACCCTGAAGAGGCAAAAAAACTTGCCTCTCCGAGTTATCGCAAGCGCATGGCCAAAGCCATTCATCGCGGCATCGTGCAGTGGTTCCGTGCGCATCCGCCGCCGGGGTCGCTCCTGGCAACCCTGAGAGAGGCCGGGGAGCGCGAATACGTTATCGTGGGTGGTGATACGCTGTCGGGCATCGCGCAGCGCTTCAACGTCAACGTCAACCTGCTGAGCCAGTACAACAATTTGCGCAACAGCAAGATTCTCGTGGGTCAAACCCTGCGTATCCCCGCCAGTTAAACCATTGGATACCGCCCATGCCACTGATTAAGCGCCTACCGCCGCGCCTTGCCAACCAGATCGCAGCCGGTGAGGTGGTCGAACGTCCTGCGTCCGTGGTCAAGGAGCTCCTGGAAAACAGTCTCGATGCCGGCGCGCGGCGCGTTGATCTGGACATCGAGGCCGCGGGCACCAAGCTGATTCGCATTCGGGATGACGGCTCGGGCATCGCGTCCGATGATCTGCCCCTGGCTCTGGATCGCCATGCCACGAGTAAAATCGAGTCCCTGGACGACCTCGAGCAGGTGGGGAGTTTCGGATTCCGGGGCGAGGCCCTGGCGAGTATCGGTTCCGTGTCTCATCTGGTGGTGACCAGTAACACCGCGGAGGCGGGAAGTGACGGACAGGCCGCCAGCTGTTCAGGCAGGGACATGGAGGTCACGCTGAAACCGGCGGCGCACCCCCGGGGCACGACGGTAGAGGTGCGGGATCTGTTTTTCAATACGCCCGCGCGGCGGAAGTTTCTTCGCACGGAGCGCACGGAGTTCAATCATCTCGATGATGTGGTGAAGCGCATCGCGCTGTCGCGCTTTGATGTGAGCTTTGCCCTGCGTCACAACGGTCGTCAGCTGCGGGATCTTCGCCGCTGCGACAACGAGGCGGACCAGCTGCGTCGGGTAGCGAGCCTTTGTGGACCGGCCTTCGTGGAGAATGCCGTGGCCATCGATCGCAATGCGGGGGATTTGCGCCTCCACGGTTGGGTGGCGCAGCCGAGCTTCTCCCGCAGCCAGGCGGACCTTCAGCATTTTTACGTGAACGGTCGCTATATTCGCGACAAGCTCGTGGTTCACGCGGTGCGCCAGGCGTTCAGTGACGTGCTCTATCAGGGACGGCATCCCGCGTTCGTCCTGTACCTTGAGCTGGATCCCGCGGAGGTTGACGTTAACGTTCATCCCACTAAGCATGAGGTGCGTTTCAGGGATGGGCGCAGCGTTCACAGTTTTATCTACAGCACCCTGCACAAAGCCCTGGCGGACATTCGCCCCAGCGACAGCGCTGTTCCCACGCAGGCAAGCATGTCCCCCGTTTCCGCCTCCACGGGCCGCCTCGATCTGCTGACGGGCGAGTTGGTGCGGCAGCAGGAAATGGGCCTCCGGGAGCAGGGAGCCGGGAGGCTGACCGCTGCGAACCCCGGGGTCTTTGCCGATCGTGGAGACCGCGGCGATTTTCAGGGGGGGCGTGGAGCACCGGCGGGCTTCGATGATGCAACGGCGGCGAGCTATCGTCAGCTCTACGCTTCGCCGGACAAGCCGGGCTCTGTGGAAGAGGGCGATGGCGCCGATATTCCGCCCCTGGGATACGCCCTCGCCCAGCTTCACGGCATCTACATCCTGGCCCAGAATCGCGAAGGCATGGTGCTGGTGGACACCCATGCGGCCCACGAGCGTATTACCTATGAGCGCCTGAAACAGGCCAGGGATGAGCAGGGAATACGCAGTCAGCCCCTGCTTGTCCCCCAGAGTGTGTCCGTCAGCAGTCGCGAGGCCATTCTTGTGGAGGAACACGCCGCGCTGTTTGAAAGTCTGGGATTGAGGGTAGATGTAGCCGGCGAAGAAAGCCTCTTGATTCGTGAAATCCCCGTGTCTCTCCAGGGCGCGGATGTGGAGCAGCTGCTGCGTGATGTGCTTGCCGATCTCCTCGAGTACGGCAGCTCCGAGCGTATTGCCCGCCACGAGGACGAGCTCCTATCCACCATGGCCTGCCACGGCTCCGTACGTGCAAATCGTCGCCTCACGGTGCCTGAGATGAATGCCCTGCTTCGTGACATGGAAGTTACCGAGCGCTCGGGGCAGTGTAATCATGGCCGTCCGACCTGGACGGCGCTCAGTGTTCAGGACCTGGATCGTCTGTTTCTGCGCGGGCGCTAGGGTGAGCACTCCGCTCCTGTGCATCATGGGGCCTACGGCCTCAGGAAAAACCGACCTCGCCATCGGTCTTGCGGAGGCGCTTCAGGGTGAGTTGATCAGCGTGGATTCCGCCCTGGTGTATCGCGGCCTCGATATTGGCAGCGCCAAGCCCCGTTATCCTCACCATCTCATCGATATTTGTGATGCCCGGGACGCCTATTCCGCAGCACGCTTTGCCGAGGATGCCCGAGGGGCTATTGAAGAGATCAGAAGCCGGGGTCGTCGCCCCATCCTCGTGGGCGGCACCATGCTGTACTACAGCGCCCTGCTGCAGGGCTTCGCCGCGATGCCCCCGGCGGATCCTGATGTCCGCGCTGAAATCGCGGCGACGGCAGCAAAGGAGGGTTGGCCGGCGGTGCACCGGGAACTGGCGCGGGTGGATGCCGAGGCCGCGGCGCGGATTCACCCGAATCACTCTCAGCGCCTGTCCCGCGCTCTGGAGGTGTATCGTCTCAGCGGAAAAACCATGACGGAGCTTCACCGTCAGACACGGGATTCATCTTCTGAGCAGGTGCTGGCGGTGGCGATTGCGCCGGCAGAGCGACGGGTACTGCATGAGCGCATAGCCACGCGTTTCGCGCAGATGATGGCGGCGGGCTTTCTTGAGGAGGTGCGCGGACTCCGGGAGCGTGGAGACCTGCATCGGGACCTGCCGGCGATCCGCGCTGTGGGGTATCGGCAACTCTGGGCGCATCTCGAGGGGGAATGCTCCGTGGAAGAGGCTCAGGAGCTTGGAGTGGTAGCCACGCGCCAGCTGGCAAAGCGACAGTTCACCTGGTTGCGCAAATGGCCTGATCTTCAATGGATCCATACGGACGATGCGGGTGCTGTTGTGGATAGCGATTTGGCCTTAAATGACCCGGATCTTGTGAAAATCACCGATCCCTTAAATCTGCTCTTGAACTACCTAACGTACAACCCCATGTAGTAAACTGTACGGGCAACTGCCCCGGTGCCGGTTGTTTTCTGAGCGCGAGCAGTGCATTTGGTTTTTTTTGGCTCGATTTGAGCCCCACTTAACGCCCCACAGCGAGTCTTCTCAGGACCCTCGTGGCGGAAGGAGAAAAGCATTATGTCCAAAGGGCATACCCTACAAGACCCTTACCTGAATCTTTTACGTAAAGAGCGGGTTCCCGTATCCATCTACCTGGTCAACGGTATCAAGTTGCAAGGTCAGATAGAGTCTTTTGATCAGTTTGTTGTATTGCTCAAAAACACCGTCAGTCAGATGGTGTACAAGCATGCGATTTCAACGGTGGTACCCGGGCGCGTGGTTCGCATGCCTATGCAAAACCCACCCGAGGATGACGGTGAGAGTTAAACCCTCGCTACACCGCAACACTCCATTTCGACGTTCCGTTGTTAAGAAGACTCTAGGCGAAGACCTTGCCAGGAGTCCTGGCGCTACGGGCGACGGGATAACGAAAACATATTGGAACCGCCTTGTTTTTTGACCGGCCGGATAGCGGCGAACGGGCCGTACTCGTCAATATCAGTCTGGACAATGACGGTGGCGGCATCGATCCCCGGGAGTTCGAGGCCCTGGTGATTTCTGCGGGGGGCGATCCCATCGCCTTGGTCACGGGTCATCGCAGCACGCCGAAGGCGCGCAGCTTCGTGGGCAGTGGGAAGCTTGAG
Organism: Congregibacter litoralis KT71; assembly: GCF_000153125.2. NCBI lineage: Bacteria > Pseudomonadati > Pseudomonadota > Gammaproteobacteria > Cellvibrionales > Halieaceae > Congregibacter > Congregibacter litoralis. The sequence continues at coordinate 878,530 of NZ_CM002299.1, forward strand.
GAGATCGAGGAGATTCTTCGCGCCGAAGACGCTTCCCTGGTTATCTTTAATCACAGTCTGAGTCCCAGTCAGGAGCGCAATCTTGAGGCGAGTCTGAAAGCCCGGGTGCTGGATCGCACGGGACTTATTCTGGACATCTTTGCCCAGCGGGCGCGTACCCACGAGGGCAAGCTGCAGGTGGAGCTCGCTCAGTTGCGGCACATGAGTACCCGTCTTGTTCGCGGATGGACGCACCTTGAGCGCCAGAAGGGCGGTATCGGCATGCGCGGTCCCGGGGAAACCCAGCTGGAGACGGACCGAAGGCTCCTGCGGGCGCGCATCAAGTCCATCAGTGCCCGCCTGGACCGTGTGCGACGTCAACGGGGCCAGGGGCGCAGGGCGCGTCAACGCGCGGAGTTGGCGACCGTAGCGCTGGTGGGCTATACCAATGCGGGTAAGTCGACCTTGTTTAACACTCTGACGGACGCAAAAGTGTATGCGGCAGATCAGTTGTTTGCGACGCTGGATCCCACGCTCCGGCGTTTGGAGGTCGATAACCTCGGTCCCCTGGTGATAGCGGATACCGTTGGATTTATCGCACGCCTGCCCCACGGTCTGGTGGAGGCCTTCAAGGCCACCTTGGAGGAGACCCGCGAGGCGGACCTTCTGCTCCACGTTGTGGATGCGGCCAGCGAAGATCGTGATGACAATCGCCACGAAGTGCAGGCAGTGCTCGAGGAGATCGGCGCCGAGGAGCGGCCGGTGCTGGAGATCTACAACAAGATCGATTTGCTGGAAATGCAGCCACGCATCGACCGTGATGACGAGGGGCGACCCTATCGCGTATGGATCAGTGCGGAAAAAAAACTGGGACTGGATCTGGTCATGCAGGCCCTGGCGGAGCGTCTCGGTGCCGATGTAATGGCCCAGGACGTTGAGCTTCGGCCGGATCAGGCAAAGCTGCGCGCAGCGCTCTATGCCCTGGGCGCCGTAGAGAACGAAGAATTTGGCGACGATGGCAGTGCTCACCTTCAGGTGCGCCTGCCGCGCTCGGACTGGGAACGATTGATATCCCGGGAAGGCGCTTAATCGCGGCAGCGGATTTCGGAGTCAACCTATAGTTGGAGCGAGATTTTGCTAGAATGCCGCGCTTCCTATTTTAAGGAGAAAGAGCATGGCCTGGAATGAACCGGGTGGCGGTAACAACTCACGCGACCCTTGGGGCGGTGGCAATCAGGGTCCGCCGGACCTTGATGAAGCGCTCAAAAAACTGCAGCAACGCTTTGGCGGCCTCTTTGGTGGTGGCAAAGGCGGTGGCGCCGGTGGAAGCGGTGGCGGGGGGGCCTCAGCCTCACTGTTTATTGTCCTGCTCTGTGGTGCCGCTCTGGTCTGGGCCCTCATGGGTCTGTATCAGATAGACGAGCAGGAGCGCGCCGTCGTCCTGCGTTTTGGTAAATACCATTCCACGGTCCGTCCGGGTCTCCACTGGAATCCCCCGGGTATCGACGAAGTCATTCGGGTCAATACCACCAAGGTTCGCGCGGCGAGCTTCCGGGAAATCATGCTCACCCAGGACGAGAACATCGTTGAGGTGCGTATGTCGGTGCAATACATCATCGATAACGTCCAAGACTTTGTACTGCAGGTGCGTCAGCCGGAGAATGCTCTCCAGCAGGCTGCCAAAAGTGCCCTTCGCCACGTGGTCGGTGGTATGACCATGGACCTGGTGCTCACCGAGGGAAGAACGCGCATCGCCACGGAAGTCGATGAGCGGCTGCAGAATTATCTGAACAACTACACCACGGGTATTCGTCTGTCGGCGGTTAACGTCGATGACTCGAAACCACCCTCACAGGTGCAGGCGGCTTTTGATGACGTGATCAAGGCGCGCGAGGACGAGGAGCGCGTGAAGAACGAAGCCCAGTCCTACGCAAACGGTATCGTGCCTGAAGCCCGCGGCCAGGCGCAGCGCCAGATCGAAGAGGCGAGCGCTTATCGCGAGCAGGTGATTGCCAATGCGGAAGGTGAAGCCGATCGCTTCAGCAACCTCCTGGCGGAGTATCGCAAGGCACCGGAAGTGACCCGGGAGCGCCTGTATCTCGATGCGGTGCAGAACGTGCTCAGCAACACCAGCAAGATCATGGTCGACGTCGAGGGGGGGAACAACGTGATGTACCTGCCTCTGGACAAGCTCAACGCGGGATCGAACGTCACGCGACGAAGTGCGCCCATGGACATCAACTCAAGCAATATTCGTGAGCTGACCGATGCGGTAACGGAGCAGTTGCGCCGTGATGCCGCTGCCCAGCAATCTCGACGGGGAGGACGTTGATATGACGGGACGTTCATTAACACTGTTAGTCGTCGCCACGCTGCTCTTGTTCGTAGCGAGCAATTCGCTCTACGTGATCAAGGAAACCGAGCGGGGCGTCCTTCTGAAGTTTGGTGAGGTGGTAAGTCCGAACCTCGAGCCGGGTCTTCATGTAAAAGTGCCCTTTGTGAATAATGTTCGCAAATTTGACGGTCGAATTCTCACGCTGGACTCTCAGCCCGAGCGATTCTTCACCCAGGAGCAAAAGGCACTGATCATCGACTCCTATGCCAAGTACCGCATCGCGGACACGTCGACGTTCTATAAAGCCACGAACGGCGAAGAGTCCCGTGCGTCGGGTCTCCTTGCCCAGCGGATCAATAACCGCCTGCGTAACCAGGTGGCGATTCGAACGATCCAGGAAGTGGTTTCCGGTGAGCGTGATCAGCTCATGGAGACGATTACCCGGGAGCTGGATATCGTGGCTCGCGAAGAGCTGGGTCTGGAAATCGTTGATGTCCGTGTGAAGCAGATTGATCTGCCGCCCGAGGTGTCCGAGTCGGTCTATCGACGCATGAACGCCGAGCGGGAGAAAGAGGCACGGGAGCGTCGGTCTCAGGGTCAGGAGCTTGCCGAGGGAATCCGTGCGGCGGCGGATCGCGAGGTGACGGTGATCAGTGCAAACGCTTATCGGGAAGCCCAGCAGATTCGGGGTCGAGGCGATGCCGAGGCCACGGCTATCTATGCGAATGCGTTTGGTGAGGATCCGGAGTTCTACTCCTTTACGCGAAGCCTGCGGGCCTACCAGGATTCTTTTCAGAGCAGTGGCGATATCATGCTGGTGCAGCCTGACAGTGAGTTTTTCCGCTACCTGAAGGACTCCAGCGGAGGCAATTAAAGCATCGGCTGCAACCGCAGCCCTGTGCTAAAATCCGTAAACCGTGGAGGATGATGCGCTAAGACAGCGTGTACCAATCCACGGTTTTTTCTTGGGGGAGTGTTTTGCAGGAATTTTGGCAGGTCTTTCCCGTTGCTGTGGCGCTCGTCTTCGTGATGGAGGGGCTGCTGCCCTTTATCAGTCCGGAACGCTGGCGTTCCATGATCGCCACCGTGGCCCAATTGGATGATGGTGCGATCAGGCGCTTTGGATTGGGTAGCATGCTCTTTGGCGTCGTGATGTTGTATCTGGTGCATTAATCGTGGAAAAGCAAAGCCCCATTCGGGCATGGCAACTGCCGGATGGCATCGACGAGCTTCTGCCCGAGGCGGCGGCGCAGGTCGAGGCCCTCCGCAGAACGCTTCTGGACTGTGCCTCACGCTGGGGTTACCGCCTGGTCACTCCGCCCATGGTGGAATTCACGGATTCGCTCTTGGTGGGCGTGGGTGAGGATCTCGATCTTCTTACCTTCAAGGTGCCCGATCAGGTGACGGGCCGGATGCTGGGCTTTCGTGCGGACATGACGCCCCAGGTGGCGCGTATGGATGCTCACAGCCTCCACGGTGATCAGGTGAATCGCCTGTGCTATGCCGGGTCTACCCTGCATACGCGCTCCGAATCCCTGGCGGCATCCCGCTCACCCCTGCAGCTTGGCGCGGAGCTTTACGGCGCCCGGGGGCTATCGGCGGATATAGAGGTTGTTGCCCTGATGTTGAGTATGCTCGATGTTGCGGGCGTGAAAATCAGTCAGACCCTGACCCTGGATCTGGGGCATGGCGATATTTTCAAGCACGTGCTCGCCGCCAGCGGCGCCGTGGAAGCGGGTATTGAGTCGGAAGTGTTTGATGCGCTGCAACGCAAGTCCCGTCCGGATCTGGAGCGCCTGCTGGCGCCGTTGCCAGAAGCATCGAGAGCCGGCCTGCTCTCCCTCATGGATATGCACGGAGACCTGACGGTGCTGGATCGTGCCGAGGCGGAGCTTGGCAGCGCGGTGCCCGAGATTCGCGACTCCCTAAGGGAACTCCGCGAGCTCTCGTCGGCGCTGCAGGCCCGTTACCCCGACGTGTCGCTGTACATCGACCTTGCCGAACTGCGTGGCTATCGCTACCACACGGGTGTGGTGTTTGCCGCCTACACGCAGGGTCTCGGGGAGGCTCTCGCTCGTGGGGGACGCTATGACAATGTGGGCGAGGTCTATGGTCGATCCCGTCCCGCCACGGGCTTTGCAACAGATTTAAAGTTGCTCGCAGCGCAGTTACAGCAGGAGAATACGCCCCAGGATGCGATTGCTGCGCCGGATAAGGAAGACCCGGCGCTGCAGGAGGCTGTAAAGAAACTCCGCAGTCAGGGAGAAACAGTCATCGTCGTGTTTGACGGTGAAACAGATACCCGCTGCTCGCGGGAGTTAATCAACATTGATGGACAGTGGCAGGCCACAACGCGGCAGGTGTCACTCGTTGGAGAGGGTAAATGAGCCGTAATGTGGTAGTGCTGGGCACTCAGTGGGGCGATGAGGGCAAGGGCAAGATAGTTGACCTGCTCACCGACCGGGCGGATGCCGTCGTTCGCTTTCAGGGTGGACACAACGCCGGTCACACCCTGGTTTGTGATGGCGAGAAAACCGTGCTCCATTTGATTCCCTCGGGCATTCTCCGGGACAGCGTGATTTGCTGTATCGGAAACGGCGTGGTCCTCGCCCCCGATGCCTTACTCAAGGAAATCATTGAGCTTGAGGAGCGACAGGTGCCCGTGCGCGAGCGCCTGAGACTTTCTCCCGCATGTCCGCTGATTTTGCCGTATCACGTGGCCCTGGATAAGGCCCGGGAGATACGCCGCGGGGCGGACAAGATTGGCACCACGGGGCGGGGTATTGGTCCTGCCTACGAGGACAAAGCTGCGCGACGGGGCCTGCGTCTGGGCGATCTTGCGGATCCGGTGCGTTTCGAGCGCAAGCTGCGGGATGTCATGGAATATCACAACTTCCAGCTGGTGAATTACTACAAAGTAGATCCCGTGGATGTGGAAGAAGTTCTCCAGTCCAGCCTCAGCATGGGAGAGCAGCTGCTCCCCATGATGAGCGACGTGACCGCGATGCTGCATCAGTTCCGCGCCGAGTCGCGGAGTATTCTCTTCGAGGGCGCTCAGGGTTCCCTGCTGGACATTGATCACGGCACCTATCCCTTCGTCACCAGCTCCAACACCACCGCCGGTGGCACAGCCACGGGATCGGGTTTTGGTCCTCTATATCTGGATTACGTGCTGGGCATCACCAAGGCTTACACCACGCGCGTGGGTTCAGGCCCGTTTCCCACGGAATTGTTTGACGCCACCGGTGAGCACCTGGCTACCCGAGGCCACGAGTTCGGAGCGACCACGGGGCGCGCCCGTCGCTGCGGATGGTTTGATGCGGTTGCCCTGCGCAACGCCGTCAACATCAACTCCGTCAGCGGACTCTGCCTGACAAAACTGGATGTTCTCGACGGTCTCGAGTCCATTCAGATTTGCATTGGCTACACCAACGAAGCAGGGGACGCGGTACTCAATCCCATGGACTCGGAAGACTATGAGGGACTGATTCCCGTGTATGAAACCGTGCCCGGCTGGAGTGAGTCCACCGTGGGCGCCAAATCTCTTGACGAATTGCCGAAGGCGGCACGCGATTACATCTCCACCATCGAGACCGTGGTCGGTGCGCCCATCGATATTATCTCCACGGGTCCTGACCGCGTTGAGACCATCATCCTTCACGACCCTTTCAGCTAGCGTTCCCAAAAGCCGGGCATCCCTTTGCCATCAGTCGGGCATCAGTCGGGCATCGGTCGTGCCTCAGGCGCTCAGTGGTATCGCTGCCGATAGTCACTGTAGCTTAGTCCCGTCCAGCGCCGGAAGGCGCGATAAAAGCTGTTCACCTCGAGATAACCCAGTTCGTCCGCGAGGCATTTGCCGGGGAGCCATCGCTCTCTCAAGCGGGCTTCGCAGCGGTACTGGCGAGCCCGGTCAAGGAGAAACTGATAACTGGTGTGGTCGTTGCGCAATCGTCGCCGCAGGGTGGTGCAGCTGATACCCAGGGTCTCGGCCACGCTCTCGGCCCGTACTCGGGATAAGTCTCCGTCCAGCAAAATCCGCAGCACTTTATCCGTCGTCCGCGAGAGCGGTAGATAGCGACTTTTCTTTTCGGTGTCGTCTCTTAAGTGGGGGTTACCAGCTTCCCGCCGGGCGTGCAATGACGGGCGATCACCGTAAGCTTCCCGGGCCTCTCCCGGGGAGTACCCCTCTGCAGCCAATGACGGCTTCGTAGCGGCTGGCGTTGCCTCGTAGCGGGCAAAGCGCTCCCATTCCCCCGGCGGCTCGTGGCTCCCGGGCCATTGCCCCTCGACTATTTCCGGGCGCTGGCGCGTGGGGGGAGCGCTCCGGGGAATAGCTCGGGACACGCCGGGAAAGGTCTCCGCCGCGAAGGTGCTTACTGATGGTGAAACCGGGTTGTCAGCAGCCCGTGCAACGGGGGTAGTGGTGGAGAGAGTGCCCCGGGTTTTAACGGATAGCCGGGTATGGTCTGAAAATGAAGAAAACGGGATCATCGATGCCTCCTTGCTCGATTGGTTGGTTTCCCCTGTGCCCTGAAACTGGCGAATCCAGCAATTGCAGCAATTGCCGCGAGGTCCAGCCAGTGACGGCGATGGGCGACGGGGACTCGATGTCGTCCTTGACCTCGAGCTGTGCCTTGCACGTTAAAAGCTTAGCAGAGCATCGCCAGATGAAAAGCGGATTTTCCGGGGGTTGGTCAGATTTGATCGACTGCGCCTCCGTGAAGACTTCTGCGCAAACCCCTATCCCAGGGCAAACTCCGGAGGCAGCGGGCAATCCATAACGGCTGCAACAGCGATCACGAGTTCGCGCTCCACGGGACAGACTTCGCCGTCGTCCGCCGCTGCGAGGGCCATAGCCTTGAGGATGCGTGGCTTCAGGAGGGGATAGCAATCGGCCAGGGTGTGCACACCGCGGCTGAACTCCGCCACGCTGCACTCTTCCAGGGGTGCCAGGGTGAGACCCGAAAGCCCCAGTTCTTCACAGGCAAGGGCAAAGGCCCGGGCGCTATCCCCCTCGCCTTGATGAGCAAGCACGGACAGAACCTGGCGCAGGGGTGCCCGGACTTTGGCGATGTGCCGGTAGCGCGGACGGCTGTTTTCGACCCGAAGAAACTCCGGGTCGAGATAGTGCCTGAGAAGCTGAAAAAGGCACCACTCAAAGAGATCAATGCGGCCATCACTCTGGATCACGGAGAGCAGCGTGGTTTTAAACTCGCGGTACTGGGGCGTTGACAGGCTTTTGAGTGCCGGCATGGCGGTGGCCATCAGAGGGAAACGCTGTCCCGGGTGCAGGCCACGAACCTGGGGCAGGAGATCCGTGACCAGTTCCAGCTGTCCCCGCGCCCCTTTGCTGCGCAACACCGCCAGTGCCGCTTCCAGGGGCTGCGACTCCCGCTGTGCCGTGACCAGGGTCAGGGCCATGGCGGTAGCGCCCAGGGGCTCCAGAACGCTGTCGTGAAGCGTCTGGGGCAAGGCATCGGCATCGCTCTCATCCCTGATCCTCGAATCGGCGACATCCTCGTCCGTGCTAAAGGTAGCATCGCTTGATGCCTGATCCCTGGTTCCTTCGCTGTCCGCAAGACCTGCGCTCGCCATTGCCGCTGCCACGAGCGCCGCTCTACCGACCCCCGTCTGCACATCATTCTCGGACAAGGGCTCCGTGCCGTAGCGAACTTCTGCGCGCTGGAGATATTGACCGTCCCAGTCCTTGTCCAGGCGACGGATGCGCTGCTCCAGAGGCGGGTGGGTCGCGAAGCCCTCCCAGAGGCGATGACGCACTTCACCAAAAAAGATATGTGACATTTCCGGCGCACGTGCGCTGTGGACCAGGGAGCCGGGAACAAAGCCACCGATTACCTTCAGGGCATCGGCAATGCCGCTGTTATCGCGGGTGAACTGCACGGCGCTGGCATCGGCAAGGTATTCCTTCTGGCGACTGATGGCCGCTTTGATAAACCCCGCGGCGAGGGAGCCCAGCCAGCCGATGACCATCAGGCCCAGGCCTACTATGGGCAGCGCCGCACTGCTCTCACTCCGGCGGTTGCTGCGGCCCACGCCGTAGGCCCCCATGCGCAGCAAAAAATGCCCCACGTCGCCAATAAAGGTAATTCCTTTAAGAAGGGAGGCGAGGCGGATGCCCAGACGCATATCGCCATTCAGGATGTGGCTGAATTCGTGGGCCACAACGCCCTGGAGCTCATTACGGTTTAACTGCAGTGCGGCGCCCCGCGTGACGGCGACCACGGCATCTGCCGGGTTAACGCCAGCGGCGAAGGCGTTGATACCCCGTTCGTCCGGGAGCACGTAGAGGGCGGGCACGGGCATATTGGCCGCGAGGGAGAGCTCCTCAACGATGTTCAGGCAGCGTTTTTCGTAGGGGTCGGCACTTTGGCGAAGCACTCTGCGTCCGCCCAGGCTCTCGGCTACTGCCTTGCCTCCTGACGCGAGCTGAAGCCAGCGCACGAGGGACACAAAACCCACGGTAGACAGAACGGCAAGGCCGATGACGCCGAAGCGCTCCCAGGAGAAGAGGGCGAGATAGCCCTCCCAGCCGCTGCCACCGGCGTAGATGTTGTAGTCGCGACCCACCCAGAGAAAAGCCGTGACCAGGGCATTAACGAGGATGACGATCAGCGCCAATGCCAGGCCAAAGAGGACTACGAGATAACGTGTGTTACGCCGGGCGCGATCCTGCTGCGTAAAAAAGTCCACGATGGGGCCTTAGGAGCCCTGCATCAGAAGCTGACTTTGGGCGCCGCCTGAATCTGTACCGAATCGTCAAACTCCAGAAGCTCTGCATCGGAGGGATGACCGAAGGTCGCCGCCAGGAGCACCGGCGGAAAACTCTGGCGGTAGGTATTGAATGCCATGATGGCGTCATTGAAACCCTGGCGGGCAAAGGCCACCCGGTTCTCCGTGCTCGTGAGCTCTTCCGACAGCTGCTGCATGTTCTCACTGGCTTTGAGGTCCGGGTAGGCCTCCATGGTGATGTTCAGTTTTCCCAGAGCTCCCTGAAGATTGTTCTCTGCCCCCGCAAGGCTCGCCATGGAGGCGCCGCTATTCCCGTCTCCCAGGGCCTTGAGGACGGCGGCGGCTTCGTTGCGGGCACTGACCACCGCGTCGAGAGTCTCCCGCTCGTGGGCCATGTAGGCGCGGGCGGTTTCCACCAGGTTGGGTATCAGGTCATAGCGTCGTTTGAGCTGCACCTCGATCTGCGCAAACGCGTTTTCATGGCGATTTTTGAGACTGACCAGGGTGTTGTAAATGTTGATGACATAAATCACCAGACCCAGTAGCACCAGCCAGAACACGATTGTTGAGATTTCCATGAACCTACTCCTTTGCCGAAGGCATACCCCTGCGGTGAAAGCTTACCCTATGCGATGGCCCTAAGTGTGACGGGAACCCCGTTGATCGCTGCATTGCCCGACAGTTCATCCAGATAGGCCGCATCGGTCACATCGTTGCAGGACACCCCTGCGTGACTACTGGCGGTGGTCATACGGATACCCTTGCGGTTGTGGCCAAATCCATGGGGCAGGCTGACGACGCCGGGCATCACCTCGTCGGAGGCGAGGAGGGTCACCGTGACTTCGCCGCTGCGGGATTGCAGGAGGGCCTGGTCACCATCCCTGAGGTCATGGGCACTGAGGTCCTCCGGGTGGACCATGAGTTGATCTCGGGGCTTGCCTTTCACCAGACGATGATAGTTGTGCATCCAGGAGTTGTTGGAGCGCACGTGCCTGCGTCCGATGAGTAGCAGGCCCTCGGCACGCTGCTCCCCAAAATTGTCCGCGAGACGCTGGATATCCGCCAGGGCCTCGGGCGTTGCACAGTGAATCTGGCGGTCGGCGGTCATGAGGCGCTCGGGCAGCATAGACTGCAGTTCCCCGAGATCGATGCCCGAGGGGTTGGCCTTGAGCTTGTCCAGACTCAGATCAAAGGCGCTGTCTTTGCCGTAGGGGCCAAACTGCAGGCCCACGTCGATCATATCGTGGGGCGCTACCCGCTCCTTGGGCTCCTCGCCCAGGGCTCTTGCCACGCGCTCGCCCAGGGCCGTGAAAATTTCCCAGTCGTGAAGCTTGTCTTCCGCAGGCTCAAACACCGGCGGGTTATAGCGCGTGGTGTTGCGCATGGCGTTGATATGAAAAGCAATATCGTAGTGGTCGTGCTCCAGGGGCGAGGTGGGCGGCAGAATGATATCGGCGTGTCGGGTGGTCTCGTTGATGTAGGGATCCAGTGAGACCATGAATTCAAGCTGTTCCAGAGCGTCATCCAGAGCCCGGCCGTTTGGGGTGGATAGCACGGGGTTTCCTGCTCCGGTGAACATGACGCGGATCTGGCCCTCGCCGGGGGTGGTGATTTCTTCCGCCATGGCAGCGGCAGGCAGCTCCCGGTCGAACTCCGGGAGATCGCGTACCCGACTGCGGTGCCGGTCAAAGCCACCGGGGCCCGTGCGGGGTACCTGATCCACCGCCGGAAGGGTGAACATGCTGCCCCCGGGTCTATCGAGATTTCCCGTAGCGATATTGATGATCTGTATGAGCCATTGGCAAAGGCCACCGAAAATCTGTGTGGAGACGCCCATGCGTCCGTAGCAGATTGCCGCATCAGCCGCGGCAAACTCCCTTGCGATGCGGCGAATAGTCGGCGCATCGATGCCGCAGTGCTCTGCCGCATGCTCGGGCGTGAAGGGCGCCACGGCGCTGGCGACTTCATCCAAACCCGTGGTGAATTCTTTGAGCCTGCCGGGGTTTGTGAGTCCCTCTTCAAACAGGGTGTTGAGTAAGGCCGCTAAAAACAGCGCATCACTACCCGGGACAATGGAAAAGTGTTCACTGGCCAGCTCTGCGGTTTCCGTGCGCCGGGGATCCACCACCAGGAGTTTGCCACCCCGGGCCTTGAGATCCTTGATGCGCTGCTTGACGTCGGGCACGGTCCAGATGCTGCCGTTGCTCGCCAGGGGGTTCGCGCCGAGCATCAGGAAAAAATCGCTGCGATCGATATCGGGGATAGGGAACAGGGATTTGTGTCCGAATAACCACAGGGATGTGAGGTGGTGAGGCAGTTGATCTACCGAGGTGGCGGAAAAGCGGTTTCTGGATCGCAGCCATCGAAAGAGATAGTTCTGATGGGTCAGCATGCCGTAGTTGTGTACCGAGGGGTTGCCCAGGTACACACCGATGGAATCAACGCCGTGTTCTTTATAGCTCTTCACCAGGGCCTCTGCCGTGGCATCCAGTGCTTCCTCCCAGCTGATCTCCTGCCAGCTGTGGGAGCCATCGTCGTTGTTTATCCGTCGCACGGGGTAGCGCAGTCGATCGGGGTCCTCGTGAATGTCTTTCAACGCCACGGCTTTCGGGCAGATATGTCCCCGACTCAGGGGGTCGTCGGGGTCACCCTTGATCGAGAGTATCTCCTCACCGCGGGTTTCGATCTTGAGGCCGCAGATGGCTTCGCAGAGATGGCAGGCACGATAGTGGGTTTGGGTCATGGGCGGTGTCCGATAGTGGGTTGGTGATGGTGCTTTGCGATAGGCAATTCTTAAGGAGAACGACCTGTGCGTCTACCCCGGGGACAGTTCGGGAAAATCAGCGACGCTCGCCCCAGCGCTCAGCTTGCTACACTGCAGCACTGCCGATGAGGAGATTCCCCCGGGGATCTTCCCCACAAGCGACTCATGGAGATGTCATGGACAAGAACTGGAACCGCTACAGCGCGACGGAGTATTACGACGAGCTGATCACCCCCAAGGGCACCCCCCGACAGGTGGCCCGGCCGGCGGTGAAGCTGTTGAAAGAACTGCCCACGGACGATCTGGCGGCGCGGCGCACCGCTGCTGAGGTGGCGATCCGTGAAATGGGTGTTTCCTTCACGGTTTACAGCGAGGCGGGAAACATCGACCGCGCCTGGCCCTTTGACCTTATTCCGCGGGTTATCACCGCCCGGGAGTGGGATAAGGTGCGCCGGGGGCTGGAGCAGCGCAGCCGCGCCCTCAATATGTTTATCCATGATGTGTATAACAAACAGAAGATCTTTGCCGATGGCATCGTGCCACCGGAGACGGTCCTGGAATCCACCAACTTCAAGGAACAGTGCCTGGGCGCCTCGCCGCGCTTTGGGGTGTGGGCCAATATCTGCGGTTCAGATCTGGTGCGTGACAGCGACGGGCATTTCTACGTGCTCGAGGACAATTTGCGTGTGCCCTCCGGCGTCTCCTACATGGTGGAGAACCGCGAGATCACCAAGCGGGTGCTGCCGGAAATTTTTGAAAACTACAGTATCCGTCCCGTTGATGATTATCCCTCTCAGCTCTACCGCATGCTGGCTGCACTGTCGCCGCGGGATCGCAAACGGCCGGTGATCGTCGTGCTCACCCCGGGTATCTACAACTCCGCGTACTTCGAACACGCGTTTTTGGCGCAGGGCATGGGCGCAGAGTTGGTCGAGGGCGCTGATCTGTTTGTGGGAGACGATGACTGCGTCTATATGCGGACCGTTGATGGCCCCGTGCAGGTGGATGTTATCTACCGACGTATTGACGAGGATTTTATGGACCCCGAAGCCTTTCGGGAGGACTCGGCCCTGGGTGTGCCGGGGCTTATGCGCTCCTGGCTGAACGGCAAAGTCGGCATCGCAAACGCCCCGGGTTCGGGCGTCGCCGATGACAAGGTGGTGTATGCCTTTGTGCCGGACATGATTCGCTATTACCTGAAGGAAAAACCCCTGATTCGCAGCGTGCCCACCTACCTCTGCATGCGCGAGAAGGACCGGGAGTACGTCCTCAATAACCTTGAGAAGCTGGTGGTGAAGCCAGCGAACGAGTCCGGGGGCTATGGGATTATGGTCGGGCCCCACGCGGATAAGGCGACGCATCGCAAGTTTGCCAAACTCATTGAAAAGAATCCCCGAAATTACATCGCACAGCCCACCCTGTCCCTGTCCACGGCGCCCACCTACATCGGTGACGAGATCAAACCCCGGCACCTGGACTTGCGGCCGTTTATTTTGCAGAGCAGGGATACCTGGGTGACTTCCGGCGGACTCACCCGTGTCGCTATGGTCGAGGGTTCCCTGGTGGTGAACTCCTCCCAGGGAGGCGGCAGCAAAGACACCTGGATCGTGGAGGGTCGGCTATGATTATGCTGTCGAGAGTTGCGGAGCGGGTCTACTGGATGGCGCGCTACATCGAACGCGCCGAAGACACGGCACGCCTTGTTGCGGCCTACAACCACCTCGTGATGGATATTCCCAAGGGTTCTCAGCCGGGCTGGGAGATTCTTGTGCGCATCCTGGATGCTGATCCTGTATTCGATGAGTGGTTCAACGTACGCAACGAGCAGAACGTCCTGCGTCTGCTTATTGGAGAAGCCGACGCTACCTGCAGCATTCCCTATGCGGTGCACGCGGCCCGTGAAAACGTGCGTACGACCCGGGATGTGATTCCCGACGAGGTGTGGGAGCTGGTTAATGAGCTGTATCTCTACACCGCCGACGCCGCAGAACATTCCGTGGGGCGAAGAAATCGTCAGCAGTACCTTGAGCAGGTGATTCAGCGCTGCCAGGTCATCAATGGTGTGCTGCGCAGCACCCTCTGCCGCGATCACAGCTACCGCTTTATCATGCTTGGCCAGCTTCTGGAGCGCGCGGACATGACGACGCGCATCATCGACGTGGGCGCCTCGGACTTTCTTGAGCGGGAGGGTGCCACACAGGGTATTGAACACCTGCTCTGGGGTACCCTGCTGAAGTCCATGTCGGCCCTGGGCGCCTACCGCCGCATGATCGGTCCCCAGGTGGAGAAGAACGCCGCCGTGGACTTTGTCTTTATGGAGGAGACTTTTCCTCGCTCAGTGCGCTTCTGCGTGCGAGGCATTCAGGATGAGCTAACACCCCTGAGCAACAACAAAGCAAGCCTTCGCGTAGTAGAGCGAATGCGGCGCAAGCTGCGTGGTTTTGAGTCCACAAGCATGGATCAGAGCGCCCTCCACGCTTACATCGATGAGCTGCAGCTCATTATCGGCGATCTTCATCAGGCGGTTTATGAGAGCTGGTTTCACAGTGGAGAAGGATGAGACGTTTTGCCTGTGACTGCGGTAGCCCCGTCTACTTTGAAAACGACTTCTGTATCAATTGCCAATCGGCCCTGGGTTACGATCCCAGCCGCGCTGACCTGATCACCCTCGCCGATTGGGGCGAGGGTATTTTCCGTGACTTTCTGGGCAACGCTTTCCGCTATTGCTCCAATGGGGAGTTGTTCGGGGTCTGCAACTGGTTGCGACCGGCAGATTCCCCCAGTCAGTTTTGTACGGCCTGCCAGTTCAATCGCACGGTGCCCGATCAATCCCGACCGGAAAACCAGGAGCGCTGGCTGGTCCTAGAGCGGGGTAAAAAGCGCCTTTTTTACACCCTGGCGCAGTTGAAGCTGCCCATGCTCAACGGTTGGGCAGATCCCCAGCGCGGGTTGTTACTGGACTTTATCGAGGATGGGCGGACCTCGGACAAGTATCCCGAGACTTTTGTGTCCACAGGTTATCTCGGCGGCGTCATCACTATTAACGCCCTCGAGGCTGACGACGTAGCCCGGGTCACCGTGCAGGATGAGCTGGGTGAGAGCTACCGTACGGTGCTGGGGCACCTGCGCCATGAATCCGGCCACTACTATTGGTCGCTCCTGAATCCGGAGGGCCGGCTTCTTGCGGAGTTTCGTCAGGTATTTGGCGATGAGCGCCTGAGCTATCAGGCTGCTCTCGATTCCCACTATAAGAACGGCCCGCCCCCCGGCTGGCGGGAGCGGTTTATCAGTTCCTATGCCAGTGCTCATCCCAGTGAAGACTGGGCAGAGTGTTGGGGACACTATCTGCATATCTACGATGCCCTGGACACCGCCTGGGCGCACCAGCTCCTGGCCCGTCAGCCGGGGTTTATGTCCATGTCGGAGCGCCTGCGCGCCTGGTCAAAGGTCAGCCTCATGCTTAACGAGCTCAACCGCAGTGTCGGACGCGGGGATGCCTATCCCTTCGTAATCAACGAGATGGTAGCTGAGAAGCTGGAGCTTATTGATCTGGCGATGGATCGGCTTCGAACACTGCGCTGAGAGACGGGAGGTTGTCGAAGGCGAGGCGGATATTGTCGTCCCAGCTCTGGCGAAGGTCTGACAGGTAGGGATGACCTTCTTCCAGAATGCAGTATTCATCATGGGGCTGAAGACTGTCCTTGCGGTAAAACAGGCACTCCAGGGGTGGCCCGACCGTTGCGTTGGAGCGCATGGTGGAGTCCACGGACACCAGCGCACAGCGCATCGCTGTTTCCACCGGCGTATCACTGCGAATGATCCTGTCCAGAATGGGCTTGCCGTACTTGGTCTCACCAATCTGAAGATAGGGGTAAAGGTCTGATGCCGTGATGTGATTTCCCTCGGGGTAAATCATATACAGCTCCGGCGCATGCCCCTTGATCTGCCCGCCCAGAATAAATGTGGCGCTGGCATTGAATCCGGCGTTAGGTCCGCCTTTCTTGGCGTACTTCTGCTGTTCCTTAAGGCTGATTTCACCGATGTAGTCCGCGACATCGCTCACATAGCGGGCATTGAATATATTGAGCTCCGTGTCTTCTTCAAGATCACGCTGAATCTGCGCGATGACGGCCTGACTCGTGGCCAGATTGCCCGCCGTAAGGATCACCATGGAGCGCTCGTAGGGCACGGAGAAACGGTGCATTTTGCTGTACTTGCTGACGCGATCCGGGCCGGCGTTGGTCCGTGAATCGGAGCAAAACACCAGTCCTTCCTCCAGCGTGATGGCGAGGCAATAGGTCATGTAGTTAGGTCTATGGAATCCTGCTGACTGAGCGAGGGAATATAACAAATATTGCGCGGCTGGCACCCTTGACGAAATGCGTTAAGCTCTGCTCGGATTCTTCCGGGGAGGAAAAATGGCGACAACCCTGCAGCCGCCTGCGCTGTGCCTGGGCGCTCTGTTGACTCTTGCGCCGATCACCGCCGGGACGCAGGAGTTGGTCCCCCGGGCGTTTTGGCCGAGCCCTGTGGGCACAAATGTCCTGTCCTTGAGTTACCAGCACAGCCGCGGCGATATCATCGTTGATCAATCCCTGCCCGTCACGGGCGTCGATTCAAGCATTGACTACTTCCAGTTGAGCTACCAGCGGACCCTCGACATTGTCGGACGAACGGCGAATTTTTCTCTGATCCAGTTCGCCTCCGACGGTAACACCTCGGCGACGGTCGAGGACGAGCCTGTTACGCGACGCACCGTCGGGATCGGCGACACCACCGTAAGGCTGGCAATTAATCTTCTGGGTGCACCCGCCATGGATCGAGAGGGTTTTGCGGCCCTTCGGGTGGATCCCAAGCCTATCGTGGGTGCGAGTCTCAGCGTGACAGCTCCCACGGGTGTCTATGACAGCGACCGCATTATCAACATTGGTGCTAACCGCTGGTCCGTAAAGCCGGGCGTGGGCGTTATCTATCCCCTGACGCCCTCCTGGCTTCTCGAGGGCGAGTTGTCCGTAGCATTTTTTGAGGATAACGATAATTTTGTGGGCGAAATCCGGGAGCAGGAACCCGTAGCCAACGCCCAGTTCCACCTCATCAAACGCTTTTCACGAGGCTTCTGGGTGGCATTGGATGCCAATTATTATGTGGGCGGCCGTACCCGTGTGGGAGGTTCGAAGAATCAGGATCTGCAGCGAAACTCCCGTTTCGGGGCGACCTTCGTCTATCCCCTGGCGCCGGGTAATGCACTGCGGTTCGGCGCCTCCACGGGCACCGTCACGGAAACCGGCGGTGACTACGACTTGTTTTCTCTATCCTGGATTCACGCTTTCTAGGGCGTTTTAAACTCTATCTCCAGGGGCTTAAGGTTTACCAGGTATAGCCAAGTCGGAAACGATAGGTCTGGTCTAGCTCTTCCGTGCCCTCAACAGCGCCGCTGTTGTAATCCAATACGACTTCCGTGGCGCCCTGAATTTGCCCGAGGAGAGGAAAGGCAAGCCCCACGGTGGTGTTGAGAATCAGATTGTTTCTGTCGGCGAGATTTTTGACGCCTTTGTGGTCTACATACAAGCGCGAGGCCTCTCCAAAATACTGGCTTTCGGAGCGCACGCTCCAGGTCAGACCCACGTAACTGCGATCGGCGGCGGCGCCGAAGTCTTCGTTAACCTGGGAAAGACCGGTTTCCAGCTCCAGTACAAACGGTGTGCCCACCAACAGGCTTCGTCCGAGATAGGGCCCGAAAGCCGTGCGCAGATCGAGATCTGCAAAGCGGTCTTCCTCTGCGGAGGCCGAGATCCCCCAATAATAATCGCCCGTTTGAAAGCGGTCGTATTTCCCCGTCACCATCCAGTTCTCCGCATTGCGCTCTTTGTTGGCCTCGCGAACCTCGCCCTCCAGCTTCAGGGTGTAGCGATCCTTGAGTCCACTCCATCGGGTATCCACGCGGTAATCCAGTTCATCAAGAATGGTGTTGCCCCGCTGGAGTGAAAAGGCCGAGCTCGCCAGCCCCGTATGACGATAACCTCTCCCCAGTTCCCAGGGTTCCGGATTGATGCGCAGAAGCTCATCCAGGGCATAGCTTGTTTTGCCCTGGGTGGTGAGACTCAAGGTTCTGTTGTCCACCACCAGGTTGTCCGTGGCGAGCACAGCCCCATCTTTCATTTGCAGGGTGACATTAGAGACCACATCCATGGCAACGATGTTGCTCTTTTCGATGGTTAACATCCCGGCAAAATCGGTGTCGATCATCACCTTGCCGTTGTCCGCATCGTGGAAGCTGCCGATAATGACCGATCCGTTAACCAGCTCGATGCGGTCAACGTTCGCCTGGGCAAGGCCGCTGGATAGAAAAAGAAGAATGAAAATTGCGCAGCGGGCGCTGCGCCGGATAGAACCGATGAGTGGAAGCATGGCGATGTGAGGACGAGACCCTGATTCAGCGTGAAAGCGCGAATTTTAGGGTCTCATCCGTTCCCAGGCCAGAGGCTTCTACCGTTTAAACCACGGTATGACGTAGCCTGCAGTCGCTACTGGCGGCTCATGATTTTGCGGATATCGCTGTCATCGCCCGTGAGCTGCCAGTGAACCAGAGAAATCGGCACGCTGCCCGCATCTCGAAGTTCTTCAAAAAACACGGACAAGGGATACTCTTTGCCTGCGGCCTCCATCTGCTGCGTGCGTTTTGCGAGAAGCCGCTCCAGCAGATACTTGCCGGTGACATAACTCGTGCCGTAGCCCGGTTGGCGCAAATAGAGATGCTGCTCGAACTTGAGGAGCTCCGGTTCATTGCTCATCCATCTCCGGGGCGTCCACTCCACGTGCACCGTGCCGGCTTCCGCCATGGTCATTTCGTTAGCATGGGCCTTCAGAGAGCCCAGGCCCCGTGCAGCACGCTGGGCGAGCATGATCCACACAAGTTCCCGGGAACGGGGACTGTCCTCGTAAAGTCCCGCATGCATAAACATTTCTTCAACCCCGGTGGCCGTGCCTTCGTTGCGGCTGTCAAAGATGTTGTAGAGCACCGGTCCACGGCGGATGGGGCTGGGATGCGGGTACTCCTGAATCTCCGCCAGATCAAACCAGTGGTAAAAATGCGAGAGGAGGGGGCGCGGGTCGTAATGGGTGTCGATGGTAAAAAAGTTGCGTACATCCTCCGGCTCGTAGTCCCCGAGGTGAGCAACGAGTTCCTCGGCCATGTAGTCACGCATGGGAAGTACTTCTTCTTCGGCAAACCAGCGGAGCATCTGCTCTGAGGTGCGCTTTACCAGTGCGTCGTAGGCCTCGGGGCTGTCGACGGCTTCCTGCGGAGGCAAATGGCGGTTACGGTGCTCTTCGAGCTTCAGCGAGGACCACGCGCGGTCGAGCTCGCGCTCCAGGAGCATCGTTTCTTCCTTGAAGTCGATGGGCAGGTAATGCACCTGCGACTGATACCAGCTGTATTCCTCCCTGCCGATGCCCGAGGGGCCGGTTTTACCGGGGGCCTGTGCCTCAAGCCAGGTAAGCAGTTCGCTGGTGGCGGCGCTGGCTTCAGTCAGCGCTGCATCAAGATCCTGGCTGATGTCCTCGCCGACCTTTGTCCGGATGTCATTGATCATCTTGCCCTGATCTTCAATGTTACGAATGCCGGCCACCCACAGATCCCGGGCGTTGCCCGTGAGATTGCCCCGGGCTTGCTTCATGAGGGGCGGTATGACCTTTAACTCACGGATCATGCGGTCTTCTTCTTTCCCGCTCAGGGGGAACTCATAGGTCCACAATTCGAGAATCGCGTGATGGGTAGGGCCCTCGTGGGCCGGTACATCGCTGCGGTAGGCCCATATCGTCTGGTAAAAAGCCGGATCCCGAACCCAGGGCTTCAGTACCCGGTGATTGAAGTCAAAGCCGTTCATCTCTGCGCGAAGCACATGCCAATCTACTTGCTGCTCGATGGGCCAGTCGCTGGTATCCAGGTCGTTAAGGCGGTTCTGCAGCGCCGGCAATTCTGCATGGGCTTTGGCGAAACGTTTGGCGGTGTAGTCCGGCGCCCCGTTGAGCAGGGGGGGCTTTTCAAAGGCCCGCCAGTCCCCAAAGAGATCCACCAACTCTTCATAGCTGCTGGCGGCGGCAATGGAGCTTGTCAGTGCGAGGCAAAGGCTCAGAATGCCGCTGAATGCGTTTATGCAGGCAGAGGTCCGGGACTTCGGTCGAGCGCAGGGAGTGTGCCGTGCCGGCTGTTTCGTGAGAATAGAAGTACGCATAGCGGTTTACCCGATCAATTCATTATCTGGTGCGCTGCTCTTGCAATTTTGGCCCTGAGAAAAGCGCCAGGGTGCAGAGGAGTCAAACACGCTGGTGATACGCGATGGTAATGCACTACTGTACCGAGTGCACTTTCTGCGGCATCAGAGGGGCCTTGCTTTGCCAATCGGCCATGGGTGCGACCACTTCATCCCAGAGCAGGCTTTCTATCTCGGTATAGGGCACAGGGTCCGCAGACAGTATGAGCACAAGGCGCAGGCCGTCGCTGAAATACGGGTCTTTTGCCAGATTAAGGGCGGGTTGTTCTTTGCTCGCCGCCCGGGAGCCCGCCGCGAATCCAAAGCCCTGAACCAATCCGTCAGCCAGGAGACTGTGCAATAGGTACTCCCGCGCAAGATCTACCTCGGGGTCGATAATGTGTGTGGTAAAGCTCGCCGATTCGCTGGTAATTTTGATGCCGATATCCCGGCTTATCTGACCCACCCATACCGGCGTATTGTGATGGGTGAAAGGTGCCAGCCATAGGCGCATATGGTTGCGTTGGGCGATGTTGTTTCGCGCGCGTTGGAGGGCGAAATCCTGCTTCCGCCCGAAGAGGAAGAGGTCGCTCACCGGGGCAACGGGATAGCTGTTGCCCTGCAGGGTGGCGCCGGCAAGATGTAGGACGCTTTTGAGCGTGATGCGATGGGTGAAGGACCAGCCGGCGCGGGAGAGGGAATTCAGCACGTCCCCGGCCTTGGCGATGATCACCACGTTAACGGGGTCTCCGTCGCCGGTGCCTTCCTTATTACTGGCGCAACAGGGAAGCGTGGTGATGCGCTCACGGAGTTCTTCACGACTGAGATCCGGCAACGCTTTGCCGACATAGGTTTTTTCAGGGTCCAGCTTCTCGTAGTCAAAGATGCCATCGGGAAGAGGAATCGCAAAGCCAAAGCGGAACTCGAACTGATCGGCGACGGGCGGTGTGCCGTCATCATTAATCGCTGCGGTCTTTTGTCGCTGCAGTTCCGCGAGGTCCTGTACGAGGCGAACATCCACATAGCGACCACCATTGGCCCTGGGCACGAAAACAAAGCCTTCGTGAACAGAGTCCGACCCAAGGGACAGCCGCATGGACGCATCGCGGATACCTTGCCTTGCCCGGTCCCGGTCCTCCTCTCGTATCGCGCCACTGGTGACCAGGGTGACCTCGTCCGGCGAATAAATATCGGGATCCAGCACGTTGGGAATGAACCAGAGGTGGCTGGGAGTTGCGTTGGTGACGCGCATCCAGATCGCCTGAATGTCGTTATCACCGAGGGGGAGTCCGAAATGTTCCTCCGCCTCCTTGTCCGTGAGGATGGCAACGGAAACCTCCACATCGTTGACCGCCTTGGTCTTGACGTTCGCCAGTGCCTCGGGGATGGCGAGGGAACTGGGTTGGTAGGGGCCCCGGATTGCGCAGGCACACAGCACCGCCGACACGAGTACAAGGAGGGTACTGCGCCAAAATGTGGCATGAGAGAGAAAATGAATCATGATGCTTTCTACTGTAGCGCAGCCATCTCCATAGCAACCAGCGGAGAGCGCCAAGAAGAGCGGTACAACCGGAAATTTGCGAGAATCCAATTATGACTGCTGCCCATGACCGAGACCGTATCGACCCGCGCTATGATCCGGTTACGGGTTCCGTGGTGGCGACATTCTTCCGTTACGCCGTGCCGTCGGTGCTGGGTATGCTTGCGGTCACCTCCGCGGGCATCATTGACGGCATCTTCATCGGCAACTTTGTGGGCGCAAAAGCCCTGGCGGCGGTGAATCTTGCGCAACCGACCTGGGCGGCCTTCACGGCCATTGTTTTTACCCTGGCGGTGGGCGGATCTGTGATCTGCGGACGTTTCCTCGGCCAGCAAGACATTCTCGCCGCGTCTTCGATTTTTACCCGCACTCTTCTCGCCTCGGTCGGTGCGGGCATCATCACCGCCGGCGCCGACCTGTTGTTTCTGGAGGATCTTGTGCGTCTGCTGGGCGCAACCCCGGAAGTGCAGCCTCTTGTGACAGCCTATATGCGCGTGGTGCTCATCTTTGCACCGGTTTTTGTCGCGGGTCTGACCATGGATTACTTTGTGCGCGTCAATGGGCGCCCGGTGCTCGCCGCGTCGGGGCTCGTGGCCTTTGCGGCGACTAATATTGCGCTCAATACCCTGTTTATTGTTTATCTCGATTGGGGCATTGTCGGGGCCGCCTGGGCTTCGGCACTGGCCGAATTCGCCTTTTTTTTCATTCTCCTGTCGCACTGGTTTCACCCCCGATGCTCTCTCAGGCTGACCCTGGTCCGTGGTCAATGGGGCGACCTTTGGAGCGCTGTATGGAATGGTTTTTCCGAGTTCATCAACGAGCTGTCCGTGGGTCTGGTGGTGCTCTTTTTCAACTGGGTGATGATCAGTCGACAGGGCGTGGAAGGTGTAGCCGCCTACACCATCGTCACTTATCTGATGATGATTGGTCTGGAAGTGAGTTACGGCATCTCCGAGTCTCTGCAGCCCATGATCAGCCGTAATCTCGGCGCGGGGAATCCCCGGCGGATTCGTCAGTTCATGCTAACCGCGGTCGCCGCGGCGTTTTCCGTGGGTTTGTTGGTGTCCGTGCTATTGCTGGCGTTACCGGAATCCATGATCAGTTTGTTCCTCGGGCCACAGGAGCAGGCCACAGCGGTTATTGCTCTGGTGTTCATCGGCTACTTCTGGCCGACCTTTCTGCTCAACGGCACCAACATCACTCTGGCGAGTTACTTCACAGCCCTCCACCGCCCCCTGCCTTCAGCGGTGATTGCCCTGAGTCGTAGCCTCGTTTTGCCGTGTATCGGCCTGTTGCTATTGCCACGGTTCTGGGGTGATGCCGGCGTCTACCTCGCAATTCCCCTGGCGGAGTTGTTCACCTTTATTCTTGCGATTGTTCTGGTGCTGCGGTTGAAGTCCACCCCGGAGGGCAGTAGAGATACAAACACAGACACCAAGCTTTAAGGGCAAAATTATGTTGTCGTCTTTGGTTAATCCACGATCCAGGCATCTTCTGCGCTGGATTTTCGCTCCCTGGGTCGCTCTTTGTTTTGCGTGCCCGAGTCCGACTCTGGGTGCCGGCGAGGCGGCAATCGCTTCTCCAGAGCCTCAGGCAACGGAGATTGGACTGGCAGTGCTTCGCAAGGGTGGTAATGCCGTGGACGCGGCGGTCGCCGTTGCCTTTGCCCTCGCCGTGACCCTCCCTGATGCCGGCAACATTGGCGGCGGTGGTTTTATGATGGTGCACGTCGATGGCGAAGCGGAGTTTCTCGACTACCGGGAGCGTGCACCCGCAGCTGCCTTTAGGGATATGTATCTGGATGAGACGGGCGCGGTAAATACCGATGCGAGTCTCACCGGCCACCGCGCCGTGGGCGTCCCCGGCACCGTTGCGGGGCTCTGGGCAGCGCACCGCCGCTATGGCGTCTTGCCCTGGGCATCCCTGGTGGAGCCGGCGATCGCTCTGGCCGAACAGGGTTTTGTCGTGCCCCGGGCTCTCGTCGATGAAATCGACTACGAGCGGGAGCGCCTGCGCGATGCTAAAGCCTTCATCGATAGCTTCGGCCAGGTAGAGGCCGGGCAGCTTCTTGTACAGCGGTCATTGGCAGAAACACTCCAGCGCATAGCGGCCCGGGGCGCCCGCGGCTTCTACGAAGGCGAAACCGCGGAATTGATCGAGGCCGAAATGCAGAGGGGCGGCGGGCTTATCACCAGGGAGGATCTTGCATCCTATGAGGTCCGCTGGCGCTCGCCCCTGACGTTTCCCTGGCGGGGATACGAGGTGGTCACCGCGCCCCTGCCGAGCTCGGGTGGTCTCGCGATCTTTCAGTACCTCACCATGAAGGAGTGGCGTCGTGATGACTTTGCGGGGCTCGCCCATAATTCCCCTCAGTACATACACCTGAAGGCGGAAATCGAGAAACGCATTTTTGCGGACCGCGCTCGCTTTCTCGGAGACGCGGATTATGTGGACGTGCCCATGGACGCATTGCTGGATCCGGCCCGTTTAAAACAACGTGCTGCAACTATCGACCCGGTAGCGATCTCCCCGACAGAGTCTGTAAACGCCGTGCGCGAGCCCATCCATACCACACACTTTTCCATACTGGATAGCGACGGTAACGCGGTATCCAACACCTACACCCTCAATACGAGTTTTGGATCGGGGGTGGTGGTAAGCGGCGCCGGATTCTTGCTGAACAATGAGATGGACGACTTTTCTGCGGCGCCTAACCAGCCTAATTACTACGGTGTGGTGGGCGACGAGGCCAATGCCATTGCCCCGGGCAAGCGCATGCTGTCCTCTATGTCGCCAACGCTGCTCCTTCGGGGTGATGAGATTGCCATGGCCCTCGGTGCCATGGGTGGCTCAACCATTTTCACCACCGTTTATCAGCTGATCAGCAATATCGTTGAATTTGCTATGTCAGGCTCCCAGGCGCAGGCGGCGACGCGGGTTCACCATCAACTGCTGCCCAAGAACCTGATTACCTACTCCCCCACAACCCCTCTGGCACCCGCTACTATTCAAGCTCTCGAGCGCCGCGGCTATCGGGTGGAGCCTCACCCTTATGAGTTCGGCAATGTTCAGCTAATCTGGCGTACCGAGGACGGTCCCCTGACTGCTGTCTCGGATCCCCGCTTTGGCGGAACAAGCGCAGTGATTACGCTCCCAGGCGATCAATAGTCTCCCGGATATCCTCCTCGGTAGTGAGGGGGTTGATGATGCAAAGGCGCAGTACCGTGCGCTCCTTGAGCCGGGTCGTGCTCACGCAGGCAAAACCTGATGCTGACAGCGCCCGGGCGCGCCGCTCATGCTCCTCGGCATCTGCGTCCCGCAGGGCAAAACAGATGATGCCAAGCTGCGCAGGTGTCACCACCTCCCAGTGCCGGGGGTTATTGCGCAGGTATTCCTCGGCAAACTCCGCGAGGCCAATGCTGTAATCGATGGCCTCGCGAAATCGTGCGATGCCATAGCTGCGAAAGCTGAACCACAGTTTGAGTGCCCGGGATCGGCGGGTCAGTTCAAAGCCCCGGTTGCGAAAATCCACGGCATTGTCGCTGGCCTGCACGTCCTTGAGGTACTCGGGGTTCATGGCAAAGCAGGGCTCGAGGAGACCGGGTCGTATGAGAAGGCAACCCACATCGTAGGGTTGAAAGAGCCACTTGTGGGGATCGAGGGTCAAAGAATCTGCGTGACGGAGCCCCTGGAGCGTCAATGCAGCTCTCGGGCTGAGGGCCGCCGGGGCGCCGTATGCGCCATCAATATGCAGCCATAAACTCTGCGCTTTGCAAAGATCTGCGAGATCATCGAGGAGGTCCACAGCGCCGGTATTCGTGCTTCCCGCCGTGGCAATGACCATGAGCGGGGTGAGGCCTTTATCTGAATCCTTCGCGGTGGCCGAGGCTACGGTTTCAACGGAAAGCCGGTGCTGCGGATCGCTGGGGAGGAGGCGAATGTGCCGATCTTCGAAGCCGAGGGTCCGCAGGGCTCTCCCCAGGGAGGCATGGGTTTGATCGCTGAGGTAAACGCATCCGGGGCCTCGGCTGGCCCGCACCGCCGCTATTGCCGTGAGGCTGGCCTGGGACCCGCCGCTGACAAGAACCCCCTCGTAGTCTTCGGGTAGACCCATGAGTTGGCAAAGCCAGTTGATGACAACCAGCTCCACGGCGGAGGGTCCTGCGCCGCCGGGCCAGGAGGCTGCGATGCTGTTGAACCCCACACCCAGCCACTCTCCGATAATCGCCGCGTAGGAACTGGGACCCGGCACCCGGGCAAAGTAACGGGGGTGATCGCCATGCTGCTGATGGTGCAGGGCGGTGTGCGTGAGGAGCTCAAAACTTTCATCCATGGCTCGGGGTTGCTCCGGCAGCGCGCCACCCAGTGCGGCAAGGAGCGTGTCGGCGTCGCAGGAGGCTATGGCGGGGTTGTTGTGCTTGCTCTGTAGGTGCTCGATCACCGCATCGACGGCGGCATAGCCCAGACGACGCATTTCTGCGCTGTCCATACCCAGGGTATCGGGGGGATAAGCCTTGTCGCCGTCAGATGCCATGGTAGTTTCCTGTTTGTCTCTCTAGGCGGGTCCGGGGGGGAGGGCAGCGCCAGGGCATGTCCAATCACCCCCGCGATGTCGCCTCGGAATTCATCAAATCTTATCGACCCGACGCCGACGATGATTTAGGGTAAACACAATTCTCACCGTGCTCCAGGGGTGGGGTTTAGTAATTCGGTCTGGCGAATACCGCCATGCCGCCGTTGAGTAAACCAAAGGAGTCGCTGCGTCATGAATCGTTTTTCCTTTTTATCCCTGCTTGCAGGCGGCGTGTTGGCCGTAGCCAGCCTGTCGGTCAGTGCCGATGACATCACCCGGAACAAAACGCCCGGTTCTGATTTCCCAATTGCCCAGTCTGTGCAGGTACCCGGTGCCTCAGAGCTCATCTTTGTCAGTGGTGCCGTGCCCAAGCCTGTCGTGGAGGGTGGTGATCCCGACGACCCCGCCACCTACGGCGATACGGAAATCCAAACCGTGAGCGTGCTCAAAGAAGTGCAAAGCCGCTTGCAGCGATTGGGTCTCGATATGGGTGATGTTGTGATGATGCGCGCCTATCTCGTGGGTACACCGGAGACCGATGGCCGTATGGACTTCGCAGGATTCATGCGCGGCTACACGCAGTTCTTTGGCACCGAGGCACAGCCCAATCTTCCCTCACGGTCGGCTTTCCAGATTGCGGGTCTCGCGCGGGCGGGATGGTTTGTCGAGATCGAAGTGGTGGCGGCCCGGTCTCCCGACTAGGCCTGGTTGCCCGAGTTAGGTAGACCGTCAGCTTCGAGACCCTGTCCGGGCGCTGTTAGCGCGTAAGAGTTCGGATATAGCTCACGACGTTGGCGATGGCTGCGTCGTCGAGACCAGCAGCACTTGCCGCCATGGTGGCGCCCCGCGCATCGTCCGGATGGCTGCCGCGGACTCCGTCCCGGAAGTGCCGGAGCTGACGCTCGAGATATCGCTCATCCTGATAGGCCAGGGCCGGTGCCTGTAAGGCTTCTTTGCCCTCCGCTGCCTCGCCGTGGCAGGCAATGCAGGCAACGTAGATGCTTCTCCCCAAGACGGGATCCCCAGTGCTGCTGTCCGTTGCGGCTTGCGGTGCGACCTGCGGTGCGAGCTGCTCAAGGTAGCTAGTGACGTCGGCAATTTCCTCCTCGTCCAACGCAAGGGCCACGGGTCGCATTTCCATGCCGACGAGGTCGAGGGGGTGTTTGCCACGCCAGCCCTCACGAAACGCCTGAAGCTGATTGCGCAGGGACCAGCCTTCCATGCCCGCAAGAACCGGTGCCTGAATAGCCGGATTACCCTGGCCAAGTCCGCCGTGGCACACCAGACAATATTCGTAGTCTGCGGGATCAAAAAGGGCCTGGGGTTCTGCGCTCTGCGCCGATGCTGCGAGGAGCAGAAAAACGACGCCCAAAAATCTCAGCCGGTACAAGGCTTTCATGATGTTGCGCTCAGTTGGCGGGCAGACTCCCGGCGGTGCACGTTCTGAAGAACACGCTCGGTCACTGCCAGTGCTCCCTCCTGCCATCCCGGGTGTTTGCTCATCTGATCACCCAGCATAAAGTGCCGTCCCTCGCCCGCAAGCAGCTCTGCCCGTATCTTGTCTGCCTCGAGGTCAAACACGTTTTCTATATCGCCGATCCCGCTGCCACAACCCAGAAGGTGATTCATGCGATGCCAGACAACAGAGACGCCGGACTCAATGTGTTCGCGATACTGTCCGGGATGCAGTGCTTCCCCTGACACCGTGGCGTATTCCAGACGCTCCTCGTGAGATAGCCTGCCAAAAGCCGCATTATCGTCCTGAGAAAAAATGTAGGCACCGAGAACGACGCCTTTGGGTCGATGACTACCGTGACTGGGATACCAGACCTGTAGGGTGGATCGGTCCGTCCAACTGATGCCGCCATAGATACCTTCCTCCTCCCAGAATCTGCGGGACATCTGGAAGCCCACTTTGGACAGCATCCCCCGCTTGATTTCACCAAGGAGCTGGCGGTAGTGCCCGGAAAAGTTGTGCTTGATACCCGCCATGAGCTGTCCCGGGATGGAGTTCAGGCAGTAGTCGGTCTGGAGGGTTTTTATCCGGTCATCCTGCTCGTAGTGCACCGTGACACCATTGTCGCCGTTGACGATTTCGACAACTCTTGCCCGGGTCACGGGTGGTTTTCTGAGTCGCGTAACGAAGGCATCGACGATACGGTCCATGCCACCCCGGGGCTGCATCATGGTCGGCGCCTGGTACTCGTTCTCAGCGAAGAGCATGCCACCCTGGACAAACTGACTCTCCACCAGCTCCTTGACCGAGCCAAAAGGTTTGACCTTGATGGGGTCGAGCATGCCATCCGTCAGCAGTCCCGCGCGCACGGAGCCCTCATAGCGCATGCTGTCGGCATTGAGGTCGCCGAAACCACGGACATAGGCGTTGAGTTTGTCAAGATCCGTATCGCTGACGGGAGTATCTAGAGACCTATTGCTCACACCCTTGGCTGCAAGCTCTGCAATGAATCCCCGGGCATCGGCTATCACATCGCGCTGACGAATCCGCTGCCCATCGTGCATCGCCTCATCGACAACCCAGGCGTTGTAATTGCTGTTGATAAAGGGTTCGAGCTCGATAGCGAATTCGCGACAGTAATTCATGATGCGCAGATGCATGGCCGGAAGTCGCGCGGGGCCGGCATTGAAGTAAAGGTCCGGGTCATCATCAAAGTTACAGACCTGGCGATTCCCCAGCTCGTCGATGACGGTGCCCGCTCTCACGGTAAAGTTTCGGCCACCAATGCGGTGGGAGGCTTCGAGAAGCGTGACGTCGTATCCGGCCTGCTCGAGTTCAAAGGCGGCGCTTAAGCCGCCGATACCCGCCCCGAGGACGGCGACCTTTGGTCGCGGGCCGCCCTTGGGCACAAGCGGCGTCAGCATTCTCCCCTGAGGCCGTGTGGGTTTTGCGGGAGCGCCCATGAGCCCCAGCGCCTGCGCTGAATGCCAGACCGCAATGGATCCACCGGCTTTGCCCATGAGCGACAACAGCTGGCGGCGGGAAAAGCCGTTTCCTTCAGGACGATGTTTCATTATGGCTCTCATTTTTTGTAGCGCACCATGAGTGTGCAACCGTGTAGCCACCGTGGCTGAAACACGCGCCGATATCTTGAATATCATGAATTTGAAGAGCGAATGCAAGGCGCACACCAATCGTGCGTGGCGGACGTTGATACGGAGTCCCCAAATGCGCGTAAAATACCTGATCTTCTCGAAGAATCTTGCTTTATGTCCCGACTGATATCCCTTGTCCGTCCTCTGGCCATACTCGCGGTGGCTGCCCTGGCCGCTGTGTTGATGGTGAAAAGCCGTCCGCAGTTGGAGGCGCGAAGCGTCACCATCCCGCCCCCTATCGTGGCGGTGCAAACGGTGAAGATGTCGGCACAGAATGTCAGTATTGTGGCCTATGGCAACGTAACGGCCTGGCGCCAGCTGGAGCTCACCGCCCAGGTGGGAGGAAAAGTCCTGTGGCAATCGCCGCTTTTTGAGCCGGGCGTGGTGGTGGGCGAGGGTGAGCCACTCCTGCGCATCGATCCTACGGATTACGAGCTTGCCCTTGCCGAAGCGCGCCAGGCATTGAGCAGTGCAAAGCTGTCCCTGGCAGAGGCAAAGTCTCTGCGTCAGGCGGCCCGGGTCGAGGAAGCGGAGGCTTCCGTCGCCGCGGCGGAGGTCAGAATTGAGCGCGCCAGACGTGATCTCGCCAACACGGAAATTCTCGCGCCCTATCGTGCGGTGATCGATGAGCAGAGCGTAGAGCTGGGACAGTTCATCAGCGTGGGTGCGCGCATTGGCCGGGTACTGGGCGCCGAAAAGGCCGAGGTTCGTCTGCCGGTGCCGCCCCAGGATGTTCGCTTTATCCAAAGCACGGAATCCGCAGCGGTTACCCTCCACAGTGAAACGGCCGGCGAACTGACGCGTTGGCAGGGGCGCGTGTCCCGGGTAGAGGCGCGTATTGATCCTCAGACCCGGGCGTTCCCGGTAGTGATGGAGGTCGATGATCCCCTTAATGCCGCTGTTCATCCGGCGCCTTTGCGTTTCGGGCTTTTTGTGCGTGCAGAAGTCACCGGTGGCACTATTCCATCGGCGGTGAAAATTCCCCAGGGCGCTCTCCACGGCGACAACGATGTCTTTATATATGACGACGGTGCGCTTAAGCGTCGCAGCGTCACCGTGGCGAGAGTAAACGAGGGCGAAGCGCTGGTGACCCAGGGGCTCGCCGAGGGCGAGCAGGTGGTGGTGACGCGTCTCGAGCTCATGTTTGAAGGTATGGCAGTGGCGCTAAGCGATGACTGACGGCGATTTGGACACCACCGCTTACTCCGCGCCGGATCCTGCCCTCACCGGTCCCATCGCATGGATGGCGCGGAACCCCGTGGCTGCCAACCTCCTGCTGGTGATCGTGGTGATTGCAGGGCTCTTTGCCATCAGCACCCTGGATAAGGAAGTCTTTCCCACATTTCCCACGGAAACATTCACGGTCACCGTGCCCTATCCCGGCAGCTCCCCTGAAGAGGTTGAGCGTGGCATCGTGCTGCGGGTCGAAGAGGCAATCCGCGACATCGTGGGTATCAAGGAAATCCGCAGCGAGGCCCGGGAAGGCGTTGGTATCGTCACCGTGGTTATGGAGGCGGGCAGCGATATGTCCAAGGCCGTGGGGCTCGCGAAAGTGCGCGTGGATGGCATTGCATCTTTTCCCGGTGACTCGGAAAAGCCTATCGTCGAAGAAATTGAATCCTCCAGCCGGGCTATCCGCCTGAGTCTCTTTGGTGATATTGAGCCGCGCAAATTCAAAGAGCTCAGTGAGCAGATCCGCGAAGATATTCTTGACCTTGGCGGTATCAGCGAACTTACCATCGAAGGCGAGCGAGATTACGAAATCTCCATTGAGCTGTCGGACGAAAAGTTGCGGCGTTATGGTCTGACCTTCGACATGGTCGTGGCGGCTGTTCAGGCCGGCTCCCAGGATCTTCCGGGCGGGCTCCTGCGCACCGACAGCGGGGCGATCACCCTGCGATCGAGTTCCCAGGCCTATCGCGGCCGCGACTTCGAGGAGCTCTCCCTCATCAGTCGTGCAGATGGAACCCGCATCCGCGTGGGCGATGTGGCAACGGTACGCGATGGCTTTGCAGAACAGCCGGTGTTGAGCCTTGTCGATGGAAAGCCCGCCTTGACCTTTACCATCGATCGGGTCGGTGATCAGAACGTGCTGGGGATCACCGAATCCATCCGTGACTACGTGGAGCGCAAGCAGGCAGAGTTGCCCGAGGGTGTGCGACTGCAGGCCTGGGGCGATGCCAGCCGGATCCTCAGCGGACGTATCGATCTGATGCTGCGTAACGCCGCCCAGGGGGGCATCCTTGTGGTGATCGCGCTGGCGCTATTCCTGGACCTGTCTCTGGCGTTCTGGGTGGTGCTGGGCCTGCCCTTTGCCGTGCTCGGCTGCCTGGCGGCACTGGAAATTTTCGGTCTGCCCGTATCCATTAATGTGTTGTCGGTCTTCGGTTTTATCCTGGTTCTGGGTCTTCTTGTAGATGACGCCATCGTGACGGCAGAGAGCGCCTATGCTCGCCTGGAACGCGACGGTGAGGGACTGAAGAGCGTGGTGGGGGGCGTCCATCGCGTGGCCACGGCAACCATATTCGGCGCCCTGACGACCGCAGTTGCCTTTGGGCCCAGCCTGTTTCTCACCGAGGGCTTCGCCCGGATCATGTCGCATATTGGCTGGGTTGTGATTCTCTGCGTGATCTTCTCTCTCATTGAGACCAAGCTGGTGCTGCCGGCACATCTTCGGCATATCCGCGTGCCCCAGCCCGGTGATGAGATGGGCTTTTTTCGCGGGGTGCAACAACGGGTAGCCCAGAGTCTTATGAACTTTGCCCGGGGCCCCTATCGTCGTGCCCTCGGGCTGGCGGTGAGCTATCGTTACACCACCCTCGCGATATTTTTTGCGGGCCTCATCGTGTGTCTGGCCCTGGTGCCCTCGGGGATATTGCGTGTGACCTTTTTTCCCTCGGTTCCCTCGGACAATATTGGCGTCACCCTGGACATGCCCCAGGGCACGCCCTGGCAAAAAACTCACGAATATGCCCGCCGTATAGAAAGCGCCGCCCAGGCCATGAACGAGCGTTTCAAGGCGCAGGACGCCCAGGGGCGCGATGTGATCCGCACACTTCTGGTCCTTTCTGAGAGTGACACCCAGGCCCGGGTCATCGTCGATCTTATCGTCAGTGAGGAGCGGGACATTGACTCTGTCGTCTTGGGGAAATGGCTTCGCGAGGAACTCGGGCCCTTACCGGGGGTGCGCTCTTTCCGCATTGACGCCGCGGCGGGCCCCGGTGGGTCTCCCATCGATATTCAGCTCGAGGGTGATGATCTGGAGCAGCTTCGCCAGGCAGCCAGCGAACTTAAACTCAGCCTGGCCAGGGTAGATGGGGTTCGTGATATTCGCGACAGTTTTAACGCCGGCGGGCGGGAGCTGGATATCAGTGTCAC
Organism: Congregibacter litoralis KT71; assembly: GCF_000153125.2. Taxonomy (NCBI): domain Bacteria; kingdom Pseudomonadati; phylum Pseudomonadota; class Gammaproteobacteria; order Cellvibrionales; family Halieaceae; genus Congregibacter; species Congregibacter litoralis. Next base: position 911,212 of record NZ_CM002299.1, read on the forward strand.
CCCCGAGGGGGAGGCGCTGGGGCTGGGCGATGTGGATCTGGCCCGGCAAATCCGCCAGGCATTTTTTGGTGCCGAGGTGCAGCGGGTACAGCGCGGTCGCGACGAGGTGCGCGTGTATGTGCGCTTGCCCCAGCGCGATCGTACGCAACTGGATTCCCTCCAGTCCCTCTGGATCAGTCTGCCCAACGGCGGCCGGGCGCCATTTTCCGTGGTCGGTCGCGTCCGGGAGCAAACCAGTCTGAGTGTCATCAACCGTATTGATCTATCGCGGGTGGTTAACGTCCGGGCGGACGTTGATAAGGCGCAAACATCGTCCAGCGATGTCATGGCTCTCGCAGAGAGCAGCATGCTCCCCGAGATACTGGCGCGGCACCCCCTTGTTCGCTACTCCGTTGCCGGTGAAGTGGACGAGCAGCGCAAAACCTCGGACGGACTCCTCTACGGGGGCATTCTGGTGATGCTGCTTATCTACGCGGCCCTGGCCATTCCCCTGAAGAGTTATCTTGAACCCCTGCTCATCATGTCCATTATCCCCTTTGGCGTCACGGGTGCCTTGCTGGGGCACCTGATTCTGGGTATGGACGTGAGTATTTTGTCCGCCATCGGGATTATCGGACTCATCGGCGTCGTCGTGAACGACAGCCTGGTGATGGTGGATTTTATCAACCACTATATTGAGGAGGGTTACGACTGGAAGTCTGCCGTCCTGGAGGCAGGACCGACCCGCTTCAGGGCCGTGATCCTGACCTCCCTGACGACCTTCATCGGCCTGCTGCCCATACAGCTGGAAACGTCTATTCAGGCGCAATTCGTAAAGCCCATGGCGACCTCCGTCGCCTTTGGCATCTTTTTCTCCACCGCTGTCACGCTGTTTTTGATACCCACGCTGTACTACGTGGGTCAGGATATCCGACGGGCTTTCGGCGGGAAGGAGGCACTCCCCGCCGAGGCTTGACTTGGTGGGATTACCTGCCCTGCATGAAGTCCAGGGTGAGAGCGGTCAGAGCCGTCACGCCGAGGGGTAGGGCACGCTCGTCTGCATAAAACAGCGGCGAGTGATTGGGGTGTACGAGCTTCGGGTCATCGGAGCCCACGCCGAGGAACAGAAACAGCCCGGGCACTTCGTTGGCAAAGTAAGAGAAATCTTCGGCACCGGTGACGGGTTTCCCCTCTAAAAAGCCCTTGCCGGCGACGCGGCTGAGCGTTGGTTTCATCCGCTTGTACAGCGCCGTGTCGTTTTTCAGCACCGGGTAGCCTTTTATGATGGAGACTTCGGCGGTGGCACCGGCACTCGCCGCGATATGCTCCGCGGTGTTGCGAATCCGCTCGTGGATGTCGTCACGCATGTTCTCATCAAAGGTTCGGATAGTTCCTTCGAGCTCCACTTCGCCGGGGATGATGTTGTTGCGCAGCCCGCCTTCGATGCGGCCAACGCTGATGATCGACGGCGCGTTGGTTACGTCAACCTGCCGGGAGGCAATGGTTTGCAACCCCAGAACGATTTGGCTGGCGGTCACGATGGGATCAACCCCGCCCCAGGGCATAGCACCGTGGGTCTGACGACCCTTGACCACGATTTCGTAGCGATCAGCTGCTGCCATAAGCCCTTCGGGACGGGTGGCGATCATGCCCACAGGATAGGGGAACACGTGGAGACCAAAAACTACGTCGGGTTTGAGATCATCGAAGGCGCCCTCGCTGAGCATCTGCTTGGCACCCCACTCCTCTGCGTCGAGCACACCTTCTTCGGCGGGTTGGAAGAGAAACATGACCGTGCCCGGCAGATCGTCACCCATACCAGCCAGTACCTCGGCGACGCCCATGAGAATCGCTACGTGGTTGTCGTGGCCACAGGCGTGCATGACGCCCACGGTTTCACCGTTGTATTCGGTGGTGACCTTGGATGCGAAAGGAATGTCCACCTGCTCCGTGACCGGCAGGCCATCCATATCGGCGCGCAGGGCGACTACGGGGCCATCGCCACCGCGCAGAATGCCGATGACGCCGGTATTTGCGATGCCCGTCTGCACCTCCATGCCCAGCGTCCGCAGATGCTCCGCGACCAGCGCTGAGGTGCGAAACTCCTGATTACCCAGTTCCGGGTTGGCGTGGATATCGCGCCGCCAGGCAACAACCTGGGGTGTGACATCCTTGATTTTTGCGGCCACTGCCGGGTCCAGAGCGCCCGGACTATCCGTCGCAGCGCCGGCGCTCAGAGCAGCACCCACGAGGATGCCGCCTAAAGTTGTCGACAAAAGCTTCCGTTGGGCTTTGGACATAAGAGTGGTGAGGGTGGTGAGATTGTCTGTAAGGGGCATGGGGCTGATTCCTGGATACTCAGTTCCGATGAGTATAGGGGATAGTGTCTTCGGGATCACCGCAGCTTGAGGAGACGTGCTCTTTCGCGGCGTAACTAGTCGGGCGCCGCATTTTATGCGCCCGTCTCCTGTCTTTTCTCAGCAAGAAATATATCGCCGGCATGCTCGGTGATACCAAAGGTTTTTCGATCAAGCGGCGTGAGATATGTCTCAGGCGTGATGCGGGTTACCTTAAAGCCTGCTGCGGCTACCCTGTCTGCAAAATCCAGCCCGTAAATGCGCACGTGATCACGTTGACCAAAGGCCTTGAGACGCTCCTCGGGCAGCACTATGGTTGAATCCTCGTAGGTCTCCTGTCTGGATATGGGGACTGCCAGCAGAGCCGTGCCGCCTGGTTTGAGTACTCGGAATAGCTCAGTCATTGCCTTATGGTCATCCTCTACGTGCTCCAGCACGTGACTACAGTGAATGCTGTCAAAACTGTTCTCGGGCAGCTGGATGTCTGTTATGTCCATTTGCACATCTACGTTTGATGCGAAAAGGTCTGCGGAGACATATCCGGCACCGATGGCTTCGCGTAGCCGATCGGAGATGCAGGCTTCCGGGGCTATGTGCAGCAATGATTGCCCAAGACGATCTTTTGAGGTCATTTCATTGGCGATGTAGTGCCACATAAACCGGTGGCGCTCCAGGCTGTGACAGCGCCAGCACTGCGCCTCTTCTCTCTGTGGCGTACCAAAGGGTAGAAAGGCAGCGGCCGTTGCCTTGCAGACAGTGCACACCCGGCCCGAACCTCTGTAGGGAATAGAACGAGTCCAGCGCGCAACTGTCTGAAGGCTCTCTAGCATTAGGTACCTGACGCAGGTTGTGAAGTGGCAGCGCCGAGGATAGCGTAAGTCTCCTCAGAGTCTAGTCGTGAGTCCCCGTGATGCACGGTAAACGCCGTCTCGATATTGCCTGCTATTTATGCGCTTTTTAACAGGTTTGGGCAATAAGGCTGTATGGTAAAATCGCGCGCGTCACCCAAAGGACTTCAACTGATGAAAGCTGTTATTTTGGCCGGAGGTCTCGGCACGCGTATTAGTGAAGAGACGAGTCTGCGTCCCAAGCCAATGATTCAGATCGGTGGCAGGCCCATTCTCTGGCACATTATGAAGCTGTATTCGCATCACGGGGTCAACGACTTTGTTATCTGTTGTGGCTATATGGGTCACGTGATCAAGGAATACTTCGCTAACTACTTCCTGCACATGTCTGACGTCAGCTTTGATTTGCGTGAGAACAGGATGTCTGTCCATAGTCAGCGCGCCGAGCCCTGGTCGGTCACCTTGGTAGACACGGGCGAGAGCTCAAGTACCGGTGGACGTATCAAACGCGTTAGCTCCTATGTAGAAAACGAGGACTGCTTTTTTCTGACCTATGGCGACGGAGTCAGCGATATTGATATCGCCTCCAGTCGCGAGTTTCATCTCAGTCATAAAAAAAAGGCGACGGTGAGTGCCGTATTGCCGCCCGCTCGCTTTGGCGCCCTTGATATTCACGACGGTGTTGTCCGCGGCTTTGAGGAAAAGCCCCATGGAGATGGTGCGCACATCAACGGCGGATTTTTTGTGCTCTCTCCCGAGATTCTCGATTACATCGATGATGACAATACGGTCTGGGAAGCTGGGCCCATGGAAAAGCTGGCCTCCGAGGGGCAGATGATGCCGTTCATGCATGAGGGGTTTTGGTACCCCATGGATACCCTTCGAGATAAAACGCGTCTCGATGACCTCTGGCGAAGCGATCGGGCGCCGTGGAAAGTCTGGAGTGACTAATTTCGTCAGTCCCGATTTTTGGGAAGGAAAGCGCGTGTTCGTCACCGGGCATACAGGTTTCAAGGGTGCGTGGCTTTCCAGCTGGTTGTTATCGATGGGAGCTGAGGTGCATGGCTACGCTCTGACGCCGGTGTATCACCGCAGTCCCTATGAACTGGCAGAACTGTCGGCGCGAATTACCGAGACACTTGCGGATATCAACGATGCGAGATCCGTCAGCGATGCCCTGAACGCAGCCAACCCTCATATCGTCTTTCATCTGGCGGCTCAGCCGCTTGTCAGATCTTCCTATCGTGAGCCCGTGCAAACCTACGCAACTAACGTCATGGGCACGGTGAATCTACTGGCGGCATTGCAACATTGTCGATCTTTGCAGGCAGTCGTGGTCGTTACTACTGATAAGTGCTACCTCAACCAGGAGCTAGAGAGAGGCTATAACGAAGATGATCGTCTTGGCGGTTCGGACCCTTACAGCAGCAGCAAGGCCTGCGTAGAGTTGCTGGTGAAGAGCTGGTATCAATCGTTTATGCGTGAAGGCAATGTCCGCAATCACAGTGCCGGGCTTGCAACTGTCCGTGCGGGAAACGTGATAGGCGGCGGTGACTGGTCAGAGGATCGGCTGATTCCCGATGTTCTGCGAGCCCTGGAGCGTGGTGATGAGCCGGTCATACGCAATCCTGCTGCCGTGCGTCCCTGGCAATATGTTCTGGATCCTCTGGCCGGGTATCTGACGCTGGCCCAACGTCTCGCTGCTGATCCCAGTGGATATTCGGAGCCGTGGAACTTTGGGCCCGATCGCAGTGACGCCAGGTCCGTCGGTGAAGTCGTCGAAAGGCTTCTAAAGCTGCTCTCCCCCGAGAGTACCTGGACTTACGTGGCTGACTCCGTCATGGCAGAAACATCAAGGCTATACCTGGATTGCTCAAAGGTGCATTCCCGGCTTGGCTGGCGTCCGCAGTTTGGTCTGGATAGTGCACTCGATCGTGTTGCCGCCTGGCACGCTCGGGAGTCAGACGGTGCCGACATGTCGGCTTTTATGGACAGCGAAGTGACAAACTATACCCAAGAGGCAAAGCAGCAAACTCATGGATCGTGATCAAGCTCGTCAGGCAATTCTGGACGCCGTTTTAGCTTACGGAAATTCGACCGCGTCAGAAAAGCTCTTTGTAGCCGGAGAGACCGCAATTCCGCCTTCGGGCAAAGTAGTGGGCGGCAGTGAGCTGGTGCATATGGTGGATGCATCATTAGATGGCTGGCTCACGACCGGGCGCTTCAATGCGCAATTTCAAAAGGAGCTTGCCGAGTACGTGGGTGTGCGGCATACGCTCACCACCGTATCGGGGTCTGCGGCAAACCTGCTTGCGGTTACTGCGCTCACCTCACCGCGTTTTGGACATCGTGCCCTGGCTCCCGGTGATGAGGTGATTACCGTAGCAGCGGGGTTTCCGACCACGGTGAATCCCATTCTGCAGAACGGCCTGGTGCCGGTATTCGTAGATATCGATATACCCACCTACAATATCGATGTGAGCCAATTGGAGAATGCGCTGTCTGAAAAGACCCGAGCTATCGTCATCGCGCATACCCTGGGCAACCCGTTTAATCTGGCAGCGGTGAGGGCTTTTGCAGACGAGCATAAGCTGTGGCTGGTCGAAGACAGCTGCGACGCTCTGGGAACTACTTATGACGGGCGAATGGTCGGCACGTTTGGGGATGTCGCTACGCTGAGTTTCTATCCTGCTCACCACATCACCATGGGAGAGGGCGGGGCGGTGATGATGAGATCCTCCCGGCTGCGCAAGGTGCTGGAGTCTTTTCGGGATTGGGGCAGGGATTGTTACTGCGAACCTGGGGAGGATGACACTTGTGGGAACCGTTTTGATTGGCAGTTAGGTGGCCTGCCCCAGGGTTACGATCACAAATACATTTACTCTCATATGGGCTACAACCTCAAAATCACGGATATGCAGGCGGCCTGCGGCCTGGCTCAGCTACAGCGCATTGATGATTTTGTCGATAAACGAAAACGCAACTTCCGCATCGCCATGGAGTCGCTCAAACTCTTTGAGCGCTACTTCATTCTACCCGAGGCAACGCCTAACTCCGATCCCTCCTGGTTCGGGTTTCCGTTGACGCTGCGTGAGGACTGCGGTTTTAAGCGGGTAGATTTTTTGCGTTTTTTGGATGAGAAGAAAATCGGCACGCGGCTGCTCTTTGCCGGCAACCTGACGCGACAGCCCTACTTCGAGAACCGGACCTACAGAACCATCGGAGACCTGGTTAACACGGACATCGCTATGAATCAGACGTTTTGGATTGGTACCTGGCCCGAACTCTCGCAGGTACACTACGAATACATCGCAAATTGCATTGACGATTTTATTAGGCGGACACGGTAGCGTACGTCGTGGCGATAAAAACCAGCATCTTGAATGAAGACCTTGATTCCATCGTCGGCAATGTGGCCGGTTGGGGGAAACTCGCAGGGCAGACCGTGCTCATCACGGGGGCAGCGGGCTTTCTGGGGAATTATCTCGTGCGAACGCTGCTGCATCTGAACGCCAGGGGGGTGGTCGAGGAGCCCGTGCGAGTGATCGCCGGCGTTCGCAGCATGGCGAGCATGCCTGAGCGGCTCAAGGATCTAGAGGGTAACCGGGAGCTCACATTCGCCGAGTTGGATCTCTCCAGAATTGCGATTACCGATCTGCCACCCATTGATTACGTGGTTCACGCGGCAAGTAACGCAAGTCCCCGATTTTATGGCCCGGACCCTGTGGGAACCCTGCTTCCGAATACCGTGGGCGTGGCTGCCCTGCTAACGGCTTGCGGAGATCGTCACAAAGGCTTTTTGTTTATCAGCTCCAGCGAAATATATGGTGCTGCCGGCGGTGAGGTGCCGTTGACAGAAGCCAGTCCCGGCACACTGGATTCAGCCTTACCACGCTCCTGTTACGGCGAGGGCAAGAGAGCCGGTGAGGCACTGTGCGTCGCCTGGCATTCGCAGTATGGTGCGCCCGTATTTATTGCGCGGCCTTTTCATACCTATGGACCGGGCCTGGCTGAGGACGACGGTAGAGTTTTTGCCGATTTTACTTACAACGCTATCAGGGAAGAGGATATTCATATTCGCGGTGACGGTACTGCTCAACGGGCTTTTTGCTACGTCAGTGATGCCATTGCCGGGTTCTTCTCCATTTTGTTTTGGGGGCAGCCCGGGCAGGCCTATAACGTGGCTAACGCCGATGCTGAGCTCTCAGTGAGAGAGCTGGCCGAGGTAATTGTCGAGGTGGCTCCCAGTCCGGGGCTTAAAGTCACAGTGAGTGATGAAGGGTATCGGCCCGGCTATATGCCAAGTAAGCTGCAAAGACTGCTACCCAGTACAGCCAAGCTGGAAGCTCTTGGCTGGCGTGCGCGAGTGTCTCCACGCGAAGGCTTTCGGCGCACCATAGGGGCTCACCTTTGACATTATTGGAACTGAAAAAGGCTTTTCACGAAGGGTCTATTGACAAGGCCTCGTTTATTCGCGAGGCCAATGAGTTTCATAGCGTCCTGAGTCATTACCCCGAGGTGTTGGTTAACAGCGCCGTCGATGAGATTAAGATTAATGTCAGCGGGGTAGCCTTCCATATCGCTGAGGACGATCTATGGATTCGTTATCCGCCCGGCGAGTCCCGGGTAGCGCCCGTAGAGATACTCAATTTTGGCGGCTACGAACCGCAGGAAACGCAGCTGATGCTGCAGCTTTTGCGTGAGTCTCAGGTCATCTTCGATGTGGGTGCGAATATTGGCTGGTACACACTGCTGTTTGCCCGGCGGTTTCCCGGCGCAAGCATTCACGCCTTCGAGCCATTGCCGTATTTCAGCAAGTTCCTCGTCGAGAACGTGACCGCAAACGGGTTCGACAACAAAGTCAACACCCATTCCATTGGTTTTTCAAGTGAAGCCGGCTCGGTAGATATTTTTCTCGATAAAGGCAACGGGACAAATGCATCCATGCGCAATGTCGCCGATGCCGCAGGTGCCATCAGTGTGCCGGTCGAGGTCGTGAAAATGGATGACTGGTGCGCAGAGCACGCCCTGTGGCCGGATTTTATCAAGTGTGACGTTGAAGGCGCCGAGTTACTGGTGGTGCAGGGGGCGACAAAAACATTAGCTGAGCGACGCCCCGTTGTGTTTCTGGAGATCTTGCGCAAGTGGTCCAAAGCCTATGATTATCACCCCAACGAACTGATCGAGTTACTCACTGGGATGGGGTACGAGTGTTTCGGAATAGGACCTGACGGAGCCCATCGGATACAGGATGTTACCGAGGCTACTCCTGAGACCAACTATGTTTTTCTGCATCTAGAGGCACACAGTGATTTATGTGAGCAGATGGTTGGACCTTCGGTTTGAACTCCCAGTCGCTAGCCTTATCGGTCCGTGAGCAGTCATTGCGTATGGTCCATCGTGCCAGGGCTTCTCATATCGGCAGCGCACTATCGATAGCCGACATTCTGGCGGTGCTTTATGCAAGGGTGTTGAGATTTGATCCGGCGCAACCCGCTGCCCCCGATCGAGATCGCTTCGTGCTGAGCAAGGGGCATGCTTGCGTAGCGCTCTATGCGGCGCTTGCGGAAATTGGGTGCTTCCCTGTGAAGGAGCTTGACGAGTACGGGCAGGATTTTTCCAGGCTTATGAATCACGTGAGTCACCACGTCCCCGGCGTTGAATTTTCTACCGGCTCGCTGGGACATGGGCTTCCATTTGCAGCTGGCAAAGCGCTTGCGGGCAAGATCGCAAAACAGCCTTGGCAGGTCTTTGTCCTGTTGAGTGATGGCGAGATGGACGAAGGATCGAACTGGGAAGCGCTCATGTTTGCGGCGCATCATGGGCTGGACAACCTCACGGCAATTATTGACTACAACAAGCTTCAGAGTCTGGATACAGTGGACAACACCCTGGGGCTTGAGCCTTTGCGCGAGAAGCTCGCCGCTTTCAATTGGAGCGTTGTTGAGGCTGATGGGCATGACCATGATGCCTTAGAGTCCGCGATTGGCTCCGGGTCACCGGGGCTGCCACTTGTAGTTATCGCTCATACCGTTAAGGGCAAAGGCGTCAGCTTTATGGAGAATGAGGTCTTGTGGCACTATCGCAATCCCGATGATGGGCTGCTCGACAGAGCATTGAAGGACATTGCCGGGTCGCAAAGGGATGCGTGATGCATTTCTCAACGAGCTTCTTGCGCTCGCCGAAGTTCAGCCAAACGTTGTGCTGGTTGTGGGAGATCTGGGCTTTGGCGTTGTAGAGCCATTTGCGGACCGTTTTCCCGAGCGGTTTTTTAACGCAGGGGTCGCCGAGCAAAACATGATGAGCCTTTGCGCCGGGCTCGCTTCCGAAGGCTGTCATGTATTTGCCTATTCCATCGCCAACTTTCCAACTTTTCGCTGCGCGGAACAGATACGCAACGATGTGGACTATCACAATCTCCCTGTGACCATCGTTTCGGTGGGTGGCGGTGTTGCTTACGGAAACCTGGGTTATTCCCACCATGCCCTGCAGGACTATGCATTAATGCGTGTGCTGCCGAACATGCTGATTGCGGCACCGGGTGATCCCTGGGAGACCCGCGCTTGCTTGCGTTATTTGATCGATAATCCCGGGCCTTCCTACCTGCGCCTGGGTAAGTCGGGCGAAGCGTCCGTGCACAGCCATGTGCCGGAAGTTTCCCCGGGGCAATGGCTAAAGGTGCAGGGGCAGCCAGAGTCGACGTCGGCGATTGTGACGACTGGAGCGACGCTTGCTATCGCTCAGGCCTGGCTGGCGCGCGGTGAATACCCTGAGCACAATCTCTATTCACTGCCCTTGTGGGGCATGCGTCAAAAACAGTACCAGGCCGCACAGGTAGAGCAATTTCAGCGTGTGGTGACTGCTGAGGATCATATTGCCGATGCAGGTTTTGGTAGTTGGTTTCGCGAGGCCCTTCACGATGGCCGATCCAGCTGTGAGGTGTCGTCGCGGGCCCTGAGCGCAGAGGTCTTTGGGAAGGTCGGCGCGCAGAGCACGCTGAACGCCCTTGGTGGACTTTAGCCATGGGTAGCGTCGTGGCCCCTGGCCCAGATGCGCGCGACGGCTTTACGCGCATGACACTCGATATTCTCATCCCGACGTTCAATCGATGCTCTGACCTTGCCAAAAACGTGCGCTTGTTGAACACGCTGATTGAGGAGGAGGGGAGCGGTTTAAGTTGCCGAATCCTCGTCTCCAACAACTGCTCAGAGGACGACACCGCCAGCACTCTGGAATTGCTGCAGAGTGAGGTACAAACCGAACTCATTGTGTTCAACCAGACAGAGAACCTGGGTGGCGAGGGGAACGTGATCTTCCTGCTCCATCAGGCTACGGCCGAGCGGGTAATGATCGTGGGAGACGACGATTTTCTGCCCCGGGGTTATTTGCGTGAAGTGATAAGGCTTCTGGAGCGCAGTCCCGAGCTGCGGGCCATCATCCCGGGGATAGCGTCGTTGTATTGTGACGGAAACGTGGTGCCCGAGCGCAATGAGCGTTTTGATAGCAGGCTGTATCCGGCGGGACACTCAAGTGTGAGGGCGATCTCCTATTTAGGACATCAGATAAGCGGTATTGTGTTTATGCGCCAGGGAATGCTGGACGCCTATCTGACCGAGCCGTCGCTCAGAAACCTATATCCCACGGTGTTTTTTCTGGGTTACAGCTGTGAGAACGGTCAGGTTGTGTATCTTCCAAAATTGAAGGTCCTTATCAGCCAGGACAACCAAAAGTACTGGAACTATGATGCATCGGGGCTCTTGTCCGAGATCTTCAGGAATTACCAGCTCCTGTATCCGCGGCGGCCTTTCTTGAGACTTTCTATGTGTCTTAGCGTGATGATTAAGCAGCCCACACGGCTGAGTTTTCGGATGAGCCCTCTGTATGCGGTCCCTGCGTTCTTTCATTTATTGTTCGCGCCCGGCGTAGACCCACTTGTACGCCTTGTGCTTCCTGTTTTGTTTCCTGTTCTCTACGTCCGCCGTATCTTCCGGTTTCTACTACGCCGCATAGGTTGGTTGCGCTGAGGTGGAGTTGCACAGACGAGTAGTGTCTGGACTTTCGTGGAGCGCTGCGGGACGAGGGTTCCGCGAAAGTATGCAGTTGCTGTGCATGATCGTCATGGCCCGGTTTCTGAGTCCGGCTGACTTCGGCGCCTACGCCATTGTGATGATGTTTATCAATTTCGCACTGATCTTCGGCTCCGCCGGTGTGTCTCAGATACTGATCATGAAGCGGGACGATAGCGCCCAGCTGGCAACGAGTCTTTTCTACCTGAATCTCGTGTTTGGCGCTCTGGCTTATCTACTGCTGTTACTGATATCTCCGCTCATTGCGGAACTGTTTGACAATGCCGAGTTGGTTCCGCTCCTGAACATAGCGGGCCTCGTATTTCTGGTACAGGCCCCGCTTCTTGTACAGCGGTCAATCATGGAGCGTGACCTCAAGTTTGAAGCGCTGGTTAAAGCAGAAACAGTGACCATCCTAATCGCGACCTGCCTGGGTATTGGCTGCGCCTTCATGGGCTTCGGTGTGTATAGCCTGCTGGTGTTCAATCTGTCGGCTATCGGCCTGCTCACGGCGGCAATTTGGTTGATCTGCGACTGGCGTCCAGTGGGCATGGCCAGCCTGCCGGTACTTCGCGAAACGATGGGGTTAGTTCTGCACTTCACAGGTTTTACGCTATTGAACTTTTTGACGCGCCACTGCGATGTGTTCCTCATTGGTAAACTGATGAGTAGTAGCGCTTTGGGCCTTTACTCCATGGCCTACCGACTCACGATCTACCCTGTTCAGGCGTTTTCTCAGATTGTGCACCGCGTCGCCTATCCCACACTGTCTAGCCTGAGAGATGATCCTGCCTCCGCGAGAGCTTTCTACCTTCGATCGCTTCAGGGAATCACGCTCCTGGTTTTTCCTGCGCTCGTTGGTATGGCGTGTATTGCAGAGCTCATAGTGCCGATGGTGCTGGGTTCGCAGTGGATTGACATGGTTGTGGTGGTTCAGATTCTTGTCTGGGTGGGCCTGCTGCAAGTCGTTACCGCGACGGTTGGCACTATTCTTCCTGCAATGGAAAAAACGCGTCTTATGCTGAACATTGGGGCAGTCAACACGCTGGTAATTGTGTTGGCTTTTGCGCTAGCAGTTCCCTATGGGGTCAGCGGTATGGCAACAGCCTATCTGCTGGCAAATCTCGTCATGTTTTTTATTCAGGCGCGTGTCGCCTGGCCCCTGCTGGGACTGAGTGTGGGTGAAGGACTGAAAGCAACTTCGCCCGCCCTGATCGGATCGTTGCTCATGGGTGGCTTGGTGATAGGTGCGGGGGCAGCCTACCGTGCACTAGATTTGCATGAAATTGGTGGACTGGCCTTGCAGATCCTCGTGGGTGCTGTCAGCTACCCTCTGCTTGTATGGTTATTTTTTAAAGAGAGCTCCGTGGCTTTGTTGGCTGAGCTTCGCCATGGGGTAGGTGCCTCGGACTAGCGTCGTAAGTAAAGTTTTCGCAGGGCACCTGGCAAGGCTGGCCCGCCTTGACGGACCGCGCGGGTAACAAAGTAGAGAAAGCTGCCCAGATGACCATGCTGCAGCGCGTTAGCTGCGACGTTGATACACAGCATGGCGGTAGCTTCTCTGTTGTCATTGAAAGCCGCGCTGTGGCTGTCCAGTATGTTTTTGGCTGACCCTGCGTAGTGCTCGACTTGCCGCGACACGCTATCGTCGCTGATGTCTGCCTCAACAAGTACCTCCTCAACATACAAAATGGGGTTGTCTTGAGCGAGTCGTAGGCACAGTTCCCAGTCTTGCAGGCGTTTGAGGGACTCATCAAACAGACCGACACTCAGCAGTGTTTCCTTACGCGCGATGAGGGTTTGGCAACTGATGTAACTGCCGCGCAGTAATTCGGCATGGCGATCTACACATCCGTGCTGAACGTGGTAAGACGCTTTGGGAACGCGGGTTTTTACGCCTCTGTCATTACGGTTAAACGCGCAAAAACAAACCTTTGCGTTGTGCGTCAGCATTTGTTTGATTTGCGTAGTGAGTTTGCTGGCGGACCATAAGTCATCGCTATCCTGGAAGGCGATGTATTCACCCTGTGCTTCGCGAATGCCCACATTCCGCGCTGAATTGGCACCACGATTCTCTTGAAGCCTGAGGTATCGAAGTGTCGGAATCTCCAAGGCGGCAACGACAGCCTCAGTATTGTCTGTAGAGCCATCGTCTACGACGATGATTTCGAAGCTGGGGTAGTCTTGATCGACAACACTGTGAACCGCCTGGGCAATGCGGTCGGCACGGTTGTAGCAGGGAATCACGACGCTGACTAGCGGCATGTGATTCGTGGCGCTGGTCACAGCGTCGAAGTGGATAATTCGTGCATACTCAGAGTATTTGCTATTTTAGTGAGGGTTCGCAAGCAACCCGAAGCGATTGGAGCTTACCCGCACTACCGCCTGCGGCGAAATCTTCCGCTTTGATTAGATTCTAGATCGAGCTTGAGCTCGTGAGTTAAAACGGCTCTTCATCATTAACGGGGGACACCGGGGCTCATTAAACTGAATTTGCGGAAACGGTTTAATGGAGAACACCCGATGTCCCACGCAGGATTAATACTAGGGCTTCCAGAGCTGGAGGTCGAACACGTCGATCGCAATGATGCGATCTCGGTCTACGCCAAACCCAAGAAGCGGCCCTGCTGCCTTCACTGCCAGCACCCGAGAGTGCGGATCAAAGCCACCTACCAGCGGACCCTAAAGCATACACGCCAAGGCAACCAGCTCATCACTCTGCATCTCAGAGCACCGAAGTATCACTGCCCGCGCTGCGGTCGCTATTTCCGCCATCGATTCAAAGGCGTACGGCCGCGCTATCGAGCCTCCGAGGCGTTTCGCCACGAGGTCTTCGAGACCCACGATGGCGGGGTCACCCAGGCCAAGCTCACACGCACCCATGGCATCAGCGCAGCCACTACTGAACGCTGGTACCACGGCCACTGTGAGCGACGCGTCTCGGAGATGTCGAACCGCCCCTGCCCCAAGGTCCTCGGGATTGATGAGCACTTCTTCACCCGCAAGCGCGGCTTCGCGACCACATTGGTCGACCTGCGGCGCCACAAAGTCTTCGATGTGCGCCTGGGACGCTCCCAGGCCAGCCTGGACAGCTATCTGCGGCGTTTGCCGGGCAAAGACAACGTCAAGCTCGTGGTGATGGATCTGTCCGAGACCTATCGCAGCATCGCCCGCCAGTACTTTCCCGGCGCCACGATCGTCGCTGATCGATTCCACGTCATTCGCCTGGTCAATCAGCACTTCCTCAACGCCTGGAAAGACGTGCACCCCGAGGGTCGCAGAAACCGCGGCCTGCTAAGTCTCATGCGGCGCCATGCCTGGCGCTTGAAGCCGGAGCAGCGAGAGAATCTGCGGCGCTACCTGAGCGACTACCCCGGCCTCGCCGCACTCTATGACGCCAAGCAACACCTCAACGAGCTGATGCTACTCAAGAATCTGAGGAAGAAAACGGCCCAAAAGAAGCTACCTGAACTGCTGGCGTTGATCGAGCAGCTGCGCCAGGCTCTTCATCATTAACGGGGGACACCGGGGATCATTAAACTGAATTTGCGAAGTCCGTTTAATGAGGAAACCCCCGATGTCCCACGCAGGAAATATATTAGGCCTTCCCGAGCTGGAGGTCGAACGTGTTGATCGCAATGATTCGATCGAGGTCTATGCCAGGCCAAAGCGCCGCCCATCGTGCATCCACTGCCAGCATCCCAAAGTCAGGATTAAAGCGACCCACGAGCGCACGTTAAAACACACACGCCAGGGCAACCAGGTGATGACGCTGCACCTGAAGACGCCCAAGTATCACTGCCCACAATGTGGTCGCTACTTTCGTCACCGGTTTCAGGGCGTCAGGCCCCGCTATCGATCGTCGGACGCCTTCCGTCTTGAAGTATTCGAGGCCCATGACGGCGGCGTGACGCAGCGTAAGCTCGCGAGAACACACGACATGAGCCCAGCAACCGTCGAGCGCTGGTATCAAGGTCAGTGCCGACTGCGACTATCGGAGATGTCTAATCGGCCCTGCCCCCGTGTGCTGGGTATCGACGAGCACTTCTTTAGCCGCAAGCGCGGCTACGCCACCACGATGGTGGATCTGAAGAACCACAAGGTCTTCGATGTGGTGCTGGGACGCTCAGAACTGAGTTTGAGACGTTATTTAAGGGCATTACCGGGTAAAGAGAACGTCCAGGTTGTCGTCATGGACTTGTCGGAAACCTACCGCAGCATTGTGCGCCGGTACTTTCCTAACGCCACGATTGTTGCCGATCGATTCCACGTCATTCGACTGGTTAATCAGCATCTGCTCAAAGCCTGGCAGGGCTACGATCCCGAGGGGCGCAAGCATCGCGGGCTGGTCAGCCTGATGCGACGCCACCAATGGCGTCTTACGGATGAGCAAAGAGAGAACCTTGGCCGATATCTGGATGACTATCCCGTGCTCAAGGCGCTGTATGCGGCTAAGCAGCAGCTCAATCGTCTGCTGCTACTCAAATCCTTGAATCGTAAAAAAGCCAAGCAGCTGCTGCCGCGGCTGCTTTCATTAATCGAGGACTTGGCGGCTAGCCCGCTTCATCGGTTGGCCAGAACACTGAAGTCTTGGCTGGAACCCATCGTTGGCATGTGGCGGTTTACCAAGACGAACGGCATCACCGAGGGCTTCCATAACAAGATGGAAATGATGAGTCGGCGAGCCTATGGATTTAGAAACTTTGAAAACTATCGACTGCGGGTCTTAACCCACTGTGGATGGGATGGCATTATCAACCGAGTTTAATGAAAACCGGTGTATCCCCCGTTAACTGGGTAGAGCCCTGCGCCACAGTCCGCTGAGACGGCTGGCG
Organism: Congregibacter litoralis KT71; assembly: GCF_000153125.2. Taxonomy (NCBI): domain Bacteria; kingdom Pseudomonadati; phylum Pseudomonadota; class Gammaproteobacteria; order Cellvibrionales; family Halieaceae; genus Congregibacter; species Congregibacter litoralis. Next base: position 927,297 of record NZ_CM002299.1, read on the forward strand.
AAAACCCTGAAGTCTTGGCTTGAGCCCATCGTCATGATGTGGCGATTCAGTAAGAGCAACGGGCCCACGGAGGGCTTCCACACGAAGATGGAGATGATGACGCGAAGAGCGTACGGATTTAGAAATTTTGAAAACTATCGATTGAGGGTCTTAACCCACTGCGGGTGGGATGGCATCATCAATCGTGTTTAGTGAGAAACGGTCCATCCCCCGTTAATTGGGGAGAGCCGTTAAAACATGGTGCCCAGGAGAGGACTTGAACCTCCACGCCCTTGCGAGCACTAGCACCTGAAGCTAGCGTGTCTACCAATTTCACCACCTGGGCATCAATGAGACAGCGCTCATTGAGGGCGCGCAGATTACGGTTCGGCCCCGGTTTTGTCAATGATCCCGTATACTGCGCGCTTTGCGCCCTTTTCAGGCCGCACTCTCATCGGAAAATATATGTCAAAGCAGCGCAAGCCGCAAAGCAAACGCAACAAGCCTTCGGACCCTCATGCACGTCGTGAGGCCGAGAAATACGATCACCCCATCGCTTCCCGCGAGGCCATCATGGACCTTCTCCGTGACGCCGAGGGGCCCTTAAACAACGAACGTATCGCCACGGCCCTGTCGCTGTCAGATGATCGTGACCTCGAAGCCCTGCGCCGGCGCTTGCGTGCCATGCAGCGCGACGGCCAGCTGCACGTCGATCGCCGAGGGGCCTATGGCTTGGTCGAAGCGCTTAACCTACTGCGCTGCCGCGTACAGGGGCATCGTGACGGCTATGGTTTTGCTCAGCCGGAGACGGGCGAAGACGACCTGTATCTGAGCGCCAGGGAGATGCGTCGCCTGTTTGACGGTGACACGGTGCTTGTTGCTGTGACGGGTGTTGATGGTCGCGGAAGGTCCGAGGGCAAGGTGGTAGAGGTCCTTGAACGCGGGGTCACAAAAGTGGTCGGGCGATATCAGGAAGAAAGCGGTATCGGCGTAGTGCTGCCCGACAACGCGCGTATTAACCAAGAGGTCTTGATACCACCAAAGTTCAAAGGCGATGCCAAGCATGGCCAGATCGTCACTGCGGAAATTACGCACTACCCCGAAAACCGCCTGGGCGCCAAGGGTCAGATCATCGAGGTCCTGGGTGAGCATCTGGACCCGGGGCTGGAGATTGATATCTCTATCCGCTCCCACGGCATTCCCTATGAGTGGCCGGACGCTGTTCTGGACGAAGCGGGGGCCTTGAGCGAAGAACCCGCCGAGGGCGATAAACGCTACAGGGTGGATCTGCGCAAAAAACCTTTCGTCACCATTGATGGTGAGGATGCCAGAGATTTCGATGATGCGGTGTATTGCGAGAAGCGCCGCATTGGCGGGTGGCGGTTATGGGTGGCCATCGCAGATGTGTCCCATTACGTGGGTGTAGGCAGCGCGCTGGACAAGGAAGCCATCGAACGGGGTAACTCCGTGTACTTCCCCGAGCGCGTCGTGCCCATGCTGCCGGAGGTTCTGTCTAACGGCTTGTGTTCCCTGAAACCCCGGGTTGATCGTCTGGCCCTGGCGGTAGAGATGGAAATCGGGAACAACGGGGAGCTCAAGCAGTTCCGTTTTTGCGAAGCGATTATCCACTCCCACGCCCGCTTGACCTACACCCAGGTAGCTGAGGTCCTGGAGACCGGCGCCAGCGAGGCGATCGACCGCAAGCTCGTGCCTCATCTCGAGCAACTGCATGCCCTTTATAAGGTGCTGAGGCAGGCAAGAGAGGAGCGTGGTGCCATCGATTTTGAAACCGTTGAGACCCGTATCATCTTCAACGAAGAGCGCAAGATAGACGCTATCGTGCCCGTGCAGCGCAATGATGCCCACAAGCTCATCGAAGAATGCATGCTCTGTGCAAACGTTGCCGCAGCCCGGTTTTTTGAGCGGCATGAGCTGCCGGTGCTGTATCGCGTGCACGAGGGTCCGGGAGAACAGAAGCTCGAGAACCTCCGCGCCTTCCTGGGTGAGCTCGGTCTGGGTTTACGCGGCGGTCTCAAGCCCACGCCTGAGGACTATCAGCTGCTGATCGAGCAGATCAGTACGCGGGACGATGCGCATATTGTCCAGATGATGCTGCTCCGTTCTCTCACCCAGGCGGTGTACCAGGCGGAAAATCTGGGGCACTTCGGACTCAATTATCCCGGCTACGCGCACTTCACCTCACCCATCCGTCGTTACCCCGATTTGTTGGTGCACCGGGCTATTCGCAGCGTCATCCGGTCCAAGGAGCGGAGCAAACTTGTGCAGCGGGTGAGGGGCGCCAAGGAGCTCAAAAAGACGCAGATCTACCCCTACGATGACGCCGCCATGGCGGCCTTCGGTACGCGTTGCTCCCTGACCGAACGTCGCGCAGACGAGGCAACCCGGGAGGTAAATTCCTGGCTTAAGTGTGAGTATCTGCGGGAGCACGTGGGCACAGAATTCGAAGGAGTGGTGAGCGCGGTAACGAACTTCGGCCTTTTTGTTGAGCTGAACGATCTTTACATCGAAGGGCTGGTGCACGTTACGTCCTTGCCAGGCGACTACTACCGATTCGATCAGGCGCAGCAGCGCCTGGTAGGTGAGCGCACAGGACGAAGTTTCCAGTTGGGTGCCCCGATCAAAGTGCTGGTCGCCGCGGTGAATCTCGATGAGCGAAAGATTGACCTGGAGCCTGTTGAGCTCCCCGAGTCGCGCAAGCGCAAGGGCGCCGGCAGTGGCAATGCACCCGGTAACAGAAACGCAAAGGCGCCGGCGAAATCCGGTCGGGGAGCGGGCGCAAAAGGCGGCACAAAAGGCGGTGCAAAAGGCGGCGGAAGGGATGGCTCAAAGCCCGCCGCCAAGACCAAGGCGAAGTCCGGTGGTCGAAGCAGGCGGGGCGGTGGTGGTGCCAAGCAGGGCACGGCCCATAAATCCGCTACTGCAGGCAGCGCCGCACCCAAGGCCCGGGCCAAAGGTGGCTCAAAACGGAAGCCAAAGAGTAGCTAGCCGTGGCGCTTGATTACGCCTTTGGACTTCATGCCGTGGAGGAGCTCCTGCGCAGGCAGCCCAAAACCGTGCGCCGTCTGTGGGTGCAGAAAGGTCGGGATGATGGTCGTGTGCAGGCCCTGTTGGCCCTGGCGACCGCTGCTGATACTCCCGTCAGCCGCCTGCCGCGGGGTAAGCTTGACGAACTCGTGCCCGGGCGTCACCAGGGCGTGGTCGCGGAGCTGGGTGATAACACGGCGGGCCAAAGCGATCTTCGCTGGAGCGAGGCTCAGCTGGAGCAGGCCGTGTCGGGAAATCCGCGGGCCCTCGTGCTCGTGCTGGACGGTGTTACGGATCCTCACAACCTGGGTGCCTGCCTGCGCAGTGCGGATGCGGCGGGTGTTACCGCAGTGGTGGTGCCCAAGGACAACGCCGCGGACATTACCGCCGTGGTGCGAAAAGTTGCCTGCGGAGCCACCGAAACCGTGCCTCTGGTGCGAGTGACCAATCTGGCGCGAAGTCTCGACATGTTAAAGGCCGCCGGTGTCTGGATTTATGGCACTGCCGGCGAAGCCAGTGAAAGCCTCTACAGCTCAGACCTCGCAGGCCCCCTGGCATTGGTGATGGGCGCCGAAGGCGCCGGTATGCGACGCCTCACCCGGGAGCGCTGCGACTTCCTCGTCAACCTCCCCATGGCCGGTGCCGTGAGCAGCCTCAACGTCTCCGTCGCAACCGGTGTCTGTCTCTTTGAAATCCGCCGTCAAAGACTGCTTGCAGAGGACGCTGGGGGCCTGTAGACTCCGCGCCTCAAAATTTGGGCGGTCGCTCTTGGCCGTTTCTCCTTGTCATACGGCTTTGCAAAGAGGCAAAGCGGATGACTAAAACCCGTAAGGAGCTCGTTGATGCGACACTACGAAATCGTGTTCATGGTGCATCCGGACCAGTCTGAACAGGTCCCCGGCATGATTGAACGCTACACCAACACCATCACTAAAGACGGTGGATCCGTACACCGACTGGAAGACTGGGGTCGCCGACAGCTGGCTTTCCCCATCGCCAAGGTTCACAAGGCTCACTACATCCTGATGAATGTCGAGGCTTCCAACGAAGCCATGGATGAGCTCACAACGACTTTCCGCTATAACGATGCCGTTATCCGTAACCTCGTGATCCGTCGCGACGAGCCGGTACTGGAAGAGTCGCCCATCATGAAGGCCGAGAAAGAGAGCCGCGAGCGCAAGTCCCGTTATGAGGACCGTCAAGGTAGCGAGAAGCCCCGTCGCGATAGCGAAGGTGGGGACAGCAAGACCTCTGACGACAGCAACGAACCAGCTACTGCAGAAGCAGAAGCTTAAGTCGCGGCCCCATAAGCGGACCTATAAGGAGTAATTTCAGATGGCACGTTTTTTCCGTCGTCGTAAGTTTTGTCGTTTTACCGCTGAAGGCGTTAAAGAGATCGATTACAAGGATCTCGATACCCTGAAAGCCTATATTTCTGAAACCGGCAAGATTGTTCCCAGCCGTATCACCGGCACAAAAGCGAAGTATCAGCGTCAGCTTTCCACCGCGGTTAAGCGCGCACGGTTTCTCGCTCTGTTGCCCTATACAGACGGCCACCGCTGATTTCGGGGGCGTCGCGGATGTTGATCCCGGCGTCATCTGTTTCGGTAAGTAGGTAAACGGCATGCAGGGTCTTGCCAGGTTTGCAATGAGTGGGCGCTATCGCGCACTGCTCCTTGCTATCGCAAGTTCCGGAAGTCTTCTGTTTGCCTGGATTGGCGCGGCGGTGGTCGCTTTGGTGACCCTGCGAAAAGGCGCTCAGGAAGGGTTTTGGATCGTGCTTTGGGCGTCCTTGCCGGCGCTCCTGGTGACCCGGGTGTCCGGCGATAGCAGCGCCCTGGTGATGCTCCTTGGCACAGCGGTGTTGGCCTGGGTGTTGCGCACATCCGTGAACCTGGCATTGACCGCCGTTGTCAGTGCCGGGGTTGCACTGGTCACCGGTGCGGGGTTGCTGGCTTTTGGTCAGTCCATGCTCTCGGAGCTAGCGGCGCTGTTTGCGCAGTTTTTTACGGCCCTGGAGAAGCAGACCCTGGAAGCCGGGGGTGAGTCCCTGGGACTTCAGCCCCCCACGCTGGCCCAGTTGGCCGGCATGATGGGCACGGCAAACGGGGCTTTGAGTTTTTTGTGCCTGTCACTGGCGCGCTACTGGCAGGCAGCGTTGTACAACCCGGGAGGTTTTGGCGAGGAGTTCAGAGAACTGCAGCTGCCAAAGACCCTGGTGTGGGCCCTGGCGGTGGCAGCCACCAGTTTGGCGGCCGCAGGGCTGGCTTACCGGAGCTGGGGAGCGGCACTGCTCTTGCCTCTCACCATTGCGGGATTTGCGCTCTTGCACGCCAGGGCGCGTTACAAGGGCCAGAGCAGCTTTTGGATGGGTGGCATTTATGCCGCATGGCTCGTGTTTGATGCCGCCAAATTAGGGCTTGTAGGACTCGTGCTTGCGGACACGCTGCTGGATTTTCGCCATCGCTGGCAACTCAAGGCGTCAACGGGCCTGGAGCCGCACGACGGGTCGAGAGATGATGAGTCGAGAGACCGCGGGTCGAGAGAGGCAGAGCCGCCCCGGGATAGCGATGCAGGGAACGAGCACGATGAGCATCGGCCAGAAGAACAGGATGTGCCGGATGACGATGATCCGGACAACAAAAAAGATTAATTCGCACTAGTGAGATAGCAGTGCTCCTGAGCACTGATACAGAGGACCAAACCATGGAAATTATTCTGCTGGAAAACATCGGCAACCTCGGCGGCCTGGGTGACAAGGTTACCGTCAAGGCTGGCTATGGCCGTAACTTTCTGATCCCTCAGGGCAAAGCGGTGCCCGCGACAGAAGCAAACGTCAAAGAGTTTGAAGCACGGCGTGCAGAACTTGAGCGTGCCGCGGCGGAAGCACTGACAGCGGCGGAGAAGCGCGCGGAAGCGTTGGCGGCCCTCGACGTGATCACCATCGAAGCCAATGCCGGTGAAGAGGGCAAGCTGTTCGGCTCCATCGGTACCCGCGACATCGCCGATGTCGTCACCGCGGCGGGCTGTGAGATTGACAAGTCTGAAGTCCGACTGCCCGAGGGTGCGCTTCGGGAAACGGGTGAATACAGCATTGCAATTCAGGTTCACCCCGACGTCATGACCGACGTTACCCTGGCCGTAGTACCAGAGTAGTACCTGCGTAGTACCTGAGTAAGGGGTCTCGAAGCGGCAACTTCCGGCTTCGATCTTTTCCTCAGGGAACTTCTTGAATAAAACGCGGCTTTCGGGCCGCGTTTGCTTTTTACCTATCTTAATTTGGGCTACTCTGGACAGCCCTGTGCCGCCAAGGCCCGCTGATGGCAGACACTAGCCCACAACAATCCTCCTATCCCCGGGGCTCACAACAGTCTCAGTCCAACCGTCCCTATGACGGGGATGTGGCCCGCATAAAGCTCCAGCCGCAATCCATTGAAGCCGAACAGTCCGTTATCGGTGGCCTTATGATCTCCCAGGATGCCTGGGACAGCGTGGCGGAGATGGTGAGTCCGGAGGACTTTTATCGTCCCGATCACCGTTTGATCTTCAGGCAGATACGCCACCTCGCCGAAGCCGCCCAGCCCGTTGATGTGGTGACCCTTGCCGACCAGCTGCAGCTCAGTGGTGAACTGGATGCCGCCGGGGGGCATGCTTACCTCTCGGAGCTTGCCGAAAACACGCCCAGTGCCTCGAATATTCGTGCCTATGCTCAGGTGGTGCGTGAGCGTTCGGCGCTCCGGAGCCTCATTGAGGCGGCGCAGGAAATCGCCGATAGCGGATTCACGCCCGAGGGTCGCACGTCCGCGGAGCTCATCGACGAGGCGGAGCGCCTGATCATGCAGATCGGTGAGCAGGGTCCCAAAGCCGGCGGGCCCCAGGATGTGGGCACGCTGCTCACAGAAACGGTGCAACGCATCGAGGAACTCTGTAACAGCGGCGGCGAGATTACGGGTTTAACCACGGGATACATCGACCTCGACAAGTTTACCTCGGGTCTTCAAAAGTCTGATCTGGTGATTGTGGCCGGGCGACCCTCCATGGGTAAGACCGCCTTCGCCATGAACCTGGTGGAGAACGCCATCCTTGCCCAATCGGATCCGGTACTCGTGTTCTCCATGGAAATGCCCGCCGAGGCGCTGATGATGCGTTTGTTGTCGTCGATTGGTCGCATTGATCAGACCCTGGTGCGCACGGGGCGCCTTGATCAGGCCGGCTGGGAGAGCCTCTCCAACGCGGTCGGAAAGCTGAAAAATACGGGTCTGCTCATTGACGACACACCCGCTTTGACGCCCACGGAGGTTCGCAGCCGCGCCCGACGGGTCAAGCGCGAACACGGCAACATCGCCATGATCATGATTGACTACATGCAGCTGATGCAGGTTGCGGGAGCGTCCGAGGGCCGCACGGCGGAGATCTCGGAGATTTCGCGTAGCCTCAAGGCCATCGCGAAAGAGTTCCGATGCCCTGTAGTGGCCTTGTCCCAGCTCAACCGTTCTCTGGAGCAGCGCCCGAACAAGCGGCCGGTGAATTCAGATCTGCGGGAGTCCGGCGCCATCGAGCAGGACGCAGATGTGATTATGTTTATCTATCGTGATGAGGTGTATAACCCCGACTCCGCGGATAAAGGCATCGCAGAAATCATTATCGGCAAACAGCGAAACGGTCCCATCGGTACCTGCCGTCTGGCGTTCTTTGGGGAATACACCCGCTTTGAAAATCTTGCCCGGGGCGCCTCGGGCGGATATTCCGAAGGGTTCTGATTGGACGCATGCGTGCCCGGCAGCTAGCTCGGCGCAGAGCACCGGGCCCTAAAGCTCATCAATCCATACCAGCCTGAGCGCGCACATAGCGTGCAGCGTCTTCATGGGTAGCGAACCAGACATCACCCTTGCTCTTTATGTGCTCGATGAGGCCCTCGAGGGCGACAATGCGTGAGCGGTGGCCACTCACATGGGGGTGCAGGGTGAGGAGGAACAGCGTGCCTTCTTCCCAGGCTTTATCAAATTCATCGATCCACACCTGCATGATGTCCCGGGGGTTCATGTAGCGGTTGCCCAGGGGGTTCATGAGGGGTGCATCGTCCAGAATCCAGTCTACGGGCAGCTCCACAAGATCCGTAGGCTCCCCATTCTGCACCAGCTCGTAAGGTCGATCGTCGTGCATAAGTGAGCTCTCGTAGAGGAAACCCATCTCGCGGACGATGGAGAGCGTGGCGGGACTGTGGTTCCAGGACGGTGCGCGATAGCCCACGGGGCGTCTGCCACTGATCTCCTCAATGGTATCCATCGCCTGCGCTAGAAGCCGCGCTTCCGTGTCGGCATCGAGGCTGGTATTGCGTTCATGTATCCAGCCATGGACAGCAATCTCATGATCCCCCGATGCATTGATCAGCGCGGCCTGCTCCGGCGCGATTTTCAGGCTCCAGGCAGGAAAGAAAAACGTCGAGGGGATGGCCTCGTCATCCACAAGCTTGACGATGCGGGGCAGGGCCACGCGGTGCCCGTACTGCCCCTGAGAGAGGGGGCCGATGCTCACTTCGCCGGTGCGCAGGCCCATGACCGTTTCGTTATCCACGTCAAAGGACAATAGCACCGCCACCCGGGCGCCACCGGGCCATTGCTCTGGTGTGAGATCCTTTCCTGCCCGCACCTGATTAACCGCATTAAAGACCGTGTCGTCAGACCAGTTCCAGGGGGTTGCGGGATCCTCGCTCTGCGCGAGGGATGCGCCGGACAGCAAAGCCCCGGCGAGACCCGCCAGGGCGCCGAGACACAGGCGCTTCATGGTCCGACGGGGAGGTCGCAGAGCAGCTTGTCGGTCAGATGGCAGGGCAAAATTGTGAGGTGACAGCATGAGGCTTCCTAGGTGAGATCGTTGTCGTTTTTCAGGCGTTGCAACTGTGCGAGGGCTGCTTCTCCCTCCAGAGCCGTTGAGCTTAAGCGGTTTTTTGCCGGCGCCGGCACCGGGGGTGTTTCCTCACCCGCGAGCACCGCTGCGCAGCGAGACTGATAGTGGCTCTTAAACAGCGGCCAGCTTTGGGCTTCGGCGCTGGTGGCCAGCTGTTGCCAGCCGCTGTCCCGACCGGCCCAGTAAACCGCCGGATGGGACCAGCGCTTATGTTCTGGCGGTGAGCCGGCGTTGCAGGCCTCCAGGTAGGCCGTTCTGGCCGCCGGGAGCCCCAGGGCCGGCAGACTCTCTTCGCAACACTTGTGCATACGATTCAGCGTCGGCAGATACTCGCTGTTTTCAATGGCGAGCTTGGCACCCTGGAGGATCTGGACAGGAGGGATATCTTTCAGGGAGTCCAGCCACAGCTTTTTGATCTGTCTCAGCTGCTCGGCCTCGCTAAACGCCGCGTAGTACTGGTTGTGGTAATTCAGTCGGAAAAGCGCAAAGACCTGGTTGATGGCCTCGACCAGTGCGGGCTCCGGCTTGAGGCGCGAGTCACTCTGCCCAGGAGGTATCGGTGAGGTCGCTTTCGAGGCTGCTATCTCGCGTTCGACGCGCTGCGCCAGTTCCCCGCTGTCCTCCATGATCAACTCCTGTCGTTTCCTGTTGCTGTCGCGCCCATTGGAATTGTACATGCTGTTTGAATCGATTTTGCCAGGCGTGCCCGGCGCTCCCTCTTTCCCGCCAATACAGCGTGAAATCCTCTATCTGCTGCAGGGCAAATCCTCGGGGCACGCCATGAAAACGCTCAAGGAGTTCGAGCATGTCCTCGCTGGGTTGAAAGTCCGGTGGCAGGGGTTCTCCCGTGCGTTTGGCGGGTCTGGGCATCGCCGCCGCGGGTGCTTTTCTTTCGGTGGCTGGCGTTGCCATGGTGGGCGCGGCTGCTTTTGCAGGGGTGGTCGATGCTGAGGCATGGGAAGCCTGGCTTGTCGATGCCGCAGTGCTGGCGGGAGATTCGTTGATCGCCAGCAGCAGACAGTCCTGAGCCGCTGTCTGTCGATCGATGCACAACAGACCCAGGGACTCCAGGGACTCGCACACGCTCTCAAGTTCCCGCGGATTCCAGAAGGGTAGCAGCTGAAGCAGGTAGGCCCGGCTGACGTGGAGCCAGGCCAGGCCATCGCGACGGGTCGCCGGCTGGTGGAGATACAAGCCCTTGATTTGCTGCAGCAATACCGCCTCGGCCAGGCCCACAGCCGCCGCCAGCTCAGCGGAAAAAACCAGTTGCGAGTCGGGAATGAGGGGGCGAGGAGCCATGCACACTTCTGCTTAAAGATAGCGGCCGCACAGCATACCCAGCTTGCGTCATTAGTTGTAGCATCGCGCCTGAGTTTTCACAGGGAAATGTTGATGGCCAAGGCAAAAACAGCCTTCGTTTGCAGTGATTGCGGTTCGGACTATCACAAGTGGCAGGGACAGTGCAGTGACTGCGGTGCCTGGAACACGCTCAGTGAAATTCGTCTGGGCAGCGCTAAGAGCACCAGCCGTGCCCCCGCGGGACGCAGCGGTTTTGCGGGAGAGCTCGCGCCGGCGCGGGTGCTGAGCGAGATCGATGTCTCCGAGGTCAGGCGCATTCCCACGGGTATGGCCGAATTTGATCGTGTGCTGGGAGGAGGGCTGGTCCCGGGGTCGGCCATTCTTCTCGGCGGAAACCCGGGGGCCGGAAAAAGCACACTGCTTCTCCAGGCCTGCTGCGGGCTCGCAAGTCGCATGCCGGCACTCTATGTCACCGGCGAGGAAAGCCCCCAGCAGATCGCCATGCGCGCTCAGCGTCTGTCGCTGCCCCTGGATGAATTGAAGCTCATGGCGGAGACCAATGTGGAAGCCATCCTGGCGGCGCTGGATAAGCACCAGCCCCGGCTCCTGGTGGTCGATTCCATCCAGGTGGTCTACAGCGAAGAGCTGAGTTCGGCCCCCGGGAGCGTGTCCCAGGTGCGGGAGTGCGCGGCAACCCTCACCCGGGCAGCGAAGCAGCGGGGCATCGTGTTGCTGCTGGTGGGTCACGTCACCAAGGATGGCAGTCTCGCCGGCCCTAAAGTGCTGGAACACATGATCGACTGTTCCGTATTGCTTGAGAGCTCCGACGACCAACGTTTTCGCACCCTGCGGGGACAGAAAAACCGCTTTGGGGCGGTGAACGAGCTGGGTATTTTTGCCATGACGGAGCAGGGTCTCCGGGAGGTGCGAAACCCCTCGGCAATTTTTCTGGAGCGGGGCGAAAAGCAGTCCTCAGGCAGCGTTGTGATGGTGGTCTGGGAGGGCACGCGCCCCCTGCTGGTGGAAATACAGGCCCTTGTCGATGACAGTCCTCTGGGAAATCCCCGCCGCCTGGCGGTGGGTCTGGAACAGAATCGCCTGGCGATGCTCCTGGCCATCCTCCATCGCCACGGTGGCTTGCAGGTAGGGGATCAGGATGTTTTTGCCAATGTGGTCGGTGGTGTCCGAGTCCTGGAGACCAGCGTTGACCTCGCGTTGCTCCTGGCTATCGTTTCGAGCTTCCGGGACCGTCCATTACCCCGCGATCTCGTGGTCTTCGGCGAGGTGGGACTCGCTGGTGAGATTCGCCCTGTGCCCTCGGGGCAGGAGCGTCTGTCCGAGGCGGCGAAACATGGTTTCGCCAGAGCGATAGTGCCCCGGGGCAACGCCCCCAAGACGGCACCCAGGGGCATGGAGGTACACGCCGTGGCTACCCTGGGAGAGGCGTTGGCGCTGGATTTCTAGTCCGTTCGCATCAGCTGTCGGATGTTTCCGCAGGTGTTTGAATTTTCACGGTGTAGCGGTCAAGGAGGCTCGCGTAGAGCTCCTCCCGGGCTTTCTCCACGTGTTCCGCGCGCCAGTCGCGCAGCACGGCGGCGCGCACAGCACCGAGGGGTGGTTGCGCCCGGGCGCGTACACTTTCGATAAAGACCAGGTGGTAGCCATAGGCTGAGGGCACCGGACCGGACCAGCGGCCCTCGGGGAGGGCGCTCAGGCTATCGGTAAAGCCCTGACCAAAGCGACTGGCAAGTTCTGTTTCCCGCGTGTCCTCATAGCGTTGGGGCATGGCCAGAGCATCACCGAGGGCAGGGTCCGCCTCTGGATCGGCAGGCGCGAGGCCGGCGAGGGCCGAGGCTGCATCGCCTCTGGCGTCTTCCCGGCGGTCACTGCTGAAAAATCGATGGCGAAGGCTATAGCGGGCGTCTTCGCTGTAGTCCGTCATACGGGTCTCATACCATTGCTGCAGCTCGTCCTCTGATGGTTCCACCGAGGCGGCAAACTGGTCCATAAAGGATTCATACTTCTGACGGAGACGACGGCGCACGACAGGGTCGTTGGCCGCAAAGCCCAGGGCAAGGGCCTCCCGGTTGGCGATCTCCTCGCGGATGTAATCGTCCAGCAAACCCTTGAGTTCAAGGGCCTTAGGAGGACGTCGCCAGACGCGGGTATAGGCGGCAATCAACTGTTCCTGCTGGGCAACGCTGACGACGATGTCCTCGTTGCTGCTGTCTTGATCATTGAGGGACAGGTAAGCGAAGAACAGCAAGAGACCCAGCAGGACAAAATGCAGGAGAGGGTCCCGGAAGAGCCCCCTTCCGGCAGACCTTTCCGTCAAGGTGTCAGCGCTCGCCACTCTTGCTTTTTTCAACACCCTCGCCGCTACTGCTTGTTCAGTTTTTCGATGTCGGCTTCGAGGGCGAGGGGGTCCGGGATATGCTCGGAGAGCAGAGAGCGCAGGGGCTCGACATTGTTACCGTCGCCGTGCTGCACCGCAAAACCCAGTCTCCCGGCTTCGACGTGTTGCAGGTAGGCATGCAGTTCCAGAATGCCGTAGCGGCCCGCGTCGATCACCAGGGTGAAGGGCTCGTTGTACTGTGCGTCCCAGACATCCGGCTGATCCGTGGATACCCCCGCCACAGAAATATCGATCAGTCGTTGCTTCCAGACGCTGCCACCCTGGTGAATCTCCACCGGGAGGTCGATTTTTGCGCGGGAAAACGCGCGGCGCTCCCCGGGGAAATCACTCATTCTTTAACCTCTGATACACAAGCTACGCCGCATTGAATCACAGCCCGGGGCCGCTGGAAACGCTATTTTAGCTTGCGGTAGCGAAGGCGCTGGGGCTGGTCCGCTGCGGCACCCATACGCTGGCGTCGGTCTTCCTCGTAATCGCTGTAATTCCCCTCGTGAAACACCACACCACCATCATCTTCATAGGCAAGAATGTGGGTGGCGACCCGGTCCAGGAACCAGCGATCGTGAGAAATGATCATGGCCGATCCGGGAAACGCCAGAATGGCCTCTTCGAGGGCGCGAAGGGTCTCCACATCGAGGTCATTTGTGGGCTCGTCAAGAAGAAGCACGTTTGCCCCCTGCTTCAACAGCTTGGCGAGGTGCAGGCGATTGCGCTCACCACCGGAGAGGTCCTTTACATATTTTTGCTGGTCGGCACCCTTGAAGTTAAAGCGACCCACGTAGGAGCGGGAATTCACCTCATAGCCGCCGATGTTCATGATGTCGTGGCCTTCAGAAATCTCCTCCCAGACGGTTTTCTCGCCCGCGAGATCTTCCCGGGACTGGTCCACGTAGGCGAGTTTGACCGTTTCACCGAGTTCGATGGTCCCCGCGTCGGGCTGCTCTTCGCCGTTGATCAGTCGGAACAGGGTGGATTTACCCATGCCATTGGCACCGATGATCCCGACGATGCTGCCCTTGGGTACGGAAAGCGTCAGATCTTCAAAGAGAAGACGATCGTCGTAGGTTTTGCGAAGATTCTGTATCTCGATGACCTTGTCCCCCAGGCGGGGGCCCGGGGGAATGTAGATCTCATTGGTCTCGTTGCGGCTCTGAAATTCCTGGGACTGGAGCTCTTCAAAGCGGGCCAGGCGTGCCTTGCTCTTGGCCTGGCGGCCTTTGGGGTTGCTGCGCACCCACTCTAGCTCGGCCTTGATGGCTTTCTGGTGCGAGGCTTCCTGCCGCTGTTCCGACTCCAGTCGCTGCTCCTTGGCATTGAGCCAGTCGGAGTAGTTTCCTTCGTAGGGAATGCCGCGGCCGCGATCCAGCTCGAGGATCCAGCCCGCGGCGTTGTCCAGAAAATAGCGGTCGTGGGTGATAGCGACGACGGTACCGGGAAAATCCTCTAAAAAGCGCTCAAGCCAGGCGACGCTCTCTGCATCGAGATGGTTGGTAGGCTCATCCAGGAGCAGCATGTCCGGTCCGGAGAGCAGTAGCCGGCACAGCGCCACCCGACGACGTTCACCACCGGAGAGCGTGCTGACGTCGGCGTCCCATGGAGGTAGACGCAAGGCGTCGGCGGCAACTTCCAGACGGTGATCGATATTGTGGGCGTCCGTAGCCTGAATAATATCTTCAAGGCGCGCCTGTTCCTTTGCAAGGGCATCAAAATCCGCGTCGGGCTCAGCATAGTCGGCATAAACCTTTTCCAGGCCTGCGAGGGCATCCAGGGCGTCGCTCAGGCCCTCCTCGACGTTGCCGCGGACATCTTTGGCGGGATCCAGCTGTGGCTCCTGGGGCAGATAGCCGATTTTGAGATCGGGCTGGGGGCGGGCCTCCCCCAGAATGTCCGTGTCCAAACCCGCCATGATCTTCAGGAGTGTCGACTTGCCGGAGCCATTAAGACCCAAAACACCAATCTTGGCGCCGGGAAAGAACGACAGGGAGATGTTTTCAAGGATGGTCTTCTTCGGTGGGACGACCTTGCCCACACGGTTCATGCTGTAGACGTACTGTGCCATAGCGGTGTGTATTTCCTCTGTTTGAACGCGCGGATTCTAACAAAAGCGCCGACGAGATAGGCCAGATGCCGGCTTTCGGTTAAAATCCCGCCTTTCCCACCTTTAAGCGCATCAGGAGAGATCGCCATGTTTGACGATGCCATGTCCATTGAGGGCTTCGACGATGCCCTGTTTTCTGCCATCTGTGACGAGGAGCGTCGTCAGGAAGAGCATATTGAACTCATTGCCTCGGAGAACTACGCCAGCCCACGGGTGCTTCAGGCGCAGGGTTCTGTGCTAACGAACAAGTATGCCGAGGGCTACGCCGGCAAGCGTTACTACGGCGGTTGTGAATTCGTAGATAAGGCTGAGGAGCTGGCAATCGAGCGCGCCAAGGCGCTGTTTGGCGCCGACTACGCAAACGTGCAGCCCCATTCGGGCTCCCAGGCAAACTCGGCGGTGTTTCAGGCATTGGTAACACCCGGGGATACGATTCTGGGTATGAGTTTGGCGGACGGAGGCCATCTTACCCACGGTGCCAAGCCCAATTTCTCCGGTAAGCACTACAACGCGGTGCAGTACGGGCTGGACAACGCCACGGGAGAAATCGATTACGACCAGATTGACGCCCTTGCCCGGGAACATAAACCCGCCATGATTATCGGTGGTTTCTCGGCTTATAGTCGCGTGGTGGACTGGGCCCGTTATCGCGCCATCGCCGACGAGGTGGGTGCCTATCTGCTGGTGGATATGGCGCACGTTGCCGGACTAGTGGCGGCGGGGGTTTATCCCAACCCTGTTCCCTATGCCGATGTGGTCACATCGACTACGCACAAAACCCTTCGCGGTCCCCGGGGCGGCATTATTCTGGCTAAAGCCAATGAAGCGCTGGAAAAGAAATTCCAGTCTGCGGTGTTCCCCGGTGGCCAGGGTGGTCCCCTCATGCATGCCATCGCGGCAAAAGCCGTGAGTTTTCTCGAGGCTCAGCAGCCCGACTTCGTTGTCTATCAGAAGCAGGTGGTGGCGAACGCCCGGACTATGGCAGCGACCTTTATGGAGCGCGGTATCAACATCGTATCCGGTGGTACAGACAATCACCTGATGCTGGTCGATCTCATCGGTAAGTCTTATACCGGTAAAGATGCCGATGCCGCTCTCGAGGCGGCAAACATTACCGTGAACAAAAACGCGGTGCCCAACGACCCCCGCTCACCGTTTATCACCTCGGGGTTGCGCGTGGGCACGCCGGCGATTACCACACGCGGTTTTGGCGAAAAGGAAACCCGGGAGCTCACGAACTGGATGTGTGATGTCCTGGAAGCGCTGGAAACGGGCGATGCCGAGGCAACGATCGCCAAAGTGAAAACCCAGGTCCTCGCTATCTGCGCACGTTTTCCCGTTTACGGGGAACGTCCCGCGGCCGGGGCGGCGGTCGCCGCCTGAGCCCGGGCGCGAGCGAACGCCAAAGACGCAGCCGCTCGTGCCGTAAGCTTCGCAGCACCTTCGCAGCAACTTTCTCAGCAACTTTCACAGCAACAAAGGCCTCCGTCCATGCACTGTCCGTTTTGCTCGGATGACGACACCAAGGTGATCGATTCCCGTCTGGTGACCGACGGGGCCCAGGTGCGTCGCCGTCGTGAATGCCTGTCCTGCAAGGAACGCTTTACGACCTACGAGCAGGCCGAGCTGGTCATGCCCCGGGTCATCAAGCAAAACGGTAGTCGCGAACCCTTCAACGAGGACAAGCTGCGCGCCGGGTTTCTCCGCGCATTGGAAAAGCGTCCCGTGTCCGTGGAGCTGATTGAGGCGGAAATAAGCCATATCAAACAGAAACTCCGCGCCACCGGTGAACGGGAGGTGAACTCCCGGGTGCTCGGGGAGCTGGTGATGGACAGTCTCAAAGAGCTGGACAAGGTCGCCTACGTGCGCTTCGCGTCGGTGTATCGGAGTTTTGAGGATATCGCTGAGTTTCAGGCCGCTATCGAGCGACTGCAGGCCGAACCGGAACGAAAACTCGCCACGGATTCTTCCTCTGCTGACAGCGACGCCTGAGGAGTCTTTTGTCCCATGGCCGTTGCAATGCCAAGTGATACTCCCGACGCTGGCGATCGCCAGTTCATGGCCCGTGCTCTGCGTCTTGCGGAGCGAGGTAAATACTGGGCCCGGCCCAATCCCCATGTGGGCTGCGTACTGGTTCGAGACTCTACGGTGGTGGGTGAGGGTTTTACCCAGCCCGCCGGGGGCGATCATGCCGAGATAATGGCGCTCAAGGCCGCCGGTGATGCCGCCCGCGGCAGCACCGCTTACGTCACGCTGGAGCCCTGTGCACATACGGGACGTACGCCTCCCTGCTGCAATGCCTTGATAGCCGCCGGTGTTGCAAGGGTCTTCGTGGGTTTGCGGGATCCCAATCCCAAAGTGGATGGCGGAGGCATTCATCGCCTTCAGGCTGAGGGCCTGGCCGTTCACCAGGGCCTGATGGCCGACCAGGTGGAGGCGCAGCTGGCAGGATTTCTGCAGCGCCAGCGTCTCGGCAGGCCTCGATTGCGCATCAAGCTGGCGATGTCTCTTGATGGGCGGACGGCTATGGCGTCGGGAGAAAGTCAGTGGATCACGGGGCCTCAGGCGCGTTTGGATGTGCAAAAACTCCGCGCGGAGAGCTGCGCCATTCTCACGGGCGTAGGGACCGTGCTGGAGGATGATTGCGCATTGACCGTGCGGGACAGCGCCTTTGACGATGAGCTATTGCCCGCTCCGCAACGTCGTGCCCTCAGGGTCGTTGCGGACAGGCACCTGCGTACGCCGGCGCACGCCGCGGTCCTGCAGGGCGAGCAGCCCAGTCTGATTCTTCATGGAAGTGGCGCCGATGCCTCGCATCTTCCGGAAACCCTGGAGCACCTGGCGCTGCCCGGTGAGGCGGGTGGTGTTGCACCGGCAGAAATCATGGCTGCCCTCGCCGCGAGGGAGTGCAACGAGATTCTGCTAGAATCCGGGCCCACTTTGGCGGGTGCCATGCTGCGAAGCGGTATGGCGGATGCGCTGATTGTGTATATCGCGCCGGTCCTGTTGGGTAGCCGCGCTCGGCCCTTGCTGGAGTTGCCCCTCGATGAGATGGCGGAGGCGCTCAGATTGCAGTTGGTCGATCGCCGGCAGATAGGCGACGACCATCGATTCGTTTTTGTGCCGCAGAGTGTCGCGTAGCAGCTGTCCTCTAAGCATTATTGACGCCAATCGTTACAAGATTCTTTACAACAGCACCAACAACCAGCACAGCAAGTAGCAGCAGATTAAGGTAATCGTATGTTCACGGGTATTATTCAGGCAGTGGGTACGGTCGCGGCACAGCAGCCCAGCGGCGGTGATCTGCGTTTGCGGATTCATACGGGGAAGCTGTCCCTTGACGATGTAGGTATCGGTGACAGTATTGCTACCAATGGTGTCTGCCTGACGGTGACGGAGCTGCCCGGCGATGGATTCTGGGCGGATGTATCCCGCGAAACTCTGAACCTCACGACCCTGGGTAATCTCTCCCAGGGTTCCCCCGTCAATCTTGAGAAATCCCTGACACCCCAGAGCCGCCTGGGTGGTCACATTGTGAGCGGCCATGTGGATGGGCTTGGAGAAATTGTCAGCATGGTCGAGGATGCGAGGTCCTGGCGTGTTGTGGTCCGCGCTCCCGACGCCCTCGCAAAATACATTGCTCACAAGGGGAGCATTTGCATCGACGGCACGAGCCTGACGGTAAACGCGGTTGATGGCGCCTGTTTCGATCTCAACATCATCCCCCAGACAATGACTGAAACCGTATTTGAGCATTACAGCCCCGGCAGTCCCGTGAACCTCGAAGTGGATGTGATTGCCCGCTACCTCGAGCGCCTGCTCCAGGGCACGGCGGCGGCGAGTCCCGGTGGGGGCATCGACTATCAGACCCTGGCGGACAACGGATATCTGGATAAAGGCGCATGAGCAAGTTGAGCATTAGCAGTGTTGGGGAGTTACTCGACGATCTCCGTCAGGGCCGCATGGTGGTCATTCTCGACGAGAGAAATGAAAAGGACGCGCGTAATAACGAGGGCGTCGTCATGGTGGCGGCGGAACATTGCTCCGCAGAGCACGTGACGTTTATGGCCCGCAAGGCGCGGGGACTCGTATGCCTGGCGCTCACCCAGGAGCGCTGCGAGCAGTTGGATCTGCCGCCCATGGTCGCCGGTGCTGCGAGCGATAACTCGCACTTCACCCTGTCTATTGAGGCCGCGAAGGGTATCGATACGGGGATTTCTGCAGCCGACAGGGCACATACGGTGCAGGTGGCCGTGGCGGCGCAGGCTGAGCCGGCCGATATTGTGCAACCGGGCCATATCTTTCCTTTGGCGGCCCAGGCGGGAGGCGTGCTCACCCGCGCGGGGCATACGGAGACCGCTGTGGATTACACGCGCATAGCCGGCCTTACGCCCGCGGCAGTGATTGCTGACGTGCTGGATGATCAGGGAGAACTCGCCGACGGACCGGCATTGACGGCCTTTGCCGAAGAGCATGGTCTTAAGGTCGGAACCGTGGCGGATCTCATTCACTACCGCATTGCTAACGAGCAAACGATTGAACGGGTGCGTGAGGGCGTTATCTCCACCCGCTATGGCAACTTTCAGCTGGCCACCTACCGTGACCGCACCCATGGCGGCCTGCATATTGCCCTGAGTCTCGGAGAAATCAGCGCCACGGAGCCTACCCTGGTGCGGGTGCATGCGACATCTACTCTGCGGGATCTCCTGGGCAGCGATGTTCAGGGGCAAGTGGGCTGGAGCGTTCAGCGAAGCCTCGCTGCCATCGCCAAGAGCGGGTCAGGGGTTTTGGTCTTGCTGGGCCGTAGCGAAACGGACGAGCAGCTACTCCACAGTGTGGATCTGGCCCTGGGCGAAATCGAACCCCGGGACCCCAAGGCGAGCGATAGCTACAACACCGTGGGTGTGGGATCCCAGATCCTGCGCGAATTGGGGGTGGGTAAGATTCGCCTTATGGGTGCGCCGATCAAGTACAATGCCATCTCCGGATTTGGTCTTGAGGTCATTGATTATCTCGAGCCTGTGGTGTCAGAAGAAATTATTTAAACGCGAGAACGAGAGCGCTGTCATTGGAAAAGGTGACGGCCAAAAAGAGTGAGACGAGTAGATCATGAGTAGCCTGAAAACCATCGAAGGGACAATGACGCACACAAGCGGGCGTTACGCGCTCCTGGTGGGTCGCTGGAACAGTTTTGTAGTAGAGCATTTGCTCGAGGGCGCCGTGGATACGCTAAAGCGGCATGGCGTTGCTTCCGAGCAAATCACCGTCATCCGTGTACCCGGAGCGTTTGAGATTCCCCTGGCCTGTCAGCGCCTGGCCAAAACCGGGAGCTACGATGCCATTGTGGCCCTGGGCGCCGTGATTCGTGGCGGTACTCCCCACTTCGAACACGTGGCCGGAGAGTGCACCAAGGGCATTGCCCAGGTCAGCCTCAACCACGATATTCCCATCGCCTTTGGTGTACTGACGGTAGACAGTATCGAGCAGGCTATTGAACGTTCGGGCACCAAGGCAGGAAACAAGGGTGTGGAAGCCGCACTGTCGGCGCTGGAAATGGTCAGCCTCCTGAGCCAGTTCGACTGAGGTGTCGAAACAGGCTCAACAGGAACTGGTTGCCCGGCGAAGGAAGGCACGCCATTACGCCCTCCAGGCCCTGTATCAGTGGCACATGGCGGGTGCCACTGCTACGGATATTGAGGCGGAATTCCGCACGGATTATGACTTTTCCGTCGTGGATCTGGAGTATTTCCAGGCCCTGATTCACGGCGTTCCACCTTTGGTGGAGGAGCTTGATAGTTTGCTCGAGCCCCTCCTGGACCGGGAAATCCGCGAGCTCGATCCCATTGAGCGCTCCCTGCTTCGCATGGGTGGCTTTGAGCTTCGCGATCGCATCGACGTGCCTTACCGGGTGGTGATTAACGAGTCCGTGGCGCTGGCCAAAAAATTTGGTGCCGCGGAGAGCTACAAGTACATCAATGGCGTGCTCGACAAGTTGGCACGACAGCTGCGCGGTCCCGAGGTCAGTGCCGGGCGGTAAGCAGCCGCGCGACGAGTTCAGCCTCATCGCGCGCTACCTCAAAGAGCTGGACAGGGGGCCGGCTGTCGTTGTGGGAAACGGCGATGACGGCGCGGTTCTGCGCCTGGATGCTCACGAGGAACTGGTGGTATCTGTCGATAGCATGCTCGAAGGCGTGCATTTTCCCTTTGATTCCCCGCCCTCGGAACTTGCCTACCGGGCCGTGGCCGCTGCCACCAGCGATCTGGCGGCGATGGGTGCCAGACCTCTGGGCATGACTCTGGCCCTTACGATCCCCGAGGCCGACGACGCCTGGTTACGCGAGCTGCGCTTGGGATTAAGTGATGCCGTAGGGGATTTTTCCCTGCCCCTGGTCGGTGGCGATTTAACGCGAGGTAGTTTGACGCTGAGCGTGCAGGTGATGGGTGCGGTCCCCGCAGGTGGGGCTATCCGCCGCGACGGTGCCAGGCCCGGGGACAGGGTTTGTGTCAGTGGCCCCCTGGGTGATGCGGCGGCGGGCCTTGCGCTTATTGAAGGCCGCGTTGCCGGAGACGGGCCGGCCAATACTGCATTGCGAGAGCATTTTTGGAGACCCATGCCCGCTCTCGATCTGGGCATAAGTCTGCGGGGAAAGGCGACTGCTGCCGTGGATGTGTCTGATGGACTTCTCGCTGATCTGGGGCACATCGCCGAGGCGAGTAAGGTTTGCGTGATCGTCGATTCGTCGCAGTTGCCGATCTCCGAGGCAGTGAATTCTATAGCGTCAGGGGAGCAGGCCCTCGCCTGGGCCCTGGGTGGCGGTGAAGACTATTGCCTCGGCTTTACCCTACCAGAGTCCCATGAGCTCCCACCGGGGTCCTGTGTAATAGGACGCGTTGAGGAGGGCGCCGGTGTACGCTGTGATGCCGCCGACGCCGTGGATGGATATCGTCATTTTTAAGGAGGATGTTCCTGTGAATCTTTTGAGCGCTGTGTCCCTGTGAGCGCGCTGCCCCGTCCGAATCTCGCGGATCCCGTGCAGCTCCTCGCTTTCGGCCTTGGCTCGGGGCTTGCGCCAAAAGCGCCGGGCACCGTCGGTACCGTGGCTGCGCTACCTTTTTACATGCTTATGGCAAGCCAGTCCTTGTGGGTTTATAGCGGCATTGTGGTGCTGGCAGCCATCGTCGGCGTGTGGATTTGCGACCGCGCCAGCAAGGCGCTGAACGTCCATGATCACCCGGGCATCGTCTGGGACGAGTTTGTGGGGCTTTGGATAGCACTCTGGGCCATGCCTGCAGAGCCTCTATGGGTGCTTGCGGGTTTTCTGGTTTTCCGCCTTTTTGATATTGCAAAGCCCTGGCCCATCGGGTGGCTGGATCGCCATGCCCGTGGTGGCTTTGGCATCATGATTGATGACGTTGTAGCCGGCCTGCTGGCCTGCGGTGTGCTGCATCTCGCGCTGCGCTTCGGAGCTGGATAGTGAGCGCGAGATTGCCAGGGGGAATGCGAGTGCGAGGGAGAAAGGGAGCACTACCGCTGCTGTTGTTTCTCGTTTGCTCGTGGGTGACGGCGACGGAGATACAGGTGGAGGCCCTGCTTCCCGGCCTGGCCGTCATGCAGATTGATGGTCGCCGGGTGACTCTCCGTGAAGGTCAGAGCGAGAGCGGTGTGAAGCTTCTCGCAGCGGATGCCCAATCGGCTTTGGTGGAAGTTGGGGGGCGGCAGCAGCGTTTGCGCGTCTCCCAGCGTATCAGCGGTCAGTTTGCTGCCCCGGCCGAGCGCAGCATCACGATTCCCCGAAACGATCAGATGCAATATGTCACTACTGCAGAGATCAACAACGTTCGCCTCTCCGTGATTGTAGATACGGGCGCAAACATTATTGCCTTGAACAGCCGCGACGCCCGCGCCGTTGGTATCGCTGATGACGAAGGCGCGGCCGCGCGAGTGCAGACGGCGGGATCCATCGTGCCAGCGCGGCGGGTTGTGTTGGATGCGGTTACCGTGGGCGGCATCCGCGTTGAGGGCGTCGCGGCAACGGTTATCGATGGCGATCAGCCCTCTGTTGCGCTGTTGGGAATGAGTTTCCTGCAACATGTCGATATACAGGAGCAGGGCGGCATCCTGACGCTGAAAGCGCTGTGGTAAGCCCGGTGTTGAGCACTTCGCGATGGCCGATTTTACGGTTCGTGAGCCCTCTGAGCTCTGGTAGACTAGCGCGCCCTCATCATGACTGGATGAATCTGTGTCCGTAAGATTTGTAGAGGCTTCCCGCCTGCCCACCGACTGGGCCGTGTTCACCATGCACGGTTTCGAGGACGTGACCGCAAATAAGGAGCACCTGGTGCTTACCCTGGGTGATGTGTCGACTGACGAACCTGTGCTCACGCGGGTGCATTCCGAGTGCCTGACCGGCGACACGCTTTTCAGTCTCCGCTGCGACTGCGGTAATCAGCTTCAGGCGGCGCTCCGCGCCATTGCCCACGAGGGGCGGGGGGCGTTGCTCTATCTGCGGCAGGAGGGGCGGGGCATTGGACTCCTTAACAAAATTAGGGCGTACAAGCTGCAGGACGAGGGTGCCGATACCGTAGAGGCCAATGAGCAGCTGGGGTTTGGCGCGGATATGCGCGACTACTCAATTGTGCAGCCTATGTTTGCTCATCTACAGATGAGCAAGGTGCGGCTAATGACTAATAATCCCCGAAAAGTCTCTGCCCTGACAGATCTGGGAATTGAAGTGACGGAGCGTGTTGCGCTGCAGTGCGACAGCAATCCCCATAACGAGAAGTATCTCCAGACGAAAGGGGCCAAGCTGGGCCATATGTTTGAGGCGCGTTAGAGTCCGACGGCCTGAGCCCGCGCAGCTCACCATCGCGCAGCTCTCCATGAGGGATGCGTTGCGGGGGCGGTTTTAACGGTCGCGTTTCACCATTTTTCCAAGCAATGCTCGCAGGCTGTCGGCGCTGCTATCCCAGTCGGCTATCAAAGCCAGAGCTTCATCATAAAGTTCCATTGCCAGGGTCTGAGCAGTCTCGACTCCCATGAGCGCAACGTAGGTTGTTTTGCCAGCTGCTGCATCTTTGCCTGCAGTCTTGCCTAAGGTGCTGCTGTCACTGCGCACGTCGATAACGTCATCAATGATTTGAAACGCCAGCCCGATTTTTTCTCCTACGGTTTCCAGTGTGGCTAGCTGAGCGTCCGTGGCGTTTCCCACGATGCCGCCCATAACAAGCGCGGCGGTAATAAGCGCGCCGGTTTTGAGAGCGTGGATGTTTTTCAAATCGTCGAGGCTGAGGTCTTTGTTTGTTGCCTCAATATCCAGGCCCTGCCCACCCACCATGCCATCAAAGCCTGCGGCTTTCGCGAGTCGTGCAATCAGTCTGACGCGCTGTTCGGTGCTCAGTTCATCATCATTGGCAATGAGTTCAAAGGCTTTCGCCTGCAACCCGTCCCCTACGAGAATCGCCGTTGCCTCATCAAAGGCAACATGCAGCGTAGGACGGCCCCGCCGAAGGTCATCGTCATCCATGGCTGGAAGATCGTCGTGGATCAGCGAGTAGGTGTGGATCAGTTCGATGGCCTCCGCCGAGGGGCCTGCGAGGGCTTCTGCCCTGTCGTTACCCGTGGCGCGGGCAGAGGCCTCAAGGAGTTGGGGGCGGAGGCGTTTGCCGGGAATGTTCAGGGAGTAACTCCTCGCGTCGTTCAGGCGCGTCGGGTTCATCTCGTATTTCCCGGGTGGAGGCATTGCGATCTAAGCGTTGGAGCCGTTGACACTATACAGCGTCGTCTTCAGACGACTCTTCAGTCGACGCTTTGTCAATGAGAAGCTGAACTCGTTGCTCGGCTTCAACGAGTTGTTGCTGAGCAGCTTTGATAGCCGCGATGCCTTTTTCGTAAGTCTCTAAGGAATCCTCCAGTCCTGCATCGCCGCTTTCAAGGCGCTGCACCAGCTCGTCAACTTCTTTTACCGTGGATTCAAAGTTCGGTTTTTTCTTCGTCACGTTCTCTCGCTAAGTGGCTAATCTGGAAACTAATGGTTAAAGCTCCGCTAGGTGGCGGAATAAGGCTGCAGCAGGCACCAGGTTTTACTGGAGAATCTGAGGGCCTAGCACATCGCTAGCTTCTACTCACTTGCGCCAGCGGACTCGGATCAGCAGAGCGTGTCGTGGCCGATTTCCCTGCATCAATAATTGGATCCGCATAAGCGCCTGCAAGCTGTCGAAGCATTGCCTGATCGCCATGGTCAATAAATTCATCGGGTATGCCGAAGTGCTTAACCGGGCAGCGGACATTGTTCTGAGACAGATACTCCGCGACCGCCGACCCCGCTCCTCCCGCGATAGCGTTTTCTTCCAAAGTGATAATCAGACTATGGCTGGCGGCAAGCTCCAGGATCATTTCTTCGTCCAGGGGCTTCACCCAGCGCATATCGACTACCGTTGCATCTAACTCTTCGCCGGCTTTCATGGCCTCGGAGAATAGCGCGCCAAAATTCAGGATTGCGATCTCTTGACCCGGTCTCACGAGTACTGCTTTTCCAATTGGCAGTTCAGCCATGGTTTCTTCGATGAGTGCGCCGGGACCGGTGCCCCGCGGGTAACGGATAGCCGCCGGGCCAGGGTGGCGATAGGCCGTATATAGCATCTGGCGGCACTCGTTTTCGTCCGAGGGCGCACCGATGACCATGTTCGGAATACAGCGTAGATAACTAATATCAAAGGCGCCGTGGTGGGTGGGTCCGTCCTGACCCACCAGGCCCGCGCGATCAATGGCAAAAGTAACGTCGAGCTTTTGCAGGGCAACGTCGTGCACCAGTTGGTCATAGGCGCGCTGCAGAAACGTGGAGTAGATGGCAACCACCGGCTTCGCCCCTTCGCAGGCCATACCGGCAGCCAGTGTCACTGCATGCTGTTCGGCGATGGCCACGTCAAAAAAACGATCCGGGTATTGTGCGGCGTAGGGCACCATCCCCGAGCCTTCGCACATCGCCGGCGTGATCGCCATGAGTCTGTCGTCCGTCGCAGCCATATCACACAGCCACTGCCCGAACACATCCTGATACTTCACTTTCTTCAAAGTAGGCGGCGGTGCTGCAGGGGGCGCATCGCCTGCCTCGAGACTCGGTTTCACTTCCAGTTTGTTAATCGCATGGAAGCCAATGGGATCCGCCTCAGCAGGCGAATAGCCTTTGCCCTTCATGGTGAGAACGTGAAGGAATTGGGGTCCCTCAAGATCGCGCATGTTCTCCAGGGTCTGAACGAGCTGGGGTAGATCATGACCATCAATGGGGCCAATGTAATGCCAGCCGAGCTCCTCAAATAAAGTGCCGGGCGCCACCATGCCCTTCATATGCTCTTCGGTACGCTTAGCGAGATCCCAGGCGGGCTTGATCATGGCGAGGGCCCGTTTGCCGCCCTCGCGCATGCTGATATAGGTTTTGCTTGCCCATATTTTCGCAAAGTATTTGGCGAGGCCACCGGTGTTTTTGCCAATGGACATTTGGTTGTCGTTGAGAATCACCAGCATATTGGGGCGCACGTCGCCAGCATGGGCCAGGGCTTCAAAGGCCATGCCGCCGGTAATCGCACCGTCTCCAATGACCGCCACAACACGACGGGGGTCCTTTTCCCGGGCTGCGGCCAAAGCCATGCCCATGGCGGCGGAAATGCTGGTGGAGGAGTGCCCGACGCCAAAAGTGTCGTAGTCGCTCTCGCTGCGTTTTGGAAAACCCGCGAGACCGCCAGCCTGCCGTATGGTGTGCATGCGTTGCATGCGACCCGTGAGAATTTTGTGGGGGTAAGCCTGGTGCCCCACGTCCCACACCACCCTGTCCCGCGGCGTGTCAAACACTCTGTGTAGTGCAATCGTCAGCTCTACGACGCCGAGACCGGCGCCAAAGTGTCCGCCGGACTGTCCTGCACTGAATAACAGATAGGAGCGCAATTCTTCCGGGAGGGCTTCCAGCTCTTCTTCAGGGAGTTCGGACAAATTCAGGCCCTGGTCAATTTTGTCCAGAACCGGAGTGTTGGGGCGTGCCGTGGGAAGTTCATTAAACATCGCGAAAGTGTAGCTCAAAATACGCGTTGTTGGTGGTCGTTGTGACAGACAATTATTGGCGGGGTTTTTACCGCGGGGCGTCGTCGCGCGCTTTGATTTCCGTAGCAAGCAGCAGAGTTATCCGTGCATAACCCGCTGGGCTGAGGTTTACACCGTCGCCCCGATAATACTCAGGGTTAGGCGTGCCTGCCGCTCCCTGTAGCATGGGGTTGGGGTCAATGATAGTCAGGTCTGGAACTTCGTCAGCCATAAGCTTGAGGAGGTCGCCGATCTTCTCGATACGTTCTGCGTCATCGGGGTGCAGCGGCATTTGCACCGGCGCAATCACATAACGCCAGCTGCTTGCTCCGTACTCCTCATCGAGTTTTAACAGTGCTCGCATACTGTCCCGAAAATCTGCCGGTGTTTTCTCGTCACGGAGGTGCAAATCTGCGTAACCCGGAAATATCACCAGAATGTCGGGACGATAGAACGCTGCCAGGCGATCAAAGTGGTAGGACAGATCCTCCAGAGTCGCATCGCCCAGAGGTCTGAGTAATGTTTGGTGAGGAAGGAGCCCGGCGGGTAAGTCCTTCCATAAACGAACACGATGACCGCCGATCACCACGATGGGTTTGTCGGGTAGTTTTTTGTCCAGATCGCTGTCAGCGAGGTCAGCAATGTCGGCGTTCCAGACTTCCGGGGACGGATCGAGGTAGTTGTTCAGGTCTGAGGCCAGGATAAATGTGAAATGAATGAGGGGCAGGCAGAGCAATAGCCCCGCCAGGGTTCGTAATGATTTCCATTGATACATACTGTATCCCCCGTATTCGCAGGTAAGTGTGTCCTAGCAGGGGATGGCGGGCAATGACCCAATCGAGACCCTGTGATCGATGTCTCATCCACAGTGTTGGTCCTTACCCGAAGGGGCCGCGGAGTGTACACTTTTGCCATGATTTACCTGCGCAACATACCCGACGACGAGCTTTTCTCGGCGCAGCTCGAGCTGCTTATGCAGCATGGGCGCATCGCATCGATGATGGCCAACCTCATCGGCGCGATAGCGGCAATGGCATTGTTGTGGCCCTATTTCGAGCCTCAAAGCCTGTTGTTGTGGGGCTTTGGTCTGATGATTCTGTTGTTGCTGCGATCCCTTTATATGAGTGGTGCCCTTGCCGATCGACGCTATGTGTCCCGGCCAAAGCGGGTATTCTGGCTGCTTATCCTGGGGTCGGCGGTGACGGGGCTGGCGTGGTCAGGGACTTACATCTACGTTGGTCAATTCCTGCCTCCCACGCTCCAGTATCTGTTACTCCTCATTGTGGTGATGATCTCCGCTATCTCCCTCGCGGTAATGGTCGTGGTGCGGGAGTACTTTCTGGTTTTTGTTTTTTCTGCGCTATGGCCCATCGCCTGGTGGTGTCTGGCTCACTTTTGGGACCAGCCCCATAACCTCCTTCTGGGTATTCTGCTTCTCGCTCTGACGGGTTTGCTGGTGGCAGCGAGTAACGGTATTCACGATACTTTTAGACGTATGCTGAGCCTTAACTGGCAACAGGAGGCCATGGCGCGCGAGCTGGGGCAGATCACGAACTCCCTGCGTGATCGCAATCTGCAGCTACAGGAAGCCCGACGGCAGCTGACGGATCTTGCCAACATTGACGAGCTCACAGGCCTCGGCAATCGCCGCCTTGTTAATCAGACGCTCAGGGAAGAGGTTAACCGTGCGCGACGGAGTCATGGCTGGTTGTCCGTAGTGCTAATCGATGTGGATTTTTTCAAAAAGTACAACGACACCTATGGACATCCTGCGGGTGACGAAGTACTTCGCCGGATCGGTGACATTATGCAGCGTGCCACGGCCCGGGCGGGCGAGGTGGCGGCGCGCTACGGCGGCGAGGAGTTTATCCTGGTGCTACCCGGGGCGAAGGCAGCGGATGCCCTGCGCACCGCGGAGCGTCTCAAACGGCTGGTTTATGAAGAGAATATTCCCCACAGCGCATCGGAGGTATCGGATCGCATCAGCATTTCCCAGGGCGTGCTTTCTATCATGCCCGATGAGGAT
The DNA here is from genome assembly GCF_000153125.2 of Congregibacter litoralis KT71. NCBI lineage: Bacteria > Pseudomonadati > Pseudomonadota > Gammaproteobacteria > Cellvibrionales > Halieaceae > Congregibacter > Congregibacter litoralis. The sequence continues at coordinate 956,137 of NZ_CM002299.1, forward strand.
GTGGATCCAGGCGTTCTCGTGGACCGCGCTGACGCCGCGCTGTACACAGCAAAGCGGGAGGGACGTGACCAGATCGCCGTGGTGTAAGGTGGCCTGGCAGTGCATTACCCGCTTAAACGCGGTAGCCCGTGCGTCAGCAAGAAGCGAAGCTTTGCTGGCATAAAAGTTAGCCTCGCAAAAAAATCCCGAGCGGATTGCACGTTCTCCGCCCGGCTTAACTGTCGTTGTCTGTAGATCTTTGGTGCAAGCTTGATTAACTCACGCATCGCGGGGTAGTAAATTTTCGTGACCGGCTTAAAAGACTGATGCACTAACGATAATAGAATCGCCTCTGCAACCCAGGAAAGAAGGAAAGCGAGCGTTAAGGGGGCAATGGATACTGCCGGAAAAAAGATCAGCAGAATGCTCAGCCTGTTCCGTTCGCTTAGGAAGCGGCGTCGAAAACTTGTTGTGCCGGTTTGATCCGCTTTGCCTCCACCAAATGAGAACCCCGAGTGATGGAGGTAGCTGGAGCCCTGCGCGATGCTTACACTTCTTCCGACGGAGCGAGCTGACAGGCATAGAAACAGGTCCTCGCCGATAGATTCCAGCCACGGAGGAAAGCCGCCCGACGAGCAGAAATACGCTTGTTCAACCCACAGACAGGCGCCGATTACAGTGACCAGTTTTTCAGGGTTGTGATCTTTGAGGGGGTAGGGAACTGCGAGAATATCTAATCCCATCCCTGCGTCGATGAGTTCCAAGGTAGACGATTGATACTGCTCCAGAGAAAGTATCGCTTCAGGATCCTTCGCTGCTTGCTTTGCAAAGGCCTCCAGCGCGCCGGGGCGCAAGGCAGCATCGTTGTTTAGAAGCAGCAGATACTTCCCGGAAGCCTGCGAGGCCATGATGTTGTTTGCCGAGCAATAGCCAACGTTCTGGGTGCCTTCTATCAAGGTTACGGTGGAAGAGTACCGCTGTTTGATAATGTCTCTGGATCTGTCTTCTGATGCATCGTCATACACCAAAATCTCAACCCCCTGATCCAGCTGCTGGCCCAGGACGGAGTCAATGCATTCTTCAATCAATGACGAGCCACTAGGCAATAGTGTGGCCCCGTTAAAATTGGCTACGCAGACCGTTACGAGAGGTTGAGATTGTTTATCCATTGCCATGTGCTTTCCAGGCCTTCTGTAAGCGAGGTCTCTGATGACCAGCTGAAGTGATCGTCTGCCTTGGCGCCGGAAAGTTCGACGATATTCGGGTCCTCTTTTCTGGCATCTATCTGACGTAACTTTGCCTTGTTCCCTGAGACCTTTTCAGAGTGTCCTATCAGCTCTGCGAGCGTGGTTGAGTGGCCAGAGCAGACGTTGTATGTTTCGTGGCCTCGCATGGTGCCTGACTTCTGTATGCACATGCTCAGGAGGTGACAAAAATCGTCTACATACAGATAGTCCCGACTGCTGTGCATGTTGCCAACAATTTCAAACACTCGATTTTCCCTTAAAGTTGTTAGCAGTGTCGGGATAACCGCAAAGCCTTTTTTCGGTAGTTGGCCCGGGCCGTAGATGTTACTTGGCCTGAGCACGGTAACTGGTGTTCCTGTTCTTGAGCTAAAAGCATGGAGCAGGCTCTCTGCAGCTACCTTCGACGCCCCGTAGTAGGAAAGGGGGGCTGGTAATAGGCTCTCGGAAATTGCCGTGTGGGGCAATTGCTCGGGCTGTCCGTAAACGGCACCACCACCAGAGCTTACAAACAACAAGCAGCCATTAAAGTCCCGTTGCATTGCTTCAATCAACCGGGACAGAGGAGCCAGATTCGTTGCAATCTCAAGAGATGGCTGCGATGAGGAGCTTGCCGGTGTTGTGTCCCACGCCAGGTGTATCACCGTATCTGCCTGACGTAATTCTTCAGACAGTACGGCGATGTTCTCGTAATTGCTTCCGACATAGCGAACGCCGTCCAACTGCTCTTTCGGTATCTTTCTCGACAGGCTTGTTACAGCGAAGCCTCGGGTTGAGAGGTATCGAGTTAGAGCAGATCCCAGGAAGCCGTTGCCGCCCAAAAGCAGAATACGTTTCACAAGAGGGACCCGTAAATCGCGCGGAAACGGCCCGCACAGTCATTCCATGAGCCATAGCTATCGCGGGCGACCGCTGAAGCATTTTTCGACATGAATTTTCGAATTTTTGCCTTGTCGAGGTTTTTTACAGCCTCGACATATGCAGCTTCTGTGTCCACGAGAAAGCCTGTTTTACGATGATCGATCGTGCAGCGATGAGCAGGCAGCGAAGAACCAATAATTGGGATTCCAGCTGCCATAGCCTCTAGCATGACCTGAGGCCTACCCTCGGCATGTTCGCTGAGAGAGATAAGCGCTTTTGTTTTCGGAAACCAGGACTCCGCCAGCACCTCCCCGGTAAGCGGCCCATGGTGTTCCACCCACTCGGGAATCGACAGCTGCTCCTGGTTAGGTCCCACAAGGTGAAGAGGGTTGCTCCTGGAGAAGAGCTCTTTGCTCCATTGAAAAAGCGGCCCCATCTTATTTTTGGTCACTCGGGAAACGCATAAATATAGCTCTCTGTCTGAATCGGGTCCATTGCCTAGGTCGAACCACTTAGCGTCAATGCCAAAATTAGTCGTCCTTATTTCTGCAACATCCCCAAAAAAATCTTTCAGGCGTGGTTCCATCCAGGATGCATTGGGTGCGAGAACACATCGGTTGGTTTTTAGAGCCGCCCGCAGGAGAAATCTCATGCCGGGAACACCGAGTAGGTGGTAATCCGTACCGAGAACCGTGATTACCGCCTTTCGGTTCATTCCAATGAGCGGTATCGCGTTCTGCAGCCAGTTAATGTGAAGTATGTCCGCATTGCTTCGACGGTATTGATGCCGTAAGCGAGCGAGTAGCTCCAGGGAAGTCAGAGCCCCGTCCACTGGCTTGTTTCTCAAGAGGTGCGCGACTCCTCCTTTGTCCGACATTTTTCTAAGAAATCTAACGTCAGGTTCGCTGGCCGTATATTCCGCCCTCTCGTGCAGGGGGCCTTTGGGAGACCAAAGGCGAATCTGCAGTTGTGGGTGGGCTGCCGCTGCGTCCACCATGGACTTTATAAAAAGGCCCTGCCAATCAATGTCTGATCGTGGGTAGCTCGTAGCTATCATTTGAACAGAGACTTGTTTGTTTCCAGGTGCCTCAAGCATCGTTCAGGTTTTGAAACCGATGAATCTGCCGGCGGGCCCGCTTGTCGGGCTTTCCCGGTGGCCGGTCGATCATGCCGCCGGCAAGTTTGCGGGCCTGGGCTGACTGCTCCCGTCTTGCGATGCTTTCCTCGGTTTCTTCATAAAGCGCCTGCGCCTCGGGGGCACCGCGCCGCTGGTCGCTGAGGCCAAGGACTATAACGTCCCGTTCATCCCAACCCTGACGTATGCGAAGCTGGTCCCCAACGACAATTTCCCGGGAAACTTTTACCCGCTGGCCCCCAAGCTGTACCTTGCCGCCTTCAATCGCCGCTTTTGCTAGGCTGCGTGTTTTGAAAAAGCGCGCCGCCCACAGCCATTTGTCGATGCGCAATTTTTCTGCGGACAGGGTGCTCATGGGCGGGCCTGAGGCATGATCTCGTCAAAATGGTGAATCCCAGGAAAGCGGGTGTCCATGCGTTTCTGTTGGGAACTGTCCGGCTGCAGGAGCGTCAACAGGTGTCGGATGCCATAGGTTTTTGCCGCGTCCAGCACGGACTCGGTGTCATCGATGAACAGTGTTGTCTCAGGATCGAAGGGATGCAGTTCCTGAAGGCGCTCCCAAAAAACCTGCTGCTCCTTTGGGGCGTCGAGGTCATGGGAGACCACGATACGGTCGAACCACTGTGTAATATCCACCTCGGCCATTTTGATATTCAGGGTTTCTCTGTGGGCGTTGGTCACCAGTAAAACGTCCATAGGTTGCGTTCGTAACCAGCGAAGAAAATCCAGGGAAAAGGGCCGCATACGAATCATGTGCTTGAGTTCGCGCTTGAGAGTCGGGATGTCCATTCCCAGTTCCCGGGACCAATGATCGAGACAGTACCATGGCAGCGAGCCTCGCACGGATGCGAAGCCGCCATGAATTTCAGCGATGGCTTCGTCTTCCGGTATGCCTCGGGTTTTAGCGTAGGCGCGCGGCAGATACTCCATCCAGAAATGGTTATCGTAGTGGAGGTCCAGCAGGGTGCCGTCCATGTCCAGGAGTACCGTGCGAATGTTAGGCCAGTCAATCATTGCTGGGTGCTATAGTAGCGCTTATGCAAATCCCTGGGCACTTAATCTTGACGCGGACGGATATCCTGGCGCTTCTGGATCTTTGTCATCAGGCCTCGGAGCGCATTGTGCAGTTCTACAACGATGAGGCCAGCGCGAGCCTCTTCAGCAGCAAGGAAGACCGCACGCCGCTCACCCAGGCAGATCTCACTTCCCACCAGATACTGAGCAGCGGCCTGGCCGCGTTGAATCCTGAACTGCCTCTGCTGTCCGAGGAGTGCAGTAGCAGCGAAATAGCCGGGCGACATCAGTGGAACAGTTTCTGGATGGTCGATCCCCTCGATGGCACGCGGGAATTTCTTGAGCGCACGGGAGAATTCACGATTAATATTGCCCTGATCGAAGAACAGCGCCCGACCGTTGGCCTGATCTACGAACCTCTTAAGCATAAAGCCAGTCTGGGCATCGTAGGGGCAGGAGCCTGGGAGTTGAGGTGGGAAGAGGGCAGTTGGCGATCTACGGCAATCACAACCCGCAGGCTTCCTGCCCGAGAGTTGGTGCTTTTGGCGAGTAAAAGGCACCGCAATCCGCAGTTGGATGATTGCATCGCCTATCTTGAGTCGAGCCACGATATCGCGCGGCAAAACAGTGGCAGCGCGCTGAAGTTCTGCGACCTTGCGGCGGGCCAGGGGGATTGTTATCCGCGTTTTTCCCCCTGCAGCGAGTGGGATGTCGCCGCCGGGGATGCCCTGGTCTCTGCTGCGGGAGGGGCGGTTTATGGATTGAATGGCGCGCCCCTTCGGTACAACGCTCGAGATACCCTGTTAAGCCCACACTTTGTAGCGGTGGGCGATAGCTCCGCTGCCCTGTGGGCCGGGCTCCTGGAGAGTGTTCAGTGAGCTGTTTGGGGGGTAAGAGAGGTCTTGTCTGCGGGCGGGGGCACGGTTATCTTTCATCTTCTCTTTACCGAGCGACGACAGGCGGGACCTCCAGTATATGAACTGGCCACCGGGCAAGGAACCAGGCGCTGATGCAGAAGCCGCAAACGAGGTTTTGACGCCTGCCATGCGTCTGTTACAGCTACAGTCCCGTCACCGGGCTCTGGATATCCGTATCACCGAAATGCAGCAGTACCCCTATCAGAATCAGATTTTGTTGCAACGCCTCAAGAAAGAGAAATTGCGGCTCAAAGACACCATTGCGCTGTTGAAGGATGACATGATTCCGGATTTGGACGCCTAAAGAGAGCTTTGGACAGCATCTGACGCCATGGATCTTGTCGTATACGCCGTTCCCCTTTTTATTCTGGCCATGGTCTTCGAACTCCTCTGGGGGCTGCGTGTTGGCCGCAATACCTATCGGGTAAATGATGCGGTGAGCAGTCTCTTTCTCGGGACGCTGAGCCAGGCGCGAAAATTTGTCACCCTCGGTGTGGGGGGCTATATCTACCACCTCACCACGGAGTACTTTTCCCTGCCCCTCATGAGCGCTGAAAGCTTATGGACCTGGGTGCTGGCCATGGTGCTCTATGACTTCTGCTACTACTGGCTTCACCGCATGGGCCATGAGCGAACCATATTGTGGGCGGCTCACGTAGCCCATCATCAGAGTGAAGATTACAACCTCTCGACGGCCCTTCGCCAAACCAGCACCGGCTTTCTCTTGGGCTGGATCTTCTACCTGCCGATGTTTGCGCTGGGCATACCGGCGGTCGTGGTGGTCACTGTCGGCTCCATAAACCTGATCTACCAGTTCTGGGTTCACACGGAGCATGTTGGCAAGCTGGGGTGGTACGAGTGGATTTTTGTTACGCCGTCGAATCATCGCGTTCACCATGCCCAAAACGAGCGCTACCTCGATCGCAACTACGGAGGTTTGTTTATTCTCTGGGATCGTCTCTTCGGCACCTTTCAGGAAGAGCTGGATTCTGATCCGCCGATTTATGGGATCCGCGGTCCTCTAAAGAGCTTTAACCCCCTCCGAGCCTTAACCCATATCTATGGCGATATGCTGCGCGATTCCTGGCGCGCGGCGCGCTGGCGCGACAAGTTACATGTGTGGGTGGCGCGCAATGGCTGGCGCCCTGCCGACGTGGAGGCGAGATATCCCCTGAACAAGCCATCCCTCGAGGCCTTTGAGCGCTTCGATCCGCCCATGAGTCTCGGGGTAAAACTCTATGCGCTTTTCCAGCTGGTAGCGGTGGTAGCGCTGCTGGCCTACCTGCAGTCGGGGACCCTTCAGAGCTATGGCACGGGTGTCGCGCTGGTGCTGGGAATGCTCTGGACCACCATTACCACGGCTTACTGGATGGAAGGGCGGTCCGTGACAAGAGGGTTTGTCTTTGACAGCTTGCGCTTGCTGGGTCTTTGTTGCGGATTGTTAATGATGCCCGCGACGGAACCTCTCAACCTCGCAATAGCCGTCTATTTATGGGCCAATCTCGCGATCCTCATTGCGGTGGCTGCCACGGTTAACGGGAAGGAGAATGGGCAGAAGTTAGCGGAGGGACCAAGGGAAGAAGCCTCGGGGGCAGGACTTGTGAGAAAGAGTGCGGAGTCCCTTGCTGAACCTTCCAAACCGCTAAACCTGACTTAGGCTGTCGACGGGGTGCTCTCATCGTCATCCCGTTCATCCTGCCTGCGCTCGCGCAGCCCCTTTGCAGCATGGGCCGCAAAGCCCTCCCCGGCCTGGGCATAGAGATTAAAGGCAGAAATGCCCTTTGCCTCCAGGGCTGAGGCTTCTTCGTCAAAGCGTACAACGGCGGCAATACGTCCCGTGAAACCCATCTCTCGTAGAATACCTGCAACCAGAAGGTTTTCCTGATGGTTGGTGAGGGCGAGCATTACCAGCTCAAGTTCATCGAGATCCACGCGATGCCAGAAGTCCGGATCACTGGCGTCCGCCGCAGCGACACGCCGGTGCATAGCAATATGTTGGGCGAGCTTGCGATCGTTATCATCGATGCCCAGCACTTCCCGACCATAGCTCCTGGCAATGGCCTCGTAAGCTCCCGTACCGATGTTGCCCATTCCGAGCACCAGCACGCGCACGTCCCGGGTGTCGGGCTGTGAAGCGCGAACCAGGGGCGATTCATGACGTAGCAGGCGCGTCCGGTGTCGCCGGTACAAGCTGTGGGACAGCCGGTTGAGGGGGGAGGCCGCGATAAAACTCATCGCGATAGCAATAGACATGGCACCGCTCCACTCGCCGCCTATCCAGCCCTGACTGGCGGCCACGGCAATGACAATAAGTCCAAACTCGCTGTGGTTCGCCAGGCTGTTGGACGCCAGGAGTGCGGTGCGCGGCGCGACGTGAAAGCGCGTGAACAGCGGGAAGTAAAGCAAGGGCTTGAGGAGTGCCAGACTGCCGAGAATCAAGGCCAGAATCATAAGGCTCGGCGAGGGCCAGCCACTGAGGCCGATGGATAGAAAAAATCCAACGAGGAAGAGGTCCTTGAAATACAGAAGGTTTCGCGCCAGCTCCTTGCCTTTTTGCTCTCCCGCGAGGAGGACGCCGATGAGGAGTGCGCCCAGATCCCCTTTAATGCCCACGCTATCGAAAAGTTGTGCGCCGAGAATGGCCAGAGCAAAACCCGCCAGGGTGAACAACTCTCCATGGCCGGCAAGACGCAGCATGCTCAGGATGGGTCGCCGGGCAGGGAACAGCAATAGCAACCAGAGTGCTGATAACTCCGGCATCTTCCCCGTGGAGGCGGCCAGAAACAGCACGGCGGCCAAATCCTGAATAATCAGGACGCCTACGGCCAGGTTGGCGTGCCGGGAGGCCATTTCGCCCCGCTCCTGCATGATTTGTATGACAAAAACCGTGCTGGAGAAACTGAAGGCAAAGGCTATGACCAGCTTTGCGTTCATCGATAGGCCCAGCTGGGGTAGAAACTGCGCGGCGAGGCTCAGGATCGCGAGCACCACAAGTTGAGTCACCAACATGTGTATCACCGTTGTGCCCCAGATACGTGGTTGCAGCAAATCGCGAATCTGAAGTTTCAGACCGATGCTGAAGAGAAGCAGGGTTATTCCCATCTCCGAGAGCACCGCAAGCATTTCTCCGCCGTCGACATGAAGCTCGTGAAGCACGAAGCCCGCAGCAAGGTAGCCGATGAGCGCAGGCATGCCGATAGCCCTGCTCGCCATGCCGCATGCAAGCGCTACGATAATCAGCAGGGGATCAGGCATTGCTCACTCCCGGTTCCCCGGGGTCCTCAGACACTGCCGCAGCATCGCGAAGCCCGGGTTCAATCTTCTGGTGGTCGGGGTGGAGTGACGCCCACAAAGGGGGAATGCACAAGAGGGCTATGCTGAGATCCGTCGCGATGCGCAGAAGCTCCCAGGCGGGAATGTCCAGGGGGTATATCCCGAACCACCCGCGCAGGGGGGGCAGGATAATCGCAAGGAAAAGGGAAAACCGGGAGATGCCAAAGAGCCCCAAGCCCAGAAGCAGATAAAAGGAGCCGCTTAAAGCAATGAGCAGCAGGCCGGGGGTGGTGGGCAGTAGCCACAGCGTGACGCATTGACCCGCGCCGGAGATCGTCGCCAGTATCGCCGCCATATTGCGGAGCTTGAGGGGGTCTGTGTCGGGATGCTTGATCACGTGGAGAACGTTACCACAGAGCCGTGACGATACTGTATCGCAGAGACTAGCTCCGTGCTTTGGCTACGGCAGACTGGGTTTCCCGTCCCAGCTTTTTACAACAGCTTCTTCCCACATCAATGAGAGCGTCCAGATTGACGCCGGTGTCGATGCCCATTCCCTGAAGCATGTAGACCACGTCTTCCGTGGCGACATTGCCACTGGCGCCGGCTGCGTAAGGGCAGCCGCCTAGGCCCGCGACGGAGCTGTCAATGCGAGTGATGCCATGCTGCAGACCCACCAGTATGTTCGCCAGGGCCTGGCCATAGCTATTGTGACAGTGGAGGGCCAGTCGCCGAGCCGAGAGCGTCGGCACCAGTGTCTCGAGGAGCCTGTCCATGGACCCGGGGGTGCCCGTGCCGATCGTGTCTCCCAGGGAGACCTCATAACATCCCATGTCCAAGAGGGCCTGAGATACGGCAAGCACCGCAGGGGGCTCTATCTGGCCCTCGTAGGGGCAACCCAGGACGCAGGACACGTAGCCCCGGACCCTGACTCCTGCGGTTTTCGCGGCTTCCATGACGGGTAGGAATCGCGCGATGCTCTCTTCGATGGAGCAATTGATGTTGCGCTGGGAAAAAGACTCTGAGGCCGCCGCGAATACTGCGACCTCGCTGGCGTTGGCCTCCATGGCGCGCTCAAAGCCCTTGAGGTTGGGGGTAAGTGCGGCGTAGGTGACGTCCGGGGCCCGCTTTATCTGCTGAAACACATCGCCGCTATCCGCCATCTGGGGAATCCAGCGAGGATTTACGAAGCTGCCGGTTTCCACGTAGCCAAGGCCCGCCGCCACGAGTCCCTCGACCAGCGCAACTTTGTCTTCGGTCGCCAGAGGGGCGCTTTCGTTCTGTAGGCCATCCCGGGGGCCAACCTCCACAATGGACACCGCGTCCGGGTAATTGAAGGATGTGCTCATGAATCGCTCGAACCTTCAAAGTCCACCAGGCTTGCGCCGCGATCGACCAGATCGCCCGGATTACAGCGAAACCCTTTGACCGTGCCCGCGGAGGGCGCCCGCAGGGTCTGCTCCATTTTCATGGCCTCGATGACTACAACGGGATCTCCGGCACTGACCTCAGTACCCGGCTCCACGAGAAGCGCAACGACGGTGCCGTGCATGGGAGCTCCGAAATCGCTATCGCCCGCGGCTGCGGCGGTGGCGTCCGCCACCGTGAGTTGTTTTTCAGCAAAGTGAAACGCACCGTCGTCCCAGAACAAGGTGAATTCGCCATTCTCTTCGGCAAAACTGCCGCGATAGCGGTGCCCATCGAGCTCCAGCATCAACACATCATCGCGGAGGTCGCCGCGGATTGTCGCCGTTTCGTCGTCCAGAAGAAGCTCGAGGTGATCGCCGCGGTCCACAAGCTCTACGAGATACTCCTCACCATGACAGAGCACGTCGAAACGCTGACTGTGGGGAGTGTTCATACGCCAGCCCCGGCTGTCAGCCCAGGGTGAATACTGATCATTCCCGGCGCTTTCGTTGGCTAGTCGCCTAAGGGACAGCAGTGCCAGGGCCGCGGCGGCGAGGTCGCGGTTTTTCTGCGCGGGAGGGGCGCGGAAAAGATCCTCGTGATGACGTTCGATAAAGTGCGTATCAAGATCGCAATGCGCAAAGGCGGGCAGTGCGGCGATGTTGTAGAGAAACGCGATGTTGCTCGCGGGGCCCGCAACGCGGAAGGCGCTCAGGGCGCGGGTCAGGCGTCGACGTGCCTCTTCGCGGGTATCCCCATGAACAATGAGCTTTGCGATCATGGGGTCGTAATAGGGGCTGATCTCACTGCCCTCAATGACCCCGGTGTCTATGCGCAGGGAGGGGCCTTCGGGCGGCAGGCGCAGATAATTGATGACGCCGGTAGAGGGGAGGAAGTCCTGCTCCGTATCCTCGGCGTAGATGCGCGCTTCCATGGCATGACCGTCTACGCGGATCTCACCCTGGCTCAGGGGCAGCGCTTCACCGGCGGCAACGCGCAGCTGCCATTCGACAAGATCCTGGCCCGTGATCATTTCTGTCACGGGGTGCTCCACCTGCAGGCGGGTGTTCATTTCCATAAAGAAGAATTGCTCTGAAGCATCGAGCAGGAACTCCACGGTGCCCGCACCGAGATAATCAATGGCGCGGGCGGCATCCACGGCGGCTTCACCCATGGCGCGGCGGAGCTCATCGGAAAGTCCCGGTGCCGGTGCCTCTTCGATCACCTTTTGATGACGCCGCTGAATAGAGCAATCCCTCTCCGCGAGGTACACGCCGTTACCGTGTCCGTCACAAAAGACCTGAACTTCCACGTGGCGGGGTCTTTGAATGAGTTTTTCGATGAGCATGCGGTCATCGCCGAAACTGGCGCTTGATTCCCGCCGCGCAGCCGCCAGGGCTTCGCTGAACTCCTCGGGGCCATGCACGGCGCGCATACCTTTACCGCCACCTCCGGCGGTGGCCTTGAGGAGCACCGGATAACCCATGGCGTCTGCGTGCTCGCGGAGTACGGCATCGCTCTGATCGTCACCGTGATATCCGGGGATCAGGGGCACGCCCGCTTGCTCCATAATGCTTTTAGCACGGGACTTCGAACCCATGGAGTCAATAGCGGAAGCGCCGGGACCGATAAATACAATGCCTGCGGCTTCACAGGCGCGGGCAAAGCTCGCGTTTTCAGACAGGAAGCCGTAGCCCGGGTGTATCGCTTCGCTGGCGGTTTCCAAAGCCGCCTGAAGAATTTTGTCCTGGTCCAGATAGGAGAGCGTCGCCGCCGATTCACCAATATGCACCGCCTGATCGGCCAGCTGCACATGGAGTGCGTTTCGGTCGGCATCGGAATACACCGCGACGGTGCGGATGCCCAACGCCTTCGCGGTGTGGATGACACGGCAGGCAATCTCTCCGCGATTCGCTATGAGAATTCGGTTAAACATCAGTGTTTGCTCCCTGGGGTCCAGTTCGCCGGACGCTTCTGGAGAAATGCCTGGAGGCCTTCCTGGCCCTCTTCGGAGACGCGCAGATGGGCAATTCGCGCGCTGGTGTCATCAATCAAGTGCGCATCGACGGCTTTGCCCGTGAGGTCCCGCACGAGGACCTTGGCTGCGCCCATCGCCAGAGGGCCGTTAGAAAGGAGAGCCTTAACAATGTCGTCTACTGTGCTGTCGAGTTCATCGACGTCGCAGCATTCATGAATGAGCTGTATATCCCGGGCACGGTGCGCGTCGAATCGCTCTGCGGTGAGGAAGAGGCGCCGCGCCCAGCGGGGCCCCATGGCTTCGATGACGTGGGGCCCGATGGTCGCAGGTATGAGGCCGATACGCGTTTCCGTCAGCCCGAAAAGGGCCCTGTCGCTGGCGATGGCAATGTCGCAACAGCTGATGAGGCCCACGGCACCGCCAAAAGCATTGCCCTGGACCTTCGCAATGGTCGGCTGGGGCAGGGTCTTCAGCGTTTGTAGCATGGTCGCCAGAGCGCGGGCATCGTCAAGATTGTGCCCGTAATCAAACTCCGCCATGCGCTTCATATAGGCAAGATCCGCCCCGGCGGAGAAGCTCTTACCTTCGGCCTCCAAAATGACGGCGCGGACGTCGTCACGCTCGGCAAGATGGGAGAAATGCGATTGCATCAGCGCGATCATCCCGTCGTCGAAGGCATTGTGTTTTTCGGGACGGTTGAGGCAAACCCGGGCAATGCCCTGCGCGTCTACCTGGCAACTGACTAAGGATTCGGAACCGCTGTTCATCATGGGTGACCTACATTCGAAACACGCCGAAGCGTGATTCTGTTACTGGCGTATTGAGGGACGCGGAGAGCGCCAGGGCTAACACCTGACGTGTGTCCATGGGATCAATGACGCCGTCGTCCCAGAGTCGGGCCGAGGCGTAAAAAGGATGCCCCTGGGCTTCGTAGCGGTCCAGGATAGGTTGCTTGAAGCTCGCCTCCTCCTCATCGCTCATGCTCTCATTACGCCGTGCAAGCTGGTCCTGTTTGACCGTGGCCAAGACGCTGGCTGCCTGCTCGCCGCCCATTACGGATATGCGGGCATTGGGCCACATGAACATAAAACGGGGGTCGTAGGATCGGCCACACATCGCGTAGTTTCCTGCGCCAAAGGAGCCGCCGATAACCACGGTGAATTTGGGAACGTCGGCGCAGGCCACGGCGTGCACCATCTTCGCACCGTGGCGGGCAATACCCTCTGCTTCGTATTCGCGACCCACCATGAAGCCGTTGATGTTCTGCAAAAACAGCAGGGGGATCTTGCGCTGTGCGCAAAGCTCGACAAAGTGGGCGCCTTTCACGGCGGACTCGGAGAACAGGATACCGTTATTGGCGACGATGCCGATGGGATACCCATGGAGGCGCGAGAATCCGCACACCAGGGTATCGCCGAAGAGTGCTTTGAACTCGTCAAAGGCCGAGTCATCGACAATCCTTGCGATGACTTCCCGCACATCAAAGGGCTGGCGTCGGTCCGCGGGGACAATGCCGTAGAGGTCCGCAGCAGGGTAGCGGGGTTCGACGGGCGCCTTGACTTCGATATTGACCTGCTTGACGCGATTGAGATTGGCGACGGATTGTCGCAACAGGGCCATCGCATGGCGATCATCGTTTGCGTAATGATCGGTGACACCGGACTGCCGGCAGTGCACGTCGGCTCCACCGAGTTCTTCGGCGCTGACGACTTCGCCCGTTGCTGCTTTGACCAGCGGCGGTCCACCCAGAAAAATGGTGCCCTGTTCACGTACGATTATCGACTCATCCGCCATGGAAGGGATGTAGGCCCCCCCGGCGGTGCAGCTTCCCAGGACTGCCGCGAGTTGCGGAATGCCCTTGGCCGACATGCGCGCCTGATTGTAAAAGGCGCGGCCAAAGTGCTCCCGGTCGGGAAACACCTCATCCTGCAGGGGCAGGAACGCACCGCCGGAGTCCACCAGGTAAAGGCAGGGGAGGTTGTTCTGTTCAGCGATGGTCTGCGCGCGGGCTTGTTTTTTGACTGTGAGGGGGTAGTAAGTGCCGCCTTTGACCGTGGCGTCGTTGATAAACACCATACATTCGTGTCCGCTGACACGACCGATACCGGTGATGATGCCGGCGCCGGGCACCTCGTCCTCATAGACCTCATGGGCGGCGAGCTGGGACAGCTCCAGAAACGGGGTTCCCGGGTCCAGGAGCGCATCAAGACGCTCCCTAGGTAAAAGTTTTCCTCGGGAAACATGTCGTTCCCGAGCGACTTCACCACCGCCTTCGCTGATTTTTGCGACCAGTTCACGGAGACTTTTAACCTGACGCCGCATGGCCCGTTGATTGTCCAGGGCCGCGGGGTCATTCGCGTTGTATCGAGTCTGAAGAATTGTCATAGAAGAATACTCAGGCCGAGGCTTTGAAAAGTTCGCGGCCAATGAGCATACGCCGAATTTCCGATGTGCCCGCACCAATTTCGTAGAGCTTGGCGTCGCGCAACAGGCGTCCGGCATTGGCTTCGTTGGTATAGCCGTAACCCCCCAGGGCCTGAATCGTTTGGAGCGCGAGCTGCGTCGCTTTTTCTGCTGTGTACAGAATCACCGCCGCGCAGTCCTGTCGCGTTTCTTCCCCGCGATCACAGGCTGCGGCGACCATATACAGATAAGACCGACAGGCGTTGAGGTCGGCATACATATCGGCAAGTTTGCCCTGCATGAGCTGGAACTCGCCGATGGCCTGGCCAAACTGATTCCGTGTGTGGAGGTAGGGCAGTACCTCGTCGATGCAGGCCTGCATGATGCCTACGGGTCCACCGGATAGGACCGTCCGCTCGTAATCCAGGCCCGACATGAGAATCTCAACGCCTTTGCCCTCTTCCCGGAGAATATTCTCGGCGGGCACGATGCAGTCTTCGAACACCAGCTCGCAGGTGTTGGATCCCCGCATGCCCAGTTTGTCCAGCTTCGGCGATCGGGAGAACCCGGGGTAGTCACGTTCCACGATGAACGCCGTGATACCGCGGGAGCCAGCATCTATATCGGTTTTTGCATAGATGACGTAGATGTCGGCGTCCGGCCCGTTGGTAATCCACATTTTTGTGCCGTTGAGAACGTAATGGTCTCCTTCACGACGGGCGTTGAGCTTCATGCTTACGACATCGGAACCTGCGTTGGCTTCAGACATCGCCAGGGCGCCGACGTGCTCTCCGGTGCAGAGTTTGGGCAGATAGTGGGATCGCTGGGCATCGTTACCATGGCGCTGGATCTGGTTCAGGCAGAGGTTCGACATGGCTCCATAGGACAGGCCCACGGAGCCCGAGGCGCGGCTGATTTCTTCCATGACGATGGAGTGGGCAAGGTAGCCCATACCGCTACCCCCGAACTCCTCGTCGACGGTGATGCCCAGGAGGCCCATGGCGCCCAGCTTGGGCCAGAGATCCGCAGGGAAGTCATTGTCCTGATCGATCTTCGCGGCGCGAGGTTTGATCTCTTTCTCGCACATTTGATGCACCGCATCCCGAAGCATGTCGATGTCCTCGCCAAGCCCGAAATTGAGAGTGGGGTATCCGGTGTTCATACGCTGTGCTCCTTGCGCGTTAAGCAGAAAGTGATTTGTGAGGCTGTTGGTCTCGGTGTTTTTCCCGGGCTTCGCGACAGAGTCCTTCGACCTCGTCCAGGGCGGCTAGCATGTCGTCAAGATCTTTGCGTTGCTGTTCCAGCGCCGCCCGGCGTTTGCCGATGCGCGATAGCAGGGAGTCGAGTTGGGCCGAGTCGCTTTCGCCGGGGTGGTACATATCAATGATTTCGACGCTCTCGGCGAGGCTGAGACCAATGCGCTTACCTCGGAGGATGAGTCGGATTCGGGCCCGGTCGGCGGGGGTGTAAATGCGTTTTTGTCCGGATCGAAGAGGCTTGATAAAGCCTCTCTCTTCATAGAAGCGGATTGTGCGCGTGGAGATATCAAACTCCCGCGACAGCTCAGAAATTGTGAAGCGTTTTTGAGACGATGACATGGCTTCAGTCTAGCTTACGTTTACGTTAACGTAAACATAGAAAAACGCTCCCGGGTGCTTCGACTGTTTGGCGGTTCTATGGGTGCCGATGGCCGGGAACGACTTTGCTATGATCCGCTGCCGTCACGAAAAAGGTTTGTCCTGATGTCCGCCACAGATGTTTTAGCGACGCTTGCTGATGGTGCTGTCCACTCGGGGGCAGACCTTGCCCGGCACCAGGGTCTGAGTCGCACGGCCATATGGAAGCAGGTGGCCACCCTGGAGAAGCTGGGTATCAAGGTGACGCGGGTGCGCGGGCAGGGCTATCAGATTGAAGGGGGGCTGGATCTCCTGGACGAGCAGCGTATCCGCGATGCCATAGATACCGACGCGTCCACCTGGCTTCACGATTTACAGATTCATCAGAGCATAGACTCCACGAACGCGGAGCTCCGGCGACAAACACCCTTTGGCAGACGTGCGTCCGTCTGCCTTGCGGAGAGTCAGAGTGCGGGTCGCGGCCGTCGTGGTCGTTCCTGGGTGAGTCCCTTTGCCAGCAGCATTTATCTGTCCGTTGGTTGGCAATTCCGTGGCGGGGCTGAGGTCCTCGAGGGGCTCTCCCTGGCTATCGGCGTTGCCGTGGGTGAAGCCCTCGGGGAGTTGGGCGTCGACAGCATTGCGTTGAAGTGGCCCAACGACATCTATCTCGACGGGAAAAAGCTTGCGGGCATCCTTGTGGAGATGAGCGGCGATTTTTCCGGACCCTGTGATGTGGTTGTCGGGATCGGGATCAATGTGCAGCTTCCCGACGGCGCGGCGGAGGGAATCGAGCAGCCCTGGGCGGACCTTCGGGACTCCGGTCAGGGAGCGTTTACCCGAAGCGTCCTCGTGGGAAAGCTCCTCAGTCATTTGCTCCCTGCCCTCGCCACCTACGAGGAGCATGGATTTGCCCCCTGGCGGGAGCGCTGGCTGGCGATGGATGCTTTCGCGGGTCGACCGGTTATCGTGGACAACAATGGTCGGCGCCTGTCCGGGACAGCCGCCGGGGTTGATGCGCGGGGTGCTCTGCTTCTCAGCACCGGTGCGGGTGTGCAAAGCATCTACGGTGGGGAAGTCTCTCTGCGACTGCAGGAAGCGGCGCAATGACGGGGGCGTTAATCCTTCTGGACATCGGTAACAGTGGTGCGAAGTGGCTACGCATAGACGAGGGAAAGATATCGGGGGCGGGGCGCCTCGACACCGCCCAGATCCCGAAAACGCTGGGACCTAGCCTCCAAAATGCCAAAGTACTGATTGCCAGTGTCGCGGCGCCGGAGCTGCAGCAGGAACTCTCTGAAAAACTGAGCGCCCAAGGCGCTGTTGTGTGGTTCGCTCAAACCCGAGACTCCTTGGACGGGCTGGTGAATTCCTACGCCGACCCCGAGCGTATGGGGGTAGACCGTTGGCTGGCGATGCTGGCTGCCCGACGCCGGCATAGCGGGTACTTATGCGTGGTTGATGCGGGCTCTGCTCTAACCATCGACCTGGTGGCCCCCGGTGGAGAGCACGAGGGAGGCTATATCATTCCGGGTACGGCGCTTATGGAGCGGGCACTTTTTGCAGACACCAGACGGGTTCGCGACCGTGTTGCCGGTGCTGTTTCTCTTCTTCCGGGCCGTTCTACCGCAGAGGCAGTAAGCCACGGTCTCCTGCTTGCGCAGGCCGGTGCCGTGGATCTGGCCTTGAAGCGCGCCTCGCAGCGGGGAGAAACCCCGCGATTACTTCTCTGTGGAGGTGGGGCGGAGCAGCTGGCAGAGGCACTGAGTTGCGAGTACACCCTGGCACCGCGCCTGGTGTTTGAAGGTCTGCTGCGGCAGGCCGAGGTGGAGTGTGCTGAGATGCTCGCGCTTCATGGAGTGTCTTCAGCTCTACTTTTTTGACTGATTGAGGGCGTCGCCATCTTGAACTAACTTCACGCTCCTCGCGTCTTTGTCAGCGAAGCTCAGTAGGTTGGGGATCTGGCTCGTAACACCTCGATGACCCTCGTGCGTGAGGTCACCTAAGGCAAAGAAAACGTGGAAGTTTTTCGAAAGATCCGTATCCGCTCACCGGCGCTGCGCGGTGCGATGGTGGCATCGGTTTAGCGCTGTGAAGGTCGAACAAAAAGCGGGGTTTCAGCTTCCTCAAGCTGTTATTCTTTTTAGCGCTGAAACTAATTGTCTAAGGTCATTGGGTGTTGTAAAAACCTGGGGTGTGATCCTAACGCAGGCGCCGTCAGCCAAGCCATAGCGCGCCACTGAGAAAATCCCGAAATCGGCCTCCAAGGTTTTTTGTAGTGCTTTGGCATCGTCGTCGCTATTTTTACCGAGCAATCGAAATGAGCCCATGCCCGTGCGAGATTCGGGATCTGCGCCCCCCAGTACCTCGATGTGGCTTAAGGTTTCAGCCTCTTCTCTCCACAATTCATTCAGGTAACGAAGGCGCGCCGTTTTGTTAGCACCGCCCACCGCGTTGTGAAATCCAAGGGCATCAGGCACGGCGATGATCGCCGCGAAATTGATGGTCCCGGGGTGAACTCGCGCGCCGACGGACTTGCTCGATAGATCTCTCTCGCCTGGATGCACCTTGATTTTCTCTCTAGTACCACGGCGCATATAAAGCGCGCCTACTCCCAGGGGCGCGCCTATCCATTTGTGAAGATTGAACGCTGCCCAGTCCACTCCCAAATCCGTGATGCGATAGTCCAGCAAGCCCCAGGACTGTGCATTGTCGCAAATCACATCTATGCCACGGAGGCGAGCTTCCGCAGTGATCTTGGCGACAGGGAGTACTAAGCCATGCTGATTGCTCACATGAGTGAGTAGCATCAGCTTGAGTTTAGGGTTCGCATCAAAAGCTTCGGTGTAGGCCGCCAATAGTTCAGCTTGCGTCGCTCTGCGAGGTAGGGCAAGTTCCACTGCTTTGACACCCCGACTCTGCTCAAGAGAGCGCATCAGCGTTTTGAAGCTAGGGTAGTCGACGTCAGCCAGCAGGACTGAGTCTCCTGTTTTTAGGGAATCGTATTGCAGGATCAGGCTCTGGATCGATTCCGTGGCATTTCGCGTAAGCACTATCTCGTCAGGCTCCGCTCCGAGTAATGCAGCGGCCTGTTCCACGGCGCGCCTGTAATCGGAAGAAAACTCCTTTCGCGCATAGAAGGAATTCTGCGTATTTACGCGTTCTAACGCCTGAAGATAGGAGGATTGTACGGGCCGAGGCATCTTTCCCCAGTAGCCGTGCTCCAGGTTAACAATGCCTTCCGTGCGGTCATAAAACGATGCCACTCTCTGCCAGTAAGATTCGTCGCGAGCGAGATCCTCGGCGGACGTCCCTGAAGGACTCTCGGGTAGGGAGTCGGATGCTGCTCCGAGTGCACCGTGACCCCACAGCATGGCGCCCGCGGCGGCAGTCCCCATGCCTGCCATAAGCCTGCGACGGCTCAGCTTGCCTACGTTTGTATTAATCACTGCTGCTCTCCATGCCCGTTCCAATCGTTTCACGCGTGTTGCTATCTCACGCGTTCACCCCGGGGAGGGTGTACTAGCTCAATCGCGCGGCCATCGCTGCGTGACCCTCGACCATACGCTGTACTTCGTCTTCTCTCGGGTTGAGGTCCCAGTCGTTTTTATCTACGGACCCGCCGAGGAGTATCCCGGTCTTTCTCGGGAATGTGTAGAGAAGTCCGTGCTCCCTGACGACTCCTGCATAGCCGTAGTCGATATCGTTCTGGGGGAGGAGGAAGCTGAGCTGGCCACGCGCGGGGATCAGGCTTTCGTCATCAAACAATCTGGCCGCACCAAGCCCGGTGCAGTTCACGATGCTGCGCTCGGCCAAGGCTTCGACATCATCTGCAGTTTCAAAAGCGACTTCTCTGAGTTTTCCGCCTGCACCCGTAAAGTCACGCATCAGTGCTCGCAGGTATATGTCTGGGTCAATCATGAGCGTGTAGTAAGCGTCGTGGTAAGCAAAGCCGAAGGGGCCGTTCTTTTGATTACGTACCAGTCCCGGGTAAAGGCTGTCTCCACCGATGTAGGGGGTCGATGTGTCCATTGATGCCTCACTCAGCGAGTACTGTCGTATCCAGTAGACGCCATACGTAGGGTCGTTGGCATAGCCAATAAAGCGCCTAAAAGCGATCTGAGATGCCAAATCCAGCATTTGCAGAGTGGAGTGACTTACCTGCTCTCGCTCAAAAAGCGTTACCGGGTGCCACATTGCTCCAGCGACGTTGGATGTGGTGTACGGTGGGAAGTCTTTGGCGTAGATCGTGACACCGGCGCCGGCCCTTTGAAGTTGAAGAGCGGTGGAAAGGCCAATAACACCTGAGCCCAGAACGGCAACATCTCTGCGCCCGAAATCTTTCACCAGTGCAGCAGCGAGCTCCGCTACTCCCCATGACAGAGATACGCCGCCCCCTCCATGGCCATAGTTATGTACAACATCTTTTGCCCCCAGTTTTACCGCCTGCAGTCTGGGTCCAGGCTTTCGAAACGGCCGTAGCCCAACAATGGTGCGCGTTACGCGGTCCAGGGAGGACTTCACGGGCATCATGCCTGCACTGATCGGTTGCACGAGGGCATCAGCAATCCCACCCGGAGGCTGCGCTGATAGCGCCTGACGAGACCTTAGTGAGGAGTTTGGTGATGCGGCACAGCCTGCAAGCGAGGTCGCGCCGAGCGCGGCTGCGGCTAAAAATTTTCTGCGATTCATTGGCGTAGGCCTTTGCTTTCGGGGGACATATCAGACTTGATTAGCTGTCCATGCTTATAAAAGTAACTCTGATTGAGGAGTTTGGTTCAAAGTTAGAAGAATAGCCACAACGCTTTTCGAGCTATCATAGAAGCACTGATTCGGTGCGTGCACCGAATTTGAGCATGGGGGCAACGCGGTCATTCTTGAAGCAGGGCTCGCACTTGAGCGGTGCGTTTTCAGGAAAAAAATCTGAAAAATCCTGTTGCTGAGGTTGCCTCTGCCATTCCTCTGCGGCCCATATTTAGAAAGTCATGTCGTCAAATTCCGGGAATTTTGAGAGCCTCTTTGGTTCTTCTAGTTTGGAAAAAAAGCCGAGAAAACCTGTGCGAAAGTCATTTTACGCTTTCTAAGCAGCGCCATTCTTCGTTGGCGCAAATCTCCATGTGAAGCTGTTCACCGACTTCTAGTTGGTACGTGTTTTGCTGTTCTCGATTCCAGTCGCCTAGTCGTGAGTTAGAGAACAACTCACGAAAAAAGTGCGTTTGCAATATTCGGCCAGGTTGCATCTCGAATCCAATATTGCGTCTTGGAGCTGAGCCGCCCGAGTGCGTGTTGCAGCTCAGGGTGGCGCGCGTGACCAGAAAACAGCGGTAGAACCAACATCAAGTTACCGGCGTTAGATCGGCCAGAAATGCTACACAGGAGAAAACCATGCAACACAAACTGAAGCCATTGCCGTACGCGCTTGCGATCCTTTCCGCGGGCCTTTCCGCGACATACCTCCCGGAAGCGCTTGCACAGGACCCCACCGCTTTAGAGGAAGTCGTAATTACAGGCCTTCGCGGTGAGCCCCGATCGGCCGTTGACTCTGCAGTGCCTATTGATACTTTTGGATTGGAGCAGATCGAAGCGGTTTCGCATACCGATACGGTCGATATTCTTCAAACACTGGTCCCATCTTTTAACGTGAGTCGGCAGCCCATTTCAGATGGAGCGTCTTTTATTCGACCGGTGCAGCTCCGGGGTCTTGATTCACACCACGCTCTCGTTCTTGTGAACGGTAAGCGACGTCATCGAGCCTCGTTAGTGCAGATAGGTGGCTCAGGCACTCAGGGTCCGGATGTAGCGACAATTCCAGCCGCTGCGATTCAATCGATTGAGGTTCTTCGAGATGGTGCCAGTTCGCAGTATGGATCCGATGCCATCGCAGGCGTTATGAACTTTAACCTTAAAGAGAACAGTGAGGGTTTTGATCTCACCATCGACACCGGGGAATATTTTGAGGGCGATGGTGCGGCTTATACCGTGCAGGGAAACATCGGTCTCCCGCTGGGAGATAAGGGTTTTCTTTCTATTTCAGCTGAGATAAATGACTCGGAGTTTACGGAGCGATCAGAGCAATACTGTGAAAGTTGGTTCTGCCTTGATCAGGGTAATCCGCGATTCACAGAGCAAAGTGAGCTTCGACAGGGCTTTGTAAGTGGAACGCCAACTCCTGGCGCTTCTGCAAGAATTCAAGCTTTGCAATCGGCATTTCCCGGCGGTGTAGATGCGGCATCCGTGGAGGGCGAGAACGCTATGCCCTGGGGTATTCCCAACAGAGAGCATCAAATGTTCTTCTTCAACGCGGGCTATGACCTGGACAACGGCATGGAGTTGTACGCATTTGGTAATTACGGCTCCGTTCAAAGCGACGGAAGTTTCTTCTATCGCTATCCGGGCAACGGCACAATCGAGGATCTTCGTGAAGAAGATGGTTCTATTTACAACCCGCTGGATAAATTTGCCGGGGGATTTACGCCGAGATTTGAGGGTGAAGTCGAGGATGTCTCCCTTGCGGGAGGCCTCCGGGGTAACCTGAGTGATGCAACTACATTTGACCTTAGCGCGCGATTTGGGTCCAACGAGATTGACTACCGATTGTTTAACACGATTAACCCGTCCCTTGGTTCAGCTTCACCGACAGACTTTCGGCCTGGCACATTGACGAACGAAGAGTTCCAGCTTCAGCTCGATCTGGCTACTGAGTTTGATGTTGGCTTGGCTTCACCTTTGGTATTTGCGTACGGCGCAAGCTACCTTGATGAAACCTACGACGTAGGGGAGTCGAGTGACGAGGCTTCTTACATTGCCGGTCCTCATGCGGTTGCGGATCCTTATGGCCTTTGTAACGACGATGGAACACCTACCGCTGCTGGCTTGGCGGCGACCAATGCTCCCGCCGACGAGGCGCTGAACTGTGCGGATCCTGATGACCCGGTATTCACCGTCGTTGGCGTTGGATCTAACGGGTTTCCCGGCTACTCACCTGCGTTTTCTGAGGAATACACTCGTGACTCCTACGCTTTCTATGGTGACCTTTCAGCTGACGTAACAGATCAGCTACTGCTGCAGGGTGCATTGCGATATGAGGATTACTCTGACTTTGGAAGCGAGGTTGTGGGTAAGGTCGCAGCGCGTTATCGGATAAATGATGCCTTTGCATTGCGTGGTTCCTTTGGCACCGGTTTTCGAGCGCCAACACCTGGTCAACAGGGAACAACAAACGTGTCTACGCGGCTGCCAAATGGTTTTCCGGTTGCGACAGGCCTGTTTCCTGCAGGCGGAACCGTGGCTCAGGCCTTGGGTGCACAAGAGCTTGCCCCAGAGACTTCAACAAGTTTTACCGTGGGGTTCACGCTGGAGTTAGAGAACCTGTCGCTGACTTTTGACGCTTATAGCATCGACATCGATGATCGCTTCCGCGCGATATCAACGCTGGATGTCAGCTCAGATCCGAATGGTGACCCGGATGCTTACGAGCGCTTCCTGGCTCTCCAGGCAGCAGGTGTTGCCGGGGCAGAAAGCATTGGTGGCGTCAACTACTTCCAGAACGCGATCAACACTGAGACCCGAGGGTTCGATATTGTCGCCAACTACCCGATGAGCTGGTCGAACGGGCAGTCGACGGACTTTTCCCTGGCTATGAACTACAACGAGCAGGAGATTACCGACGATCCTCTTGACGTTCTCAATCCTGAGGGCGAGTTCGATCTTGAAAACCAGTTGCCGAACGTTAGATGGAATGCGACTGCGTTTCACAGTTTTGGGGATTTCTCGCTGATGGGGCGCGCGCGCTACTTTGGTGAGTGGGAAGATTCCGATAACACATCACCACTGTCGATCCAAACCTATGACCCGGTTGTCTTCTTCGATCTCGAAGGCTCATGGCAGATTAATGCCAATCTGAGGGCTTCCATCGGTGGTCGTAACATCTTCGACGAATACCCGGATCAGGTCGATAGGGTCGCGAGTGACAACGACTACTGTTGCGGTCGTCTCTATCCGTCTACGAGCGTTGCTGATTGGCAAGGCGGCTACTACTACGCACGACTCCGTGTCGACTTCTGAGTAGCAAGCCAGCTTATGTATGACGTCTTAGAGCGTCCCAAGGGAGTAAGCACTCCAAACTTACGATGATGAAGACAAACATGACTTTTCTCATGTTGCGACAACAGGGGTTAGAGCAGGGGTGGTTGGCCACGAAATGTTGATGTTCATCGTGCTTTTGAGTGGAGCTGGGATGATTGCGGGTTTGACCGCGGGCTTGTTTGGCGTGGGTGGTGGCTTTGTTGTCGTCCCGGCGTTGCTCGCGGTGTTCCCATTTTTAACGGACCAAACGGACAACCTCATGATGGTGGCAGTTGGGACGTCGCTGGCAACGATAGTGGTTTCGTCCGCACGTGCTGTACATGCACACAATAAAAGGGACGCGGTTGACTTTGCACTTCTCAAAGATTGGGCTGTTTGGGTGCTGATGGGAGTGCTTGCCGGGCTTTGGATTGCGTCGATGGCTGACAGTGAAAGACTCATCATGGTGTTTGCTGTGGGTGTGTTGATCTACTCAATCTACTTTTTGTTTCCTTCCATGTTTGATCGTTTCAAGGGGCGCTGGGCAATGCCGACCGGGGCAGGGAAGGCCGCGTTAGCCAGTGGTCTTGGCGGGTTCTCGGCACTACTTGGTATAGGTGGTGGCACAATTACGGTGCTGACCATGGTCATCTGCAACAGGCCGATACATCAGGCTGTTGCGACGGCTTCAGGTGTTGGTTTTTTGATTGGTCTTCCAGGTATGTTGGGTTTTGTGGTCATGGGTCTGGGCGCAGATAACCTCCCGATAGGATCCCTAGGTTACGTAAATATGCCGGCGCTTGCTGCGATCGCTTTCTTCTCCGTGTTGACCGCACCGCTGGGTGCTAAGTTGGCCCATAGTTTGGATGCTAATCAGTTAAAGCGTATTTTCGGCGTGTATTTGGTTGTGGTATCTGTCTCTATGTTCATTAAGGTGTAGACAGGGCGGTGAATGACGAGTCTACAAGAGGTACCTCGCAGGGGCACCAGGACGGCTAACAGTTCTTTAGATCGAAGACTTAATTTCCACGGCTAATGTTTGTGGAGAAAAATAGCAGCGGTATTTAACAGCAAAAGGGTGATCATAATGACAGCAGATTTCAATCGCAGAAAATTTCTATTCGGTGCAGCAGGCGCCTTAGCCGTTGTTACCGCGAGCAAGCAAGGTGTAGCGATAGCGGAGAGCTCTCCGAAGATCACGCGGCTCAAACCGGCATATGGGCCCGCCGCTGGAATTGCTAAATTGAATGCCAATGAGAATCCCTACGGCCCGAGCGAGGCTGCCCTCGCTGCTATTCAGGAGGCGAGTGCTAGCGGCGCTTATTACGTAAACGAGTCAGCTCGAGCCTTGCAAGCCATGATTGCTGAGCGACACGGTGTTGACCCCGAGTACGTTGCACTTAGCTCGGGTTCCAGCGGTGCTTTGGTGGCCTGCGCGGTGTCGGCAGGCCAGAGCGGCAACATCCTGGGGCCGGACCTTTTCTGGGACACAACATCCAAAAGTGTGGAGAAGCAGGGTATCGCGGAGATTACGCGCTTACCCAAAACGCCGGGGCTTGAGATAGATTTGCAGACAATGTACGAGTCAATCGATGACTCGATAGCCATGGTGCAAGTGGTTAATCCCAACAACCCAACCGGTCTGCTGATGGACCCCGTTGCGTTGCGGGCCTTTTGTAAAAAAGCGTCTGCGAAGGCGACGGTGCTTGTTGATGAAGCTTATAACGAGCTTACGGATATGCCTCAAGAGAACACGATGGTTCCTCTTGTCAAAGAAGGCTACGACGTAATCGTGGCGAGAACGTTCTCCAAGATCTATGGCCTTGCTGGTATGCGCGTCGGCTACATCATCGCAGCACCGGAAAAGATCGAGGCGATGAGCCGCTATGGTATTGGATGGTATGGCCTAAATCAGGCAGGCTTGGCTGCTGCGGTGGCGAGCTATGAGGACCAGGTCTTTATGGATGCTTCGCGGGCTAAGATCCGAGAGGGTCGTGAAATGGTGTACGCGGCTCTGAAAGAGAATGGCCTGTCCGGGCTGCCTTCGCAGACCAACTTTATTTTTGTGGATCTGGGTTCGATCAACGCTCAGACCTTCCGCGAGGAGATGGCAAAGGAGAATGTGCTTATTCGGGGTATCTATCGCGACTACACGAATTGGTCGCGTGTGAGCATGGGTCGTTTGGAGCATGTCCAGATGTATGTAGACGCTTTGCCGAAGGTGCTCTCGAGGCTAAGTTAAGGGCCGCTGGGTAGGGCTTGACCTCCCGAGCGAGGGTGACCACGATAGTGTCTTGAAAGGATTCTGATATGCACGATGATGGTAATCCTCAGGCTCTGCGTGCGGGCGATGGGATTTCTGGCGGCGACGGGAGCTCGGGCTTAGCCTCTGCCTCATCTTCTACGCGTCGGATGTTTTTGGGCGCTGGTGCTGCTCTGGGTGTTGCCGCGGCAATGGGCGGTGTAGCTAACGGTGCGTCTTCATCCAAGCCGGGTCCACAGAGAGTTGACCCTGGTGAGGGTAAGGGAATGTCGGTCGCGGTGATGGTGTTTGACCGCATAACGCAGCTTGATGCAACTGCCCCCATTGAGGTTTTCGCCAAGGCGGGTTGGACGGTGTTTACCGTAGCGCCTGAGCGACGCCTGGTAACTTCGGGCTCAGGTCTGAAAATCATGCCCGATTATGATTATGAATCCGCCCCGCAGGCAGACATTCTTTGCGTGCCGGGCGGTGGCGGTGTGAACCCGCTGCTGACGGATACCGCGACTTTAAACTTTGTGCGCGAGACTGCTGCCAGCGCGATCTATGTCACGTCAGTGTGTACGGGGTCGCTTATTCTCGGTGCAGCGGGCTTGCTCCGGGGTAAGCATGCGACAACGCACTGGGCCTCCCACCACTTTTTGGAAAGTTTCGGCGCCATTCCAGTAAAAGAGCGAGTGGTGGTGGATGGGCGCTTGATTACGGGCGGTGGGGTAACCGCCGGGGTAGATTTTGCCTTCACTGTGCTGGATGAAGTCCTAGGGCGAGATGTCGCCGCTTTGACGATGCTCGCGCTTGAGTACGATCCTGCGCCCCCATTCACGGGAGGTGTGCCCGGTAATACCGCAAAGGGCATCGTAGAGCGCTACGGCGAAGCGGCTCGGGGTTCTTTGGATCAACGTGGTCAGCAAGTTGCAGCCGCTGCCGCTGCGCTCGCTGTCTAGCTTTTCGCTATTTTCTATTTGGAGTAGACGCCGTATTGAATACCGAGGGGTTGTGTTGCCTGTTAAGAGCTGGCTATGAAAAGGACTTTTGTGACGCTTTTTTGCGGTGAGTGATTGAAAGCGGTCGATTGCTTGATTACACTCGCGCACCTCGCGTGTTGGCTGGCGTAGCTCAGTAGGTAGAGCAGCTGATTTGTAATCAGCCGGTCGGGGGTTCGATTCCTCTCGCCAGCTCCATATTTATCAGGTGCTTGCTTGGCACATAGGTAACAGTTTATTCCGAGGACATAGGTGCCACTTTCACCTGGTTAGCGGAGCGAAGGGGTTTTGGCCCACAGGCTCCACGCGATTCTCGGTCTGGTCAAAAAATCCTAAGTCATAGTCCATAAAGCTGACAAGCCAAATTTCGTCAGCAATCTCTCTAATCCCTACATACTGGCCCGCGAAGACCGTGCTGAAGTTAATCTTGCGTCGGCCTATGCAGATCCTGCCACACTGAGTGACTTGTATTGTTCGGTCACTGAACGGGTATTCCAGTGGCTCTGGATGGAAGTACTCGCGGGGTGAGGGTGTGTACAGCTCGGCGGGATACAGGCCGTTAAGTGCCTGCTGCGGGCGGTCCTGGTTGTAACCCTCGATGAAGTCGTCAAAACGACCCTGCTGCTGTAGGAAGTTGAAGGAAGCTGGTTTGGTGGCCTCCTTCTTTAGAGTGAGATGCATGCGTTCATGGCGGCCATTCTGCTGCGGATTGCCGGGCTTGATCCGCTCGATACGAATACCCAAGCGCAGCCACCATACCGAGAGTTTGCTCAGACCAAACAGTGCGTGGGCTGAGGCGAAGGGGACGCCATTGTCAGTACGCATGGCTGCGGGCAGACCAAACTCCTTGAAAGTGCGCTCAAAAACGGGAAATGCACCCCTCTCTTTAGTGGACTCAAGACCTTCGCAGGCCAATAAATATCGTGAGCGCTGGTCGGTAATGGTCAGCGGGTAACAATATTTTTTGTTGCCCAGTAAAAATTGGCCTTTGTAGTCAGCGCACCAGAGCGCGTTTGGCGTGAGCGCTTCACTGAGTTCTGTCCCCTTTGCTTTGTAGCGTCGGCGCTTACGTCTCTTGACCAGTCCATGCCGATCCAGAATCGCATGAATGGTACTGGGAGCAGGCGGCTTGACCATCGGAATTTGCTTGATGAGCTTGTCCCGAATTTTAGGTGCACCCCAGGTTGTGTGCTCGCGCTTGATGGCCAAGATGGCCTTCTCGATCTGGAACGGCGTTTTGTTGGGGTGCCGGTAGGGGCTTTTTGCGCGGTCTTCGAGTCCTCGGATACCGAACTCTTTGTAGCGATTGAAGATTTTGTAGCCGGTCTTTCGGGAGATGCCGAATTCACGACACAACTCGCTCATCTTCTCGCCATCAAGCCTACGCGCAACAAATCTGAGACGTTCATCCATTTGGTTACACTCCTTCCAAGGCATCCGGGGATCTCCCTCAAATGCCTCAATGTGTAACCTATGTGCCCGGAATAAAGTGGAACCTATGTGCCGATATACTCATCAGGGTCCGTACCGGTCCCGGTCCTATCTCCACAGGCTTGAGCAAATCCTCGTTTCTTTATCTGCGTATGACCACGGCAGGCTGACGACAAAAATCGCTTGGCGAAACTATGTCTTGGCGCTCCTGAAGAAGCTTCGGATCGGCCCTTTCTTTTGTGAAAGTCACCCCACTGGTGAAGTCTGCGCGCTTTTGCTGCTCGCCCGGGCCTTCACCCCTAGAAATCTGTTGACATTGTCTGGGCTCATCTGGACAATGTGCCGCCTTTCGGAGGGGTTCCCGAGTGGCCAAAGGGATCAGACTGTAAATCTGACGCGCGAGCTTCGGTGGTTCGAATCCACCTCCCTCCACCATAAGTTTTTGAAAAGAAAGTAAATTAAGCGTCGGTATTGCAGTCAGGCCGGTGTAACAGAGCGTCTCGCGACCACAGGATAGGTGGCCGTGCTAGGCGCTCTGCGGCTTGTGCTGATGAGGCAGGGTTGGTGCCGCGGGTATAGTTCAAAGGTAGAACCTCAGCCTTCCAAGCTGATGATGCGGGTTCGATTCC
Organism: Congregibacter litoralis KT71; assembly: GCF_000153125.2. Taxonomy (NCBI): domain Bacteria; kingdom Pseudomonadati; phylum Pseudomonadota; class Gammaproteobacteria; order Cellvibrionales; family Halieaceae; genus Congregibacter; species Congregibacter litoralis. The sequence continues at coordinate 985,328 of NZ_CM002299.1, forward strand.
CGCTACCCGCTCCAGCAACGACTCGATTTTGTGGTCAGGGTCTGGAGCCTGATGGTGGCTGACGCAGCTTGCGTGCCGAGATAGGGTCGTCGGTTTGAAGCAGTAAAAAAGTAGTAGGTAATTCCGGCATTTGCCGGTAGGCGCTTCGAGTTTGGGCGTCGACGCAGTGAAGAAGCAGTCTACAGGCTCATATAGCTCAGTCGGTAGAGCACTTCCTTGGTAAGGAAGAGGTCACCGGTTCAAGTCCGGTTATGAGCTCCATTGCTTTGGCTGCTATGAAAGCGGTTGGTAAGCGGTAGCAGTTGGTAGTTAGGGTTGTGTGTGGTGGACGCGATTTGCGCGTAACGCTTTAAAAGAATCAAAGATGATGTGTGGCGGGTAATCGCCACCGGTGCAAGGAGAGTAGTTGTAATGGCAAAAGCAGCATTTGAGCGCGATAAGCCCCACGTTAACGTGGGAACGATTGGACACGTTGACCACGGTAAGACGACGCTGACGGCGGCGCTTACACGGGTTTGCTCAGAAGTATGGGGCGGCGATCTCGTAGCGTTTGACGGTATTGATAACGCACCGGAAGAGAAAGAGCGCGGCATTACGATTGCGACTTCACACGTTGAGTACGAGTCGGATTCACGCCACTACGCGCACGTTGACTGCCCCGGGCACGCGGATTATGTGAAGAACATGATCACCGGTGCGGCGCAGATGGACGGCGCTATCCTGGTATGTGGCGCGACGGACGGCCCTATGCCCCAGACCCGCGAGCACATCCTCCTGTCTCGCCAGGTAGGCGTACCTTACATCGTGGTTTTCCTGAACAAGGCGGATCTGCTGGCTGAAGACTGTGGCGGTGCGGACTCCGAAGAGTACGAAGAGATGAAAGAACTGGTAGAGATGGAGCTTCGTGAGCTTCTTGACCAGTACGAGTTCCCCGGTGACGACACACCGATCATCTGTGGTTCAGCGCTGATGGCTCTGAACGGCGAAGACGACAACGAACTGGGCACCACGGCTGTTAAGACCCTGGTTGAGACGCTGGATTCTTACATCCCTGAGCCCGAGCGTGCCATTGACCAGCCTTTCCTGATGCCTGTAGAGGACGTGTTCTCTATCTCCGGTCGTGGCACGGTTGTTACTGGTCGAGTTGAGCGCGGTATCGTGACTGTTGGCGACGAGATTGAGATTGTCGGCATCAAGGACACGGCGAAGACGACTTGCACCGGTGTTGAGATGTTCCGCAAGCTCCTTGACGAAGGTCGTGCGGGTGAGAACGTAGGTGTTCTCCTGCGTGGTACGAAGCGCGAAGAAGTTGAGCGTGGTCAGGTTCTGTCCAAGCCCGGCAGCGTGAATCCTCACACGAAGTTTGAGTCTGAGGTTTATGTTCTGTCCAAGGATGAGGGTGGTCGTCACACGCCGTTCTTCAAGGGCTACCGTCCGCAGTTTTACTTCCGTACGACGGACGTAACCGGCGCATGTGAGCTTCCTGACGGCGTTGAGATGGTGATGCCGGGTGACAACGTACAGATGGTTGTGACCCTGATTGCACCGATTGCGATGGAAGAAGGTCTGCGTTTTGCTATCCGTGAGGGTGGTCGAACCGTAGGCGCTGGCGTTGTCGCTAAGATCATCGAGTAACGCTGACTAGTCTTGTTGCGGTCAGCGCCGCCGCATCCGTTTCTTCGCGTCGCGCTTTGCGCTCCTGATTGCTACGAAACGGACACGGCGGCACTGCCCTCGGCAGGACTAGCGAATCTCGGTGGTGTTGCGAAGCGAGTGTCAGAGCGCTAGCAGCGAGCGTAGTAATACCGGCGAGAATCGCGGATCTCACTGGATAAATTGTGTGATCCGCTGCGGCTCAAGATGCTGTAACGACCAAGCCGGACCGTTGTTTGACGGTTCGGCTTCGTCGTCTGAAGACGAAAGAGTCTGTGGACGACGACATAACAGGTTCCAGGCCAGTAGCTCAATTGGCAGAGCAGCGGTCTCCAAAACCGCAGGTTGGGGGTTCGATTCCCTCCTGGCCTGCCATATCGGCAGGATATAGTTCGGAGCGAGAGCTCCTGAGCTTTATGAAGGTAGTTGAATGAGTGCAGAAGCACCCGTAAGCCGTTTTGACGGCATGAAATGGCTGGTTGTTGCCGCCTTGGTCGCCGTGGCCGTTGTGGGCAATAGCTATTTCGCAAACGAATCGTTGTTGTATCGCGTGCTCGGTATCGTGGCGCTCGCGGCAGCCGCTGGTTTTGTAGCGCTGCAGACCGCGAAGGGCGCGTCTTTCTGGTCCCTGGTAAAGGGTTCGCGCACGGAGATCCGTAAGGTTGTCTGGCCCACGCGACAGGAAACAGTGCAGACCACAATGATTGTTGTGGCCTTTGTTTTGGTGGTGGCGTTGATTCTCTGGGGACTGGATTCGTTCCTGGGTTGGCTTGTTTCGCTAGTCATTGGCTAGGGTTGGATCGGAGAAAGAGAATGGCAATGCGTTGGTATGTTGTGCACGCCTACTCGGGCTACGAGAAAAAAGTAGCGACCGCTCTTCAGGAGCGAATCGAGCTGCACGGTATGGGCGATCGCTTCGGCGATGTGCTGGTGCCCACAGAGGAAGTCGTTGAGATGCGGGCTGGTCAGAAGCGCCGCAGTGAGCGCAAGTTTTTCCCGGGCTATGTCCTGGTGCAAATGGAGCTGGGCGACGATACCTGGCACCTGGTGAAAGAGACGCCCCGGGTATTGGGCTTCATTGGTGGCAAGGCGGATGCGCCTGCGCCCATCACCGACGCGGAGGCCCAGGCCATCCTGAGTCGCATCGAAGAGGGCACCGAAGCACCGCGGCCCAAGACGATGTTTGAGCCTGGTGAAATGGTTCGCGTTATCGACGGTCCTTTCAACGACTTTAATGGTGTTGTTGAAGAAGTGAATTACGAAAAGAGCCGCTTGAACGTTGCGGTACTGATCTTCGGGCGTTCAACGCCGGTAGAGCTGGAATTCGGTCAGGTCGAAAAGGCCTGATCAAGGGTTGCGGCGGCGAAGGGGGTCTTTTGGACTTTCGGGCCGGCGCAGCAAATAGAGGCGGACGGTAACCCGTCCAGATTGGGGAGGTTGTAGCGCAGAGTTCTCGGGGCAGTGTCCCGAGAGAATTTGCGGCTCAACCGTTTGAACCCAGGAGAATGTAATCATGGCAAAGAAAGTCGAAGCCTACATCAAGCTTCAGGTGCCTGCCGGTCAGGCAAACCCGAGTCCTCCCGTGGGCCCGGCGCTGGGTCAGCACGGCGTCAACATCATGGAATTCTGTAAGGCCTTCAATGCGGAAACGCAGGGTACGGAGCCCGGTCTTCCCATTCCTGTAGTGATCACCGTTTACAGTGACCGCTCCTTTACCTTCATCAAGAAGACTCCGCCCGCATCGGTACTGCTGCGCAAGGTTGCCGGTATCGCCAAGGGATCCGGTGAGCCGAACACCAAGAAGGTGGCAAAAGTGAATCGCGCGCAGCTTGAAGAAGTTGCGGAGCAGAAATGGCCTGATCTGACGGCTGCGGACATGGATGCTGCAGTACGTACCATCGCTGGCAGTGCTCGCTCTGCCGGTATTGACGTTGAGGGGGTTAAGTAATGGCTAAGCTCAGCAAGCGGGTTAAAAATGCTCGCGAAAAAATCGACCCCACACGCGCTTATTCTCTTGACGAGGCGGTGAGCCTGCTCAAGGAAGTGTCAACGGTAAAGTTTAACGAGACCGTAGAGGTCGCCGTGAAGCTCGGCATCGATGCCCGTAAATCTGACCAGGCGGTTCGCGGCGCTACTACTTTGCCTCACGGCACGGGTAGCGATGTGCGTGTTGCCGTGTTTGCCCAGGGTGACGCGGCCGAGAAAGCGACTGCCGCTGGCGCTGATCTTGTCGGCATGGATGACCTTGCTGAGCAAATCAAGGGCGGCATGATGGATTTTGACGTAGTTGTTGCTTCTCCCGACGCCATGCGCGTCGTTGGTCAGCTGGGTCAGGTGCTGGGTCCGCGTGGTCTGATGCCGAACCCGAAAACCGGAACGGTAACTCCCGACGTAGAAACTGCTGTAAAGAACGCCAAGGCGGGCCAGATGCGGTACCGCACGGACAAGAACGGCATTGTTCACGGTGGCATTGGCAAGATCAGCTTCGAAGCGGATGCGATTCGTGGCAACCTCGAAGCGGTGCTCGCGGATCTCCGTAAGGGCAAACCCGCTGCGTCCAAGGGCGTTTATATGAGGAAGGTAACGCTGTCCACCACCATGGGTCCCGGCGTTACCCTGGATCAAACGTCTCTGGAGGCTTAACGCCACCGTTTGATCCCACAGAACGATTGGTAAGACAAGGCAGCGGGGCTTCACAAGAGCGTCGTTGCCGGGGCCGCACAGGGAGGTGTGGTCAACGATGACAATAGCCGAAACCCGGTCGATGTCGTCCTTTGATGAGGTCTCTGCAAAAGGCTGTCAGCACGCGAAAGTGTGCGGGATTTGCCAGGCGCTGATGACCATCAAAGACCGTAGGTGCGCGACAGACTATTGACCTCTCGGGGCAGTGTGTCGCTCTTAATCCAGCCAAGAGGTTGAGCCTGCGCAGATGGTGAGAAGATTCACCACATGAGTGGTGTCGTCGCGCAACGTGCTTTGCACGCTGCCTTCGGTGCCTGAGTAAGTAATCCAGGAGTATAACCAGTGGCAATTGGACTCGAGGACAAGAAAGCGATCGTAGCTGAAGTCAATGAGACTGCCACCAGTGCTATGTCTCTCGTTATTGCTGATGCACGTGGTGTGTCGGTAGGCGGGATGACGGCGCTGCGCAAGGAAGCTCGTGAAAGTCAGGTAACTGTGCGTGTAGTGCGCAACACCTTGGCCAAACGGGCTCTGGAAGGAACCGATTACGAGTGCGTCAATGACGCCCTCGTCGGTCCTTCACTGTTCGGATTTTCTATGGAAGATCCGGGCGCTGCAGCGAGACTCTTCAAGGACTTCGCGAAAGATAACGATGCCTTTGAAGTGAAAGCATTGGCGGTGAGCGGCCAGATGCTGGGTGCGGATCAGTTGGATGTGCTGGCGAAGTTGCCAACGCGCGATCAGGCACTCTCGATGTTGATGAGTGTGATGAAAGCGCCGGTGACGAAGCTGGCTCAGACGATGAACGAAGTACCTGGAAAGTTGGTTCGCACGCTGGCAGCAGTACGCGATCAGAAAGAGCAGGAAGCGGCCTAAAAACCCCTTTTTGCATTCAGCCAGAATCCGCTAGCAATAGCAGAAGATTAGGAGATAGACCTCATGGGTATGTCAAAAGACGACATTCTTACGGCAATCGCCGAGATGAGCGTAATGGAAGTAGTCGAGCTCATCGATGCAATGGAAGAGAAGTTCGGTGTAACCGCAGCGGCTGCAGTAGCAGCAGCTCCGGCAGCAGCTGGTGGTGACGCCGGCGGCGCAGCCGAAGAGCAGACTGAGTTTGACGTGATGCTGACCGCCGCGGGCGAGAAGAAAGTGAACGTCATCAAGGTTGTTCGTGCAGTAACCGGTCTTGGCTTGAAAGAAGCCAAAGGTCTGGTGGACGGCGCTCCTTCTGCAATCAAGGAAGGCGCTTCCAAAGAAGAAGCAGAAGACATCAAGAAGCAGCTTGAAGAAGCTGGTGGCTCCGCGGAGCTTAAGTAATCTTGAAGTCTGCTCGGGTACGCCCGGGCACCGAAAGGCTGGTGGGTCTTTGCCCACCGGCCTTTTCCCGCTCTGGTCGTTGTTAATTCAGCGCTAGCGGAGAACGAATTTTTTTGGCCAACGTTGCTTGGCTTTTAACGCTGGGGAGTATAGATGCCTTACTCGTACACTGAGAAAAAACGCATCCGCAAGGATTTCGGCACGATGCCGACGGTCATGGATGTGCCCTACCTGCTGGCGATTCAGCTTGATTCGTATCGCAAGTTCACGCAGCAGGGCGTATCCCTGGAAGAGCGTTTGGACTACGGCTTACATGCCGCCTTTAAGTCCGTGTTCCCGATTGTCAGCTACAGCGGCAATGCGGCACTCGAATATGTGGATTACCGTCTCGGTACCCCCGTATTCGATGTGAGCGAGTGCCAGCTCCGTGGCGTCACCTATTCCTGCTCCCTGCGGGTCAAGGTGCGGCTGATCATCTACGATAAGGAAAGCTCCAACAAGACCATCAAGGACATCAAAGAGCAGGAAGTCTACATGGGCGAGATTCCGCTCATGACAGACAACGGTACCTTCGTCATCAACGGTACCGAGCGGGTAATTGTTTCCCAGCTGCATCGCTCCCCCGGTGTGTTCTTTGATCACGACAAGGGCAAAACCCATTCATCGGGCAAGCTTCTGTACTCTGCGCGGATCATTCCCTACCGCGGTTCCTGGTTGGATTTTGAGTTTGATCCCAAGGACATGGTGTTTGCGCGAATCGATCGTCGCCGCAAGCTGCCCGCGACTATCCTCCTGCGCGCCCTGGGTTATGAGTCAGAAGAAATTCTGTCCATGTTCTACGACTTCAACGTGTTCACCGTCGATGCTGACGGCGGCTACAACATGGAGCTTATCCCCGAGCGTCTCCGTGGGGATGTTGCTGCCTTTGACATCATGATCGGCAAGAAAGTGATTGTTGAGCAGGGTCGTCGCATCACTGCCCGTCACATTCGCGAGCTTGAGAAAGCCGGCGCTACGGAATTGCCCGTACCCCCGGAGTATCTCCATGGACGCGCCCTGGCGAAGAACATAGTCGATGAAAAGAGCGGCGAAGTTCTGTTTGAATGCAACACCGAAGTGAATGAAGAAGTGCTTTCGCAGCTTGCGGAAGCCAAGATCACGGCTATCGAAACCCTGTACACCAACGAGCTGGATTGCGGGCCCTTCATTTCTCACACCCTGCGTCAGGATTCCACGCGCAACGAACTCGAGGCGCTGGTTGAGATCTATCGCATGATGCGTCCCGGCGAGCCGCCGACCAAGGAGTCTGCCGAGAACCTGTTCCAGAATCTGTTCTTCTCCCCTGATCGCTATGACTTGTCTGGCGTGGGTCGTATGAAGTTCAACCGTCGTCTCGGTCGCGAAGAGATTGTCGGTGAAGGTACGCTTTCCCGTGAGGATATCGTTGACGTGCTCCAGACCCTGGTGGGCATCCGCAACGGTAAAGGCATGGTTGATGATATCGATCACCTGGGTAACCGCCGTATTCGAAGCGTCGGCGAAATGGCTGAGAACCAGTTCCGCGTCGGTCTGGTCCGGGTAGAGCGCGCAGTTAAAGAGCGTCTGTCCATGGCAGAAAGCGAAGGCCTGATGCCCCAGGATCTCATCAACGCCAAGCCCGTATCGGCAGCGGTGAAAGAGTTCTTTGGCTCAAGCCAGTTGTCCCAGTTCATGGATCAGAACAACCCTCTGTCCGAAGTGACGCACAAGCGCCGTGTTTCTGCGCTTGGACCCGGTGGTCTGACCCGTGAGCGAGCAGGTTTTGAAGTGCGCGATGTACACCCGACGCACTACGGCCGTGTATGCCCGATTGAAACACCGGAAGGACCCAACATCGGTCTGATTAATTCTCTTGCGGTCTATGCCCGCACTAACGAGTATGGATTCCTTGAGAGTCCCTATCGAAAAGTGATCGACGGCGTTGTTACCGACGAGATTGAGTATTTGTCGGCCATCAACGAAGCCGAGCACGTGATTGCCCAGGCCTCTGCGGAACTCGACAGCAAGAATCGTTTTGTTGACGATCTGATTGCCGTTCGTCACCTGAACGAATTTACGGTCATGGATCCTGAGCGCATCGACTACATGGATGTGTCTCCCCAGCAGATCGTATCGGTAGCGGCAGCGCTGATTCCGTTCCTTGAGCACGATGACGCCAACCGCGCCCTCATGGGCTCGAACATGCAGCGTCAGGCAGTGCCTACCCTGCGCAGTGAGAAGCCCCTTGTCGGTACCGGCATGGAGCGTTTTGTTGCCGCAGACTCGGGTGTGTGTGTCGTCGCGAAGCGTCCCGGATTCATCGATTCTGTTGATGCGAGCCGCATCGTGGTGCGAGTGGACGATTCAGAGGTGGGGGCCGGTGAGGCGCCCGTCGACATCTACAACCTGACCAAATACACCCGTTCGAACCAGAACACCTGTATCAACCAGCGTCCCATCGTGAGTCGCGGCGATACCGTGGCACGCGGCGATATCCTTGCCGATGGACCGTCCATCGACCTGGGTGAGCTGGCGCTGGGGCAGAACATGCGCATCGCGTTCATGCCCTGGAATGGTTACAACTTCGAGGATTCGATTCTCGTCTCCGAGCGGGTTGTGAAGGAGGACCGTTTCACGACGATCCACATCCAGGAACTGACCTGTATTGCACGGGATACCAAGCTGGGCTCCGAAGAGATCTCCGGTGATATCCCCAATGTCGGTGAAGGTGCGCTGTCAAATCTGGATGAGTCCGGCATCGTTTACATCGGTGCGGAAGTGGACGCCGGTGACATTCTTGTTGGTAAGGTGACCCCCAAGGGCGAGACACAGCTTACCCCGGAAGAGAAGCTCCTCCGCGCGATCTTCGGCGAGAAGGCATCGGATGTGAAAGACACCTCCCTGCGTGTGCCCTCCAGCACCAAGGGTACGGTCATTGACGTTCAGGTCTTTACCCGCGACGGCCTCGAGAAGGACGCCCGGGCCAAGCACATCGAAAAGACGCAGCTCGATGAGTATCGAAAGGATCTCAAGGAAGAGTTTCGTATTTATGAGGAGGCGACCTTCTCATGGCTGGGCAATCTCATCAGTGGTGCGAAAACCGTCAGCGGTGGTGGTCTGTCCAAGGGCACCAAGCTGACCGCTGAAGTGCTCGAAGGTCTCGATCGTGAGCAGTGGTTCAAGCTCAAGCTTGATAACCCGGAGCTCAACGAAGCCCTGGCTTCCGCGCAAAACCAGCTTGAGGAGCAGAACAAGCATCTCGAGGAGCGTTTTGAAGACAAGAAGAACAAGCTCCAGAGCGGTGATGATCTGGCGCCGGGCGTCCTGAAGATCGTCAAGGTTTACCTCGCCGTGAAGCGTCGTATTCAGCCGGGTGACAAGATGGCCGGCCGTCACGGTAACAAGGGTGTGATCTCCGTGATCATGCCGGTGGAGGATATGCCCTACGATGAAAACGGTGAGCCCGTGGACATCGTGCTCAACCCTCTGGGTGTTCCCTCGCGCATGAACGTCGGACAGATTCTGGAGACTCACCTGGGTATGGCGGCTCGCGGTCTTGGAGACAAGATCAACGAGATGCTTGAGGAGCAGCGCAAAACCGCTGACATCCGCAAGTTCCTCGAGAGCATCTATAACAACGGTGCTGGCCGGGCTGCCGACATTAAAGGTCTGAAAGACAATGAAGTCATGGATCTGGCGAAAAATCTGAGAGCCGGTGTGCCCATGGCGACGCCGGCCTTTGATGGCGCTGCCGAAGAGTCTATCAAGGCCCTCCTGGAGCTGGCCGGGCTGGATCGCAGCGGTCAGGTTACGCTCTATGATGGACGCTCCGGGGATGCCTTTGATCGTCCCGTGACCGTGGGTTACATGTACATGCTCAAGCTCAACCACCTGGTGGATGACAAGATGCACGCCCGTTCCACCGGATCCTACAGCCTTGTTACGCAGCAGCCGCTGGGTGGCAAAGCACAGTTTGGTGGTCAGCGCTTCGGGGAGATGGAGGTCTGGGCTCTGGAAGCCTACGGCGCCGCCTACACCCTGCAGGAAATGCTGACGGTCAAGTCGGATGACGTGGCGGGTAGAACCAAAATGTACAAGAACATTGTCGATGGTGACCATCGCATGGAGCCGGGTATGCCCGAGTCCTTCAATGTGCTCGTGAAGGAGATTCGCTCCCTCGGTATCGATATCGAGTTGGAAAGCGAGTAAGAAAAAAGAGTACATATTTAGGAATCGGTAGTCGGTCGTCCTCGGGACGGCCGACACGGCAAGCAAACCTCGTGGAGGAAATGCCTTGAAAGACTTACTTAACCTACTGAAGTCCCAGGGACAGTCAGATGAGTTCGATGCGATTCGCATCGGCCTGGCGTCACCGGAAATGGTCCGCTCCTGGTCCTTCGGGGAAGTGAAAAAGCCCGAAACAATTAACTATCGTACGTTCAAGCCCGAGCGGGATGGCTTGTTCTGCGCCAAGATTTTTGGGCCGGTAAAAGATTACGAGTGCCTGTGCGGCAAGTACAAGCGCCTCAAGCATCGTGGTGTCATTTGTGAGAAGTGCGGTGTTGAAGTCGCTCTGGCCAAGGTGCGTCGTGAGCGCATGGGGCACGTTGAACTGGCCAGCCCCGTTGCGCACATCTGGTTCCTGAAGTCCCTGCCGTCACGTATCGGCCTTCTGCTGGATATGACTCTGCGTGATATCGAACGTGTCCTGTACTTTGAGTCATATGTTGTGACCGATCCGGGCATGACCACGCTGGAGCACGGTCAGCTGCTCACCGACGAGCAGTACTACGAAGCCATGGAAGAGTTTGGCGACGAGTTCACCGCAAAAATGGGTGCGGAAGCTGTTCAGGATCTTATGAAGCAGCTGGATCTTGAAGCAGAAGTAGCGACCCTGCGGGAAGAAATCCCTCAGACGAACTCCGAAACCAAAATCAAGAAGCTCTCCAAACGCCTTAAGCTCATGGAAGCGTTTGCGAGCTCCGGTAACAAGCCGGAGTGGATGGTGCTGAATGCGCTGCCCGTTCTGCCGCCGGATCTTCGTCCCCTGGTGCCCCTGGACGGTGGCCGTTTCGCGACTTCCGATCTGAACGATCTTTATCGTCGGGTGATCAACCGTAACAACCGTCTGAAGCGTCTTCTGGATTTGAATGCGCCGGACATCATCGTGCGCAACGAAAAGCGCATGCTGCAGGAGTCTGTAGACGCACTGCTGGATAACGGTCGTCGCGGTCGTGCGATTACCGGTTCCAATAAGCGCCCGCTCAAGTCTCTTGCGGACATGATTAAAGGTAAGCAGGGCCGATTCCGTCAGAACCTTCTCGGAAAGCGTGTGGATTACTCCGGTCGTTCCGTGATCGTTGTTGGTCCGGCGCTGCGACTGCACCAGTGTGGTCTTCCCAAGAAGATGGCCCTGGAGCTGTTCAAGCCGTTTATCTTCGGCAAGCTCGAAGCTCGTGGTCTTGCGACGACGATCAAGGCAGCCAAGAAGATGGTCGAGCGCGAGCCGCCGGAAGTCTGGGATATTCTCGCGGAAGTGATTCGTGAGCACCCGGTACTGCTGAACCGCGCTCCGACCCTTCACCGTCTTGGTATTCAGGCCTTCGAGCCCGTGCTGATTGAAGGTAAAGCGATTCAGCTGCACCCGCTGGTTTGTGCTGCCTACAACGCCGACTTTGACGGCGACCAGATGGCGGTTCACGTGCCCCTGACCATCGAAGCACAACTGGAAGCCCGTGCCTTGATGATGTCTACGAACAACATCCTGTCACCTGCGAACGGTGAGCCGATTATCGTTCCTTCCCAGGACGTCGTATTGGGTCTGTATTACATGACGCGTGAGCGCGTTAACGCCCGCGGTGAAGGTCGTGTGTTTGCCGATTTCAACGAAGTGCATCGCGCCTATGTAACGGGTGAAGCCCATCTGCAAGCTCGCGTCAAAGTGCGTATCCACGAAGTCACTATTACTGATGAGGGTGAAAGCCTGGAGCGTACCGCTGTTGTTGATACGACCGTCGGTCGCGCACTCCTTTGGGACATCGTGCCCGAGGGCATCTCTTACGACATGGTCAACAAGCCCATGGCGAAGCGTGCGATCTCCCAGATCATCAACCAGTGCTATCGCGCGGTGGGTCTCAAGGCGACGGTTATCTTTGCCGACCAGCTGATGTACACCGGTTACGAGTACTCCACGCGTTCCGGCTCGTCTATCGGCGTGAATGACTTCGAAATTCCGAAAGAGAAGGCCGAGCTCATCGAGAGCGCTGAGGCTGAAGTGAAGGAGATCGAGGAGCAGTACGCCGCTGGTCTTGTTACCCAGGGTGAGAAGTACAACAAGGTGATCGATATCTGGTCCCGCGCCAATGACCTGGTATCCAAGTCCATGATGAAGGGTATCTCGAAAGAGACGGTCAAGAATCGTGATGGCGAAGATGAAGATCAGGACTCCTTCAACTCCGTATTCATCTACGCGGACTCCGGTGCTCGTGGTTCCCCGGCGCAGATTCGTCAGTTGGCGGGTATGCGTGGTCTCATGGCCAAGCCCGACGGCTCAATTATCGAGACGCCAATTACCGCGAACTTCCGTGAAGGTTTGAACGTACTTCAGTACTTCATCTCCACCCACGGTGCCCGAAAGGGTCTTGCGGATACGGCACTTAAGACAGCCAACTCCGGTTATCTGACCCGTCGTCTTGTGGACGTGGCCCAGGACCTCGTGGTGACGGAAGTGGACTGTGGCACTGATCACGGTCTTCTCATGACGCCGGTTATCGACGGTGGCGACATCATCGAAACCCTCGGTGATCGAGTCCTCGGTCGTATCGTTGCGAAGGACGTCTTCCGTCCCGGTTCTGAAGATGAGATTGCCATCACCGCCGGTACCATGCTCGATGAGCTTTGGATCCGCCGTCTTGAGGAAATGGGTATCGATGAGCTGGAAGTGCGCTCGCCGATTACCTGTGACACGCGCCACGGTATCTGCTCTACCTGCTACGGCCGTGACCTCGCCCGGGGCCATCGCGTCAATATGGGTGAAGCCATTGGTGTTGTTGCCGCCCAGTCCATCGGTGAGCCGGGTACACAGCTCACCATGCGTACCTTCCACATTGGTGGTGCGGCGTCGAGAGCCACGGCTCAGGACAATATCCAGATCATCAATGATGGTGTGGTACGCCTTCACAATGTGAAAACCGTTGGTCGTAAAGATGGCACCCTGATCGCCGTATCGCGTTCGGGTGAGTTGTCCATTCTGGATAAGGTGGGCCGGGAGCGTGAGCGTTACAAGCTGCCCTACGGTGCCATCATCAAGGTGGCTGACGACAGCCCCGTGACCGCTGGCGACATCGTGGCAACCTGGGATCCGCACACGCACCCCATCATTACCGAGGTGGCCGGTACCGTGAAGTTCAGCGGTATGGACGAAGGTATTACTATTCGTCGCCAGACGGACGATCTCACCGGTCTGTCCAGTATCGAAGTGATGGAAACCGGCGAACGGCCCGCGGCGGGCAAGGATGTGCGTCCTGCGATCACGCTGGTAGACGATAAAGGCGAAGAACTTTGCCTTGCGGATACCAACGTGCCTGCGCACTACTTCCTTCCGGCTCTGGCCCTGGTGGGTCACGAGGATGGCTCGGCGGTTGATGCGGGTGATGTTCTTGCGCGAATTCCCCAGGAAGGGTCAAAGACCCGCGATATCACCGGTGGTTTGCCACGGGTTGCTGATCTCTTCGAAGCACGGAAGCCCAAGGAGCCTGCGATCCTTGCAGAGATCTCCGGTACCGTATCCTTTGGTAAAGAAACCAAAGGCAAGCGTCGTCTGGTGATTACGCCCACCGATGGGAAGCCTTTGCCCGACGGATCTGATCATTACGAAGCGCTCATTCACAAGTGGCGAAACCTCTCGGTGTTTGAGGGTGAGTCCGTAGAGAAGGGCGAGATGATCTCCGAAGGACCGTTCAGTCCCCACGATATTCTGCGTCTGAAAGGTATCTCCGAGTTGGCTAAGTACATTGTCAACGAGATTCAGGAGGTCTACCGACTCCAGGGTGTGAAGATCAACGACAAGCACATCGAAGTGATTGTTCGTCAGATGCTGCGCAAGGTGGTTATCACCTCCTCGGGAGACTCGTCGCTTATCAAGGGTGAGCAGGTCGAATACACAACCTTCCTCGAGGAGAACGAGCGTCTCCAGGCCGAAGGTCTGGTATGCGCTACCGGCGAGCGTGAGCTCCTGGGTATCACCAAGGCGTCTCTGGCTACGGAAAGCTTCATCTCTGCGGCATCCTTCCAGGAGACGACCCGTGTCCTTACCGAGGCTGCGGTTACCGGTAAGCGGGATTACCTCCGGGGTCTGAAGGAAAACGTGGTGGTTGGTCGTCTCATTCCTGCGGGAACGGGTCTTACCTATCATGAAGAGCGCAAGAAGCGGTCCGAGGAAGAAAGCGAGATGTCTGTATCTGCTCAGGATATCGAAGCGGCCCTTACGGAAGCATTGCAGGAAGAGAGCTCGGAGTAATCCACTCTACTTAAACTGCATGGCCTCTTCTGAGGCGCTGAAAGCGGCGACTGTTTATCCAGCGCCGCTTTTTTTATGCCTACGTTTTGTGTCTCGTATGAATTGTCATTGACCTACCCCCTTTGTGGTCTACGCTGAAGATACAGCGCGGCACTCTTGCCGTGTGTTGTTCCACAACGAGGCTATAAATATGACTATAAAACTTGGCAGTGTGGCTTTAAGTGCAGGGGTTTTTTCTCTTATCGGGCTTCCGGTACAGGCTGATCACCACATGGAGATGCAGTTTGCGCCCACGGAGTTGATGACCTGCGCCTATAAAGAAGGCAAAGACAACGATGATCTCAAAAAGCTGACCAATGCTTTTACCAAGTGGGTGAAAAAGAACGATACCGCTTATACCTATTACCTATTGTCACCGAACTGGCATGAGGACGCTTCCGATTGGGATTTTGCCTGGGTGGGAAGCTGGACCAGCGGAGCGGGCATGGGCGCGGGCTACGACGCATGGATGAATGATGACGACGATGTCGGTGCCATGTTCCAGGATGTAATGGACTGTAACTATTCTCTCGCTTCCGTCACGCCGATTCAGGGCGAGGACGACGACGGTCCCTGGGAGCGTGGTGTGGTCTGGTTTTCCCGTTGTGAACTGGATGACGATGCAGGGCTCAGCGACGCGATAGGAGCCCATCGCACCATGGCCTCCGCCATGACTGATATGGGGCAGACCTCCGTGAGCTGGGCGTTTTTGCCAGCCCTGGGCTTTGGCGACGTCGAGTTTGACTACTACCATGTGCAGGCGTGGCCATCCTACTCACAGCTCGGCTCGGGCTTTGATAATTACTTCAACAAGGGGGGCTGGAAGGTGCAGGCAGACGCGCAGGATGACGTCGTTGAGTGTGCCTCACCTAATCTCTACACCTTCCGACTCGTGCACGCGGGGGAGTAGGGGGAGTAGACCTCTGCAGACTGTCCCAGGTCACTTTAAGTTGGCCTGAGTCATAAATCGCACAGGACCGCGACTGCGGCCTGTGCGACCGTTGACGAGCGCGCTTCACTCCCAGGTGGCAACCCGAGACTCTGGGGCCTCGCTGCCACCATTCTTGAAGGCGCAATTCTGTTGACTCCCCTACAACGCATCTATAGAATGCCGCCTCCTTTTTATGGAGGGCGGTTTTTCTTTGCCCGTCCGCTATTGCCCTGCCCATCGGAGTTTTATCCGCCAGCTTTGCAAAAGCGACAGCTAACACCGCCTTCTTTTTAGTGAGACTGGAGTCCAGTATTAATGGCAACAATTAACCAGCTCGTGCGCAAGCCGCGCAAGCGTAAGATCGAAAAGAGCGACGTTCCGGCTCTGCAGGGCTGTCCTCAGCGTCGTGGTGTGTGCACCCGTGTTTACACGACGACACCGAAGAAGCCTAACTCTGCACTGCGTAAAGTATGCCGTGTCCGCCTGACCAACGGCTATGAAGTGTCTTCCTACATCGGTGGTGAGGGTCACAACTTGCAGGAGCACAGTGTTGTACTGATCCGTGGTGGTCGAGTTAAAGATCTCCCCGGTGTTCGCTACCACACGGTTCGTGGCAGCCTCGATACTTCCGGCGTTGCCGATCGCAAGAACGGCCGCTCCAAGTACGGCGCCAAGCGACCTAAGTAAGAAACGCGGGTGATTACAGTTGCCCTGCATTAAAAGACTACGCTTATCGTAGCAACCCGATGGTCGGCAACGGTCCTCGGGCACAACGTAGTAAGGCCGGATCTCTGCCGCCCCCCGCCTAACAGGTGGCAGGACGGTATCCGGATAACCTGAAGAAAAGGAATAGATCATGCCAAGAAGAAGAGTGGTAGCAAAACGTGAAGTGCTGCCTGATCCCAAGTTTGCCAACGTCACCCTCGCCAAGTTCATGAACCACGTCATGGTTAGCGGCAAGAAGTCCGTTGCGGAAGGTATTGTGTACGGTGCCCTTGACCTCGTTCAGGAACGCGCTGGCAAAGACCCCATCGAAGTGTTTGACGAGGCCCTGGAGAACATTGCTCCCATGGTCGAGGTGAAGTCTCGACGTGTCGGTGGTGCCACCTACCAGGTCCCCGTAGAAGTTCGCCCCTCGCGACGCATCGCGCTGTCCATGCGCTGGTTGGTGGAATACGCCCGTAACCGCGGTGAGAAGTCCATGCGTCAGCGTCTTGCTGGTGAGATTCTTGACGCCTCTCAGGGCAAAGGAAACGCCGTGAAGAAGCGTGAAGATGTGCACCGTATGGCAGAAGCCAACAAAGCATTCTCGCACTTCCGATTCTAGGACTCCCGATTCTAGGACTCTCCTTCGTTCGATTAACGGGGCAGTAACGTGGCTCGCAAGACTCCAATTGGTCGTTATCGAAATATCGGTATTGTTGCGCACGTGGACGCGGGTAAAACCACGACCACGGAGCGCATCCTGTTTTACACCGGTCTGTCTCACAAGATAGGCGAGGTTCATGACGGCGCTGCCACCATGGACTGGATGGAGCAGGAGCAGGAGCGAGGCATCACTATTACCTCGGCTGCTACCACCTGCTTTTGGCAGGGCATGGATCAGCAGTTCGACCAGCATCGCATCAATATCATCGACACGCCGGGGCACGTCGACTTCACCATTGAAGTCGAGCGTTCCCTGCGCGTACTCGATGGCGCGGTCGTCGTTCTGTGCGGATCTTCCGGCGTTCAGCCGCAAACCGAGACCGTCTGGCGTCAGGCCAACAAGTATCATGTTCCCCGAATGGTCTTCGTCAATAAGATGGATCGCGCAGGAGCAGATTTCCATAGCGTTATTGCTCAGCTCAAGGAGCGCCTGGGCGCTAATCCTGTTCCGCTGCAAATGACCATTGGAGCCGAAGAGGAGTTCAGGGGTGTTGTCGACCTCGTGAAGAATAAGGCGATTCGGTGGAGCGCCGACGATATGGGCATGACCTTTGAGTATTCCGAGGTTCCCGAAGAACTCGTAGACCAGGTTGCAGAAATGCGCGAGTTTCTTGTCGAGGCGGCAGCAGAAGCCAACGACGAGCTTATGAACAAATATCTCGAAGGAGAGGAGCTCAGCGAGGAAGAGATTAAGGCCGGCATCCGTGCCCGAACCCTTGCCAGTGAGATTGTTCCGGTCCTTGGTGGATCTGCCTTCAAAAACAAGGGTGTGCAGGCGGTTCTGGACGCAGTTATTGAGTACATGCCCGCTCCCACAGAAGTAAAGGCCATTGAGGGCACGCTTGATGACGGTGAAACCGTGGAGAAGCGTGAGGCGGACGATTCTGCGCCGTTCGCCGCTCTGGCGTTCAAGATTGCTACCGACCCCTTTGTCGGCACGCTGACGTTTTTCCGCGTTTATTCGGGAAAATTGGAAAGCGGCACTGCGGTGTTCAATTCCGTCAAAGGAAAAAAAGAGCGCGTGGGGCGAATGGTGCAGATGCACTCGAATTCCCGCGAAGAAATCAAAGAAGTGCTGGCTGGAGACATCGCGGCCGCAGTGGGTCTGAAAGACGTCACAACCGGGGATACGCTGTGCTGCCAGGACAGCCCGATTATTCTCGAGCGCATGGAATTCCCGGAGCCGGTTATCTCTGTGGCCGTGGAGCCCCGTTCTACGGCGGATCAGGAGAAGATGGGCGTGGCTCTCGGGAAGCTCTCTCAGGAAGATCCATCTTTTCGCGTAAAGACCGACGAAGAGACAGGGCAGACCATCATCTCCGGTATGGGTGAACTGCACCTCGATATCATCATCGACCGCATGCGCCGGGAATTCAGTGTTGAAGCGAATATCGGTAATCCCCAGGTTGCCTATCGGGAAGCGATCCGAAATACCTCGGAGATCGAGGGTAAGTTCGTTCGCCAATCCGGCGGTCGCGGTCAGTACGGCCATGTCTGGATACGCTTTGAGCCGGCGGAGGATGCCACCGCCGAGGGGCTTGAGTTTGTAAACGAGATTGTTGGCGGATCCGTGCCCAAGGAATACATTCCTGCGGTACAGAAGGGCATCGAAGATCAAATGCAAAACGGCGTGCTTGCCGGTTATCCTCTCCTCGGTCTCAAGGCGACACTCTACGATGGCTCCTTTCACGATGTGGATTCGAATGAGATGGCTTTTAAGATAGCGGCCTCTATGGCGACGAAGCAGCTTTCCCAGGATGGTGGGGCGGTGCTTCTTGAGCCCATAATGAAGGTCGAAGTAGTCACCCCTGAAGAAAACATGGGCGACGTCGTTGGTGATCTCAATCGCCGCCGCGGCGTGATTGCGGGAATGGACGAGAACCCCTCAGGTAAAGTGATTAACGCGGACGTACCCCTTGCCGAAATGTTCGGCTACGCCACCGATCTGCGGAGCGCAACCCAGGGGCGTGCAACCTACACCATGGAATTTTTGCAGTACGCCGAGGCGCCGAACAACGTCGCCCAGGCCATTATTTCCAAGACCCAACCCTACTAACCAAGTCTCACTGGAGAGGTAAAGCAAAGTGGCAAAAGCAGCATTTGAGCGCGATAAGCCCCACGTTAATGTGGGAACGATTGGACACGTTGACCATGGTAAGACGACGCTGACGGCGGCGCTCACACGGGTTTGCTCAGAGGTATGGGGCGGCGATCTCGTAGCGTTTGACGGTATTGATAACGCACCGGAAGAGAAAGAGCGCGGCATTACGATTGCGACTTCACACGTTGAGTACGAGTCGGATTCACGCCACTACGCGCACGTTGACTGCCCCGGGCACGCGGATTATGTGAAGAACATGATCACCGGTGCGGCGCAGATGGACGGCGCTATCCTGGTATGTGGCGCGACGGACGGCCCTATGCCTCAGACCCGTGAGCACATCCTCCTGTCTCGTCAGGTAGGCGTGCCTTACATCGTGGTCTTCCTGAACAAGGCGGATCTGCTGGCTGAAGACTGTGGCGGTGCGGACTCCGAAGAGTACGAAGAGATGAAAGAACTGGTAGAGATGGAGCTTCGTGAGCTTCTTGACCAGTACGAGTTCCCCGGTGACGACACACCGATCATCTGTGGTTCAGCGCTGATGGCTCTGAACGGCGAAGACGACAACGAACTGGGCACCACGGCTGTTAAGACCCTGGTTGAGACGCTGGATTCTTACATCCCTGAGCCCGAGCGTGCCATTGACCAGCCTTTCCTGATGCCTGTAGAGGACGTGTTCTCTATCTCCGGTCGCGGCACGGTTGTGACCGGTCGTGTTGAGCGTGGCATTGTGACCGTTGGCGACGAGATCGAGATTGTCGGCATCAAGGACACGGCGAAGACGACTTGCACCGGTGTTGAGATGTTCCGCAAGCTCCTTGACGAAGGCCGTGCGGGTGAGAACGTAGGTGTTCTCCTGCGTGGTACGAAGCGTGAAGAAGTTGAGCGTGGTCAGGTTCTGTCCAAGCCCGGCAGCGTGAATCCTCACACGAAGTTTGAGTCTGAGGTTTATGTTCTGTCCAAGGATGAGGGTGGTCGTCACACGCCGTTCTTCAAGGGCTACCGTCCGCAGTTTTACTTCCGTACGACGGACGTAACCGGCGCATGTGAGCTTCCTGACGGCGTTGAGATGGTGATGCCGGGTGACAACGTACAGATGGTTGTGACCTTGATAGCACCGATTGCGATGGAAGAAGGCCTGCGTTTTGCTATTCGTGAGGGTGGTCGAACGGTTGGCGCTGGCGTTGTCGCTAAGATCATCGAGTAAGGCGAAGGTAGTTACTTCGGCTTGCACCGCTGCACCTGTTTCTTCGCGTCGCGCTTTGCGCTCCTGATTGCTGCGAAACAGGCACACCGGCACAAGCCTTAGGCACAACCCAAGCGAGTCACGGTGGTGTTGCGATGCGAGCGTAGTAATACCGGCGAGAATCGCGGAATCTTGCAAAAAAGCCCAGCTTCTTAGCTGGGCTTTTTTGTGCCTGACTTCTGCAGTTGTACCTGTGATGACTGTTCAGCTGCGAAGTATCTGGGGCAGTACGGTATGTAAGGCCGAATAATGCCCCAACTCCGGCAGCGACTTCAGGGTGCAACGGTTACCGAGATGTCGGGCAAGGGCCTCTGCCATGGCCGGGGGTGTCCAGGTATCGGCGCTGCCCTGATAGATGTGTACCGGACAGCGGATTTCACGAGTCAACCCCGCCCAGGGATGCACGTAGTCTTTCAAGGTTGACAGGTAGCGCTGTCGGTCCCTCACGAACGCTGAGTGAAAGCCATGACGGGAGGCCTTTCGGAAATCCTCGTCATCCAGTAAGGCTTTATCGCTTGGAGGGCTTTCCGCGAAAATTCGGTTCAAGAGTGCGTCGGGCGCGAAACGATTCACGGCGCCCTGTGCGCCCGTTAGAGCGGAAAGTAACCATGGGTGTCTTGCTGCCAGGCGAAACACCGGCGCCCCTGCCATGTCATGGAGGAATTCGCCTAATTCCAAAGGCGCAGCCGGCGCTATGAGATGCAATGAGTCTACCGCGCTGTTAGCTGCCGCGGCTTTTAGGGCGCCGAAAGCGCCCATGGAAAACCCGATGAGGCTGACACTGCCTCTGCTGTCGTGGCGTTTTTCCGTGCCCCAGTTTGCGGGATGCAGGACCTCCGGTTTTTCTATGTCCTGGGCATCGAGAAAATACAGCTCGGCGCTGGAGCCGGGAAGACCGTGGAAGTAGCAAAAATGTGTCAAATCGCGGTAATGAGCGATGTTGGCGTTCTGAGACGCCTACTCATTAATCTCATCGATCTGTTCATTCAGCGTCCAATAATCATAGAGGATGCCGATACCAAACAGACCCAGCGTCAACAGGTAGAGGACCCCCGTGAATATCTTGCCCATATAGAAGCGATGAATGCCGAAAGCGCCGAGGAAGGTGAGGAGGATCCACGAAATATTGTAGTCGACATCCCCTTCGTAATAGCGGCGATCAGCATCGTCGTTCATGCCGGGAATCAGCAATAGATCGATAATCCAGCCAACAAATAAAAGCCCGAAGGTGAAGAACCAGATCGTACCGGTGATGGGACGCCCGTAGTAAAAGCGATGGGCGCCCATAAAGCCGAATATCCACAGAAGATAACCCATGACAACAGAGTGAGAGCGTTCCATATGCGATATGTCTCCTGGTTCAGCGTCCGTCTGTTACGGACGCTTCGCGATGAATCCTGCGTTGATCATGACACAGGTCATGGTATCGAACGAAAGGCGCGCGGTAAGCTGAATCAATGCTGCGGTGAACGCAACGGTCACCGTCGTTATAGTGGCAAAAGCAGTCACGAAAGCGGCCGCTAAAACTGGTCATTAAAATAACTTCAGGAGTTTCCTATGTCTGTAACACATCACGATCTTGTGCATGAATTTCCCGAGCACAAAGAGCGTATTCATGATTTAAAAACCAGTAATGCGCATTTTCGCAAGCTTTTCGAGCAGTACCACGATCTGACTCGCGAAGTTGAAAACATGGAAAACGAGGTCACACCTGTGACGACGCAGACCGAAGAAGACGCCAAGCTTAAGCGCCTGCATCTAAAAGATGAGCTCTATCGCATGATTACCCAAGAGGCCCATTAATGACTGTCGATGGCTCACAGGAAAAGCAGGCGCTTCAGCGTCGATTAGAGGAGTTGGAGGGACGTCTCGAAAAGCTTAAGCGCGATGCCGCTCAGGCGCACTCCTCCGACTCCGCCGAGCAGGCCCAGGAGCGGGAGAACGACGAAGTGGTTGATGCCATTGGCGTCGAGACACGGGAAGCTATCGTTGCCCTGAAGGCCGCGCTCCTCAGAATGGAGGAGGGAAGCTATGGGGTATGCGTCGAGTGTGGGGGCACTATTGCTGCCGCGCGTCTTGAGGCACGCCCGGAGGCCACCCATTGCATCAACTGCGCGGACTGACGCCCCTTCGACATGAAGTAGTTCGAGTCAAAGCACCTTCCTCTCCCGCCGTACCCTAGGGCCCCGGCGATCCCAAGGGGATAAACTCCCCGGTCTGTCGATATTTCACAACATATTCCTTGACAGTCGGGGTGCTCATACCTAGAATTCGCGCTCCATTTGTCGGGGTCCCCACCGCGGGGCTCTGGTTTTTTGAAAAGATTGGAGACTGATCGCGTGCAGAATCAACGCATACGTATTCGCCTGAAAGCTTTTGACCACCGCCTGATCGATACCTCGACTCAGGAAATCGTTGAAACAGCTCGGCGAACCGGCGCACAGGTACGAGGCCCTATACCTTTACCTACGCGCAAAGAACGTTACACCGTGCTGGTTTCACCGCACGTTAATAAGGACGCCCGTGATCAGTACGAGATTCGTACCCACAAGCGCCTTCTCGACATCATTGAGCCTACGGAAAAGACCGTTGACGCATTGATGAAGCTCGACCTGGCGGCGGGCGTGGAAGTACAAATCAGTCTTGGTTAACGACAATTCGTAGCAAGACCTGCCTCGGCCACCGGTGGTAACACAAAGGACGGCGCGAGGTGTGTAACGCCCAAGTCTTCAATGGTGAGGAAATGGGCGGCCATAGAGGGTGAGAGCCCCGTACACTGTGAGGTTGGCAAAATGACTATTGGCTTAGTCGGCCGGAAATCCGGCATGACGCGCGTCTTTACTGAAGACGGCGCATCTATACCAGTAACCGTAGTGGAGGTTTCTCCAAACCGCGTTACTCAAATCAAAGAAAACGACAGCGATGGCTATCGTTCGATTCAAGTAACTGCGGGCAGCCGAAAGGCCGCCAAAGTAAGCAAGTCCGAGGCGGGTCTCTTCGCCAAGGCTGGTGTTGAAGCCGGCCGTGGCCTCTGGGAATTCCGTCTGTCTGCTGAAGAAGAAGGCTTTGAGGTTGGCGCTGAGCTGACCGTAGAGCGCTTCGAAGAAGGCCAGAAAGTGGATGTTGCTGGCAAGTCCAAGGGTAAAGGTTTCCAGGGCGTCATTAAGCGTTGGAACTTCAGCATGCAGGATGCTACCCACGGTAACTCCCTGTCGCACCGTGCGCCTGGCTCGATTGGCCAGTGTCAAACCCCGGGTCGCGTCTTCAAAGGCAAGAAGATGTCGGGCCAGATGGGTAACACAAACGTTACGGTTCAGGGTCTTGAGATCGTGCGCGTAGATGCAGAGCGTAATCTGCTCCTGATTAAAGGTGCTGTACCTGGTGCACCCGGTGGGGACGTTGTCGTACGTCCGGCCGTTAAAGGCTGAGCGCGGGAGGAATATAGGTGGAACTGAGTATATTAAAGCCCGGGAACGAGTCGGCAGGCACGCTTTCCGTGTCCGATGCCAACTTCGCGCGCGAGTACAACGAAGACCTGGTACACCAGGTTGTGACGTCTTTTCTCGCAGGTGCCCGTCAGGGAACGCGAGCTCAAAAGACGCGATCTGATGTCAGCGGCGGTGGTAAGAAGCCCTGGCGCCAGAAGGGCACAGGCCGTGCCCGTGCGGGGACGATTCGCTCGCCGATTTGGCGTAGCGGTGGCGTGACCTTCGCTGCACGGCCCCAGGATCACAGTGTCAAGGTAAATCGCAAGATGTACCGCGCCGCCCTGAAGACCATCATGTCCGAGCTTACTCGTCAGGATCGTCTGGTAGTGGTTGAAACATTGGACCTTGATGCGCCTAAAACAAAGCTGTTGGTCAATCAGTTGGATGGCTACGGCGTAAACAGTGCGCTGCTGATTGCCGATCAGGTTAACGAAAACCTGTATCTGGCGTCGCGCAATCTGCAAAAGGTTGATGTCCGTGATGTTCAGGCCATCGACCCCGTAAGTCTGCTGGCTCATGACAAGGTCATGGTTACCGTAGACGCCATTAAGAAGATTGAGGAGATGTTGGCATGAACCGTGAGCGCGTATTTCAGGTGCTGATGGGTCCGCATGTGTCGGAAAAGGCAGCCATTGTTGCCGATGCCAACAATCAGTACGTATTTAAAGTAGCTCTCGACGCTACCAAGAACGAGATCCGCAAGTCTGTGGAGCAGCTGTTCAAGGTTAGTGTTGAGGATGTCCAGACTCTTAAGGTCAAGGGCAAGATGAAGCGGAATCGTTACGGTTTTAGCACCAAGCCGACCTGGAAGAAGGCCTATGTCCGAATTGCCCAGGGGCAGGACATCGACTTCGCGGCAGCTGAGTAAGGGAGAGCGGGCAAATGGCAATTGCAAAAAGTAAGCCGACGTCAGCGGGCCGCCGTCACCAGGTTCGCGTCGTTAATCAGGATCTGCACAAGGGCGCACCCTACGCGCCGCTGCTGGAAAGGCAGTCGCGCAATGGCGGTCGAAACAATAACGGGCGCATCACCACGCGTCACGTTGGCGGTGGACATAAGCAGCACTACCGCGTTATCGATTTTAAGCGCAACAAAGATGCGATCCCCGCGAAGGTAGAGCGTATTGAATACGACCCTAACCGCACTGCGCACATCGCACTGCTGTTGTTCGCCGATGGCGAGCGTCGTTACATCATCGCACCCAAGGGCTTGAAAGCAGGCGATGCCGTGCAGTCAGGGTCGGCGGCACCGATCAAGACCGGTAACTGTCTGCCATTACGGAATATTCCCGTGGGTTCTGTAGTCCACGGTGTGGAGTTGAAGCCCGGTAAGGGTGCGCAGCTCGCTCGTTCTGCCGGTGCGTCTGTGCAGCTCGCTGCTCGTGAAGGTCGTTACGCAACGATTCGCCTGCGCTCCGGTGAGATGCGCAAGGTGCTGGCGGATTGCCGCGCGACCCTGGGCGAAGTGTCCAACTCAGAGCACAGCCTGCGCAAGCTGGGTAAAGCGGGTGCTGCGCGCTGGCGCGGTGTTCGTCCGACGGTACGTGGTGTTGCCATGAACCCCGTTGATCACCCCCATGGTGGTGGTGAAGGCCGTACTTCGGGTGGACGGCATCCGGTCAGCCCCTGGGGCACGCCGACCAAGGGTTACAAGACCCGCAAGAACAAGCGTACCGATGATCTCATCGTGCGTCGCCGGCGCAAGAAGTAACGCCGGCGCCCTTTGGGATTGGACGAATAGAATTAGAGGAACAAAACAGTGCCACGTTCATTAAAGAAAGGCCCGTTTATTGACCTTCACCTCATGAAGAAGGTGGAGGCCGCGCTGGAGGCCAATGATCGCCGACCCATCAAGACCTGGTCGCGTCGCTCTATGGTGTCTCCGGATATGGTTGGTTTGACGATTGCCGTACACAACGGGCGACAGCACGTGCCTGTTTTGGTCAACGAAGACATGGTAGGCCACAAGCTTGGCGAGTTCGCGGTAACGCGCACGTTCAAGGGCCACGTTGTGGACAAGAAGGTCAAGCGCTAAGCGCTAGCCGGGAATAGGAATCGGATTGATGGAAGTTTCAGCTAGATTAAAGGGTGCACGCATCTCCGCGCAAAAAGCGCGGCTGGTTGCAGACCAGGTTCGCGGCAAGCCCGTCGAAGAGGCTCTGTCGGTGCTGGAGTACAGCAACAAGAAGGCAGCGCACATTGTTCGCAAGGTGTTGAACTCTGCTATTGCGAATGCTGAGAACAACGAAGGCGCGGATGTCGATGAGCTGAAGGTTTCGACGGTTTTTGTCGATGAAGGCATGACCATGAAGCGTCTTCGCCCACGAGCCAAGGGTCGCGCAGATCGTATTTTCAAGCGCAGCTGTCATATCACCGTTAAAGTCGCCGACGGCGAAAGCTAAAGGATTAGGAGAGGACCACATGGGTCAGAAAGTACATCCCACGGGCATCCGCCTTGGCATCGTCAAGGACCATACTTCGGTTTGGTATGCGGACCGTAAGAACTACGCCAAGCAATTGGTGACCGATTTGCAGGTGCGCAGCCTGATCGAAAAGAAGCTCGACAACGCCTCCGTAAGTCGCGTTGTGATTGAGCGTCCGGCTCAAACGGCACGGATCACCATTCACACGGCTCGCCCCGGTATCGTGATTGGTAAAAAAGGTGAGGATGTCGACAAGCTGCGTAAGCAGCTGACTAAGGAAATGGGTGTGCCCGTGCACATCAATATTGAAGAGATCCGCAAGCCGGATCTGGACGCACGCCTGGTTGCGCAGAACGTCGCGCAGCAGCTTGAGCGTCGGGTGATGTTCCGTCGGGCCATGAAGCGGGTTGTTCAAAACGCGATGCGCCAGGGCGCCGAAGGCATCAAGGTTCAGGTCAGTGGACGCCTCGGCGGTGCTGAGATTGCACGCACCGAGTGGTATCGCGAAGGTCGAGTGCCTTTGCACACGCTGCGGGCTGACATTGATTACGCAACATACGAGGCAGCAACTACCTACGGAATTCTGGGCGTCAAGGTCTGGATCTTCAAGGGTGAGGTGCTAGGCGCCGACGAGGCTGATAACGGCCGTAAGGCAGCGGCCAGCTAAGCGGCCAAAGAAGCTAAGGGTTTAGAAGAATGCTGCAACCAAAACGTACAAAGTTTCGCAAGATGATGAAGGGCCGCAACCGTGGTCTGGCTCATCGTGGTAGCAAGGTTAGCTTTGGCGAATTCGGACTGAAGGCCACGGGCCGCGGGCGTGTTACTGCGCGCCAGATTGAGGCGGCCCGTCGTGCCATGACCCGTCACATCAAGCGTGGCGGCAAGATCTGGATCCGTGTTTTCCCGGACAAGCCAATTACCGGCAAGCCGTTGGAGGTTCGTCAGGGTAAAGGTAAAGGTAACGTCGAGTACTGGGTAGCTCAGGTTCAGCCTGGCAAGGTGCTCTACGAGGTACAGGGTGTGTCGGAAGAATTGGCGCGCGAGGCGTTTGAGCTCGCGGCGGCGAAAATTCCGGTGTCCACTGCATTTGTTAAAAGATCGGTGATGTGATGAAAGGCAGCGAATTGCGCGAGCAGAGCGCAGAACAACTAGGCGAGCAGCTGCTGGCACTCCGCGAGGAGCAGTTCAAGCTGCGTATGCAGAAGGCGACGGGCCAGTTGAGCCAGACGCACCTCCTGCAGGCCAACCAGCGCGACATCGCGCGGGTAAAAACCGTGTTGCACGAAAAGGCAGGTGAATAGCGATGTCAGCTGAAAAAAGAACCCGGACCGTAACCGGCCGTGTAGTAAGCAACAAGATGGACAAGTCCATCACGGTGCTTATTGAGCGTCGCGTACGTCATCCTATGTATGGCAAGTACATGACACGCTCATCGAAGGTGCATGCGCACGACGCAGAGAACCAGTGTGCTATTGGTGATCTCGTGACGGTTGCGGAAGTGCGTCCTATCTCCAAGAGCAAGACCTGGAACCTCGTTGAGGTTGTAGAGAAAGGGGAGACTATCGCGCCATGATCCAGACAGAATCTTATTTGGAAGTAGCAGATAACAGCGGCGCCCGTCGTGTTATGTGCATCAAGGTCCTCGGTGGCTCCAAGCGTCGCTACGCGCGCGTTGGCGATCTCATCAAGGTGACCGTTAAAGAAGCTATTCCTCGCGGAAAAGTGAAAAAGGGTCAGGTCATGACCGCCGTGGTTGTGCGTACCAAGAAAGGTGTTCGCCGGCCGGACGGATCTTTGATCAAGTTTGACGACAACGCAGCGGTCCTGTTGAACAACCAGGAAGCGCCTATCGGCACCCGTATTTTTGGGCCGGTAACCCGCGAGCTTCGTGGTGAGAAATTCATGAAGATCATTTCCCTTGCACCGGAAGTGATCTGACGGCGGGCGACTCAAAAGGTTGCCGCGCAGTAGAAAGAGTAAAGAGTAGAGAGCAATGTTGAAGATTAAATGTGACGATGAAGTAATCGTGCTCGCTGGCAAAGACAAGGGCAAGCGCGGCAAAGTGCGAAAAATCGTAGATGACAGCCGTGTGATCGTCACAGGTGTCAACATGATTAAGAAGCACACCAAGCCTAACCCCCAGGCGGGCGTACAGGGCGGAATCGTAGAGCGTGAAGCGGCGATCCAGGTGTCAAACATAGCTATCTTCAATCCAGAGACGAGCAAGGCGGATCGTATCGGCTTTCGCGTTGAAGACGGAAAGAAGGTCAGATTTTATAAGTCCAGCGGCGCAGCGCTGGACGCCTAAGGGCAAGGAACAGGTACAAGCAAATGGCAACCTTGAAAGATAAGTACCGGGATGAAATCGCGGTCAAGCTCAAAGAAGAGCTGGGCTTGGATAACGTGATGGAAGTACCGCGGATTACCAAGATCACCCTGAACATGGGTGTCGGCGAAGCTGTGGGCGACAAGAAGGTCATGGAGAGTGCGCTCTCTGATATGACCAAGATCGCCGGGCAGAAGCCCGTTGTAACCCTGGCGCGTCGCTCCATTGCCGGCTTCAAGATCCGTGATGGTTGGCCGATCGGCTGCAAGGTAACCCTGCGCAGTGAGCGCATGTACGAGTTTCTTGATCGCCTGGTGAGCATTGCAATACCGCGTATCCGTGACTTCCGTGGCATCAGCCCCAAGTCCTTTGACGGCCGCGGTAACTTTGCCATGGGCGTTACAGAGCAGATTATCTTCCCGGAGATCAACTACGACGAAGTCGATAGCCTCCGCGGTATGGATATCACTATTACAACGACAGCCCGCACGGACGACGAAGGTCGTGCCTTGCTGCGTGCTTTCAATTTTCCGCTGAAAGGGTAATTCGGGTTATGGCAAAGAAGTCGATGATTGCGCGTGAAGACAAGCGTGCTCGTACCGTCGCCCGCTACGCGGCGAAGCGTGCAGAAATCAAAGCGGTCCTGGCCAGCACAACGGCCACCGATGAAGAGAAGTGGGATGCGCAGGTCGCGCTGCAGAAGCTGCCGCGCAATGCTAGCCCCGTGCGTCAGCAGCGTCGCTGCCAGATCACCGGTCGCCCCCATGGTGTGTATCGCAAGTTTGGTTTGTGTCGTAACAAGCTCCGTGAGGCCGCCATGCGCGGTGACGTCCCCGGTTTGGTCAAGGCCAGCTGGTAAGCGAAGCCGAGAAGGAATAGAAACATGAGTATGCAAGACCCCCTGGCGGATATGTTGACCCGCATTCGCAACGCGCAGATGGCCGGCAAAACCAGCATCGATATGCCTGGTTCAAAGCTTAAAGCTGCGGTAGCGAAAGTACTTGAAGAAGAAGGTTACATCGCAGGATTCGAGGCCCACGCCGATGGTGTGAAGCCGCGTCTGCGTCTGGACCTTAAATATTTTGATGGGAAGCCCGTCATCGCGGAGATAGATCGCGTCAGTCGTCCTAGCGTGCGTCGTTACGCCAGCAAGGATGAGTTGCCGACCGTTCGTGGTGGCCTGGGAGTCGCAATCGTGTCGACCTCCCGTGGCGTAATGACCGACCGAGCGGCTCGTGCTGCCGGCGTAGGTGGCGAGGTGCTTTGCACGGTCTTCTAAAGACCCCTGTGCGAGCTTGGCTAGTTAAAAGATTTACCGTTGCTTTGCAGCAGCGATAAAAGTTGAAGAGAAAGGGCGAAGTATGTCCAGAGTTGCAAACAATCCAGTCTCCCTGCCGAAAGGCGTGGAGTTGACCGTGGACGGTCGTGAAGTGCAGGTAAAGGGTGCCAAGGGCTCTCTGACCCTGTCTCTTTATGATGGCGTCAACATTGACCAGGAAGATGGCACTGTGACCTTCGCTTATGACAGCGATGCGTCAAAAGCGATGGCGGGTACGACCCGTGCGCTGGTGAACAACATGGTCAAGGGCGTGTCTGAGGGGTGGCAGAAGAAGCTGGTCCTCAACGGTGTTGGTTATCGTGCCAAGGCGTCGGGAAAGTCGGTCAATCTGACCATCGGACTGTCCCACCCGGTCGATTTTGAGCTGCCCGAAGGGCTCAGCGCTGAGACACCGTCCCAGACTGAGATCGTGGTCAGCGGAATAGACAAGCAGGCTGTGGGCGAAGCGGCGGCGAAAATCCGTGCCTTCCGTCCACCGGAGCCATACAAAGGCAAAGGTATTCGTTACGCGGATGAGCATGTCCGTCGTAAGGAAGCCAAGAAGAAGTAACAGGACAACGAGATGAGTGCAAAGAACGATTCGCGTCTCCGTCGCGCCCGCAAAGCGCGTCAGCGTATGCGCACCCAGGGTGCTAACCGTCTGAGCGTACACCGTACGCCGCGTCACATTTACGCGCAGGTGTTCGCGCCTGCAGGCGATGCCGTTCTGGCAAGTGCTTCTACGTTGGACAGCAGTCTGCGTGGCGGTGCGACGGGCAACATTGATGCAGCATCCGCTGTTGGCAAGCTCCTCGCTGAGCGTGCAAAGGCTGCGGGTATTGAAAAGGTCGCTTTTGATCGCGGTGGTTTTAAGTACCACGGGCGGGTGAAGGCGCTGGCTGAAGCCGCGCGCGAAGGCGGACTGGAATTCTAGGGTATATAGACGATGGCGTTTAACGATCAGAAGCAGCAAGACGGCGATCTCCAGGAAAAACTGGTTCAGGTCAACCGTGTGGCAAAAGTAGTGAAGGGCGGCCGGATCTTTGGTTTTACCGCGCTTACTGTTGTTGGCGACGGCAAGGGTCGCGTTGGTTTCGGCCGTGGCAAGGCGCGTGAAGTGCCTGTTGCCATTCAGAAAGCAATGGAAGCGGCTCGACGCAACATGATTCAGGTGGATCTCGACAACGGGACGATCCAGTACCCCATCAAGGCACGTCATGGTGCTTCCAAGGTGTACATGCAGCCTGCCTCTGAAGGTACCGGCGTGATCGCTGGTGGCGCCATGCGCGCGGTTCTCGAGATCGCCGGTGTCCACAACGTTCTGGCCAAATGCTATGGCTCCACAAACCCGGTGAACGTGGTGCGAGCCACCTTCAATGGTCTGCGTGATATGGCATCTCCCGAGTCGGTGGCTGCCAAGCGTGGAAAGAGCGTCGAAGAGATTTACGGTTAACAGGCTATTTAAGGGCTGTTTTTCCAGTAGTTTAAGTAATTTCAGCACCAATTTTGTGCAACAACACGGATTAGCGAGTCATGGCTAAGGCAACGATTAAGGTCACCCTGACCAAGAGCAGCAACGGGCGGTTAAAGAATCACCGCGCCTGCGTAGCCGGTTTGGGACTGCGCCGCATTGGACACACGGTGGAGGTGGAAGACACCCCCTCGGTACGCGGCATGATTAACAAAGTCAGCTATATGCTGAACGTGGAGGAACAGGCGTGAGCGATACAATGCGACTCAACACCCTGAGCCCGGCTCCCGGTTCGCGCAAGGCAGGAAAGCGTGTCGGCCGTGGTATCGGCAGCGGCCTGGGCAAGACGGCCGGCCGTGGACACAAGGGCCAGAAGTCTCGCTCCGGTGGCACTGTGGCACCAGGCTTTGAGGGTGGTCAGATGCCTCTCCAGAAACGTCTGCCCAAGTACGGTTTTACTTCGCGTATTTCTCGCACGACTGCCCAGGTTCGATTGGGTGAGTTGAACAAGGTCGATAGTGAAGTGATTGATCTTGAAGCACTGAAGAGCGCCGATGTTGTTCGTGACGACGTCCTGCGTGTACGCGTGTTTTTGTCTGGTGAGATCAAAAAAGCGGTAACGTTGAAGGGAATTCCCGTGAGTAAGGGTGCCCGCGAAGCGATCGAAAAGGCTGGCGGCAAGATCGAAGACTAGGTCTTCGGATTACTGCTTGCGTAAAGATATTAGGTATTTGGGAGCGACAACGAGAAACTGATGGCCGAGTTACCCTCAGCAAACCGTGCCGGACTGGGCGAGCTTTTTGCTCGCCTTCGTTTTGTATTGGTCGCGATAATTGTGTACCGCATCGGTACGCACATTCCTGTGCCGGGTATCGATCCGAATCAGCTCGCGGCGCTTTTTAACCAGAATCAGGGCACCATTCTGGGACTGGCGAATATGTTTTCCGGCGGCGCTCTGGAGCGTATGAGTATTCTCGCCCTGGGCATCATGCCGTACATCTCTGCATCCATCATCATGCAGCTGATGTCCGCGGTGACACCCCAGTTGGAGCAGCTCAAGAAAGAAGGTGAGGCTGGGCGACGCAAGATAAGTCAGTACACGCGCTACCTGACGGTGGTACTCGCCATCGTGCAGGCGACGGGCATGACCGTGGGTATGGCGAACCAGGGCATGAGCTACAACTCGGGCCTGCTGTTCTTCATCATTGCGATCACGTCCCTGGTTACCGGCGCCGTGTTCATGATGTGGCTCGGCGAGCAGATCACCGAGAAGGGTGTAGGTAACGGTATTTCTCTGCTGATCTTCGCGGGAATTGTGGCCGGCCTGCCATCCGCCATTGGTCAGTCTCTGGAGCAGGCCCGGCAGGGAGAGATCAACATATTGGCCCTCTTGCTGATCCTCACCCTGGCGATAGCCGTGATCTACATGATTGTATTTATTGAGCGGGGTCAGCGCCGGATCACCGTGAATTACGCCAAGCGACAGCAGGGGCGGAAGATGTATCAGGCGCAGAGCTCGCATCTGCCCCTCAAGGTCAACATGGCGGGCGTGATCCCAGCGATCTTTGCGAGCAGCATTCTGCTGTTCCCCGCCTCCATTGCCCAGTGGTTCGGGCAGTCCGGTGGCGCCGACTGGCTCCAGGATCTCGCGGTGGCTATTGGTCCCGGGCAGCCCCTGAACATTCTGCTGTTTACCATATTTATCGTGTTCTTCTGCTTCTTCTACACGGCGTTGATGTTCAACCCCCAGGAAGTTGCAGATAACCTGAAGAAGTCCGGAGCGTTTGTGCCCGGTATCCGTCCGGGTCAGCAGACGGCTAATTACATCGATGGCGTGTTAACGCGACTCACGGTGTTTGGTTCTGCCTACATTGCCCTGGTATGTCTACTGCCGCAGTTTCTGGTGGTGACCTGGAACGTACCTTTTTATCTGGGCGGTACATCGCTGCTCATCGTCGTTGTAGTGGTCATGGACTTCATGGCGCAGGTGCAGAGCCACATGATGTCTCACCAGTACGACTCGGTGATGAAAAAGGCCAATCTGAAGAATTATGGAAGCGCGGGCCGTGTTCGTTAAGAACCGGACCTGTTTGGGAGTAAGAAGATGAAAGTTAGAGCATCGGTAAAAAAGATCTGCAGAAACTGCAAGGTCGTTCGTCGCAAGGGTGTGGTTCGCGTGATCTGCAACACAGATCCTCGTCACAAGCAGCGTCAGGGCTAAGGGTTGCAGGCATTGCGTTCTGGCAACGAAATCGTTAAAATCGCGCGCCTTTTTTCAGGGTTTCGCAATCTCGCGTCGCGGCAGGCACAATCTGCCGGGTTCGATGCGGGTATACAGTTTTTCGGAGATAAGTGAATGGCTCGTATAGCCGGGGTCAACATACCCGACAACAAGCACGCCGTAATCTCCCTCACCTATATTTTTGGTGTAGGGCGTACCCAGGCCAAGCGCATTTGCGAGGCCAGCGGCGTAGAAGAGAGCGCCCGTGTCGGAGATCTTTCAGAAGATCAGCTCGACGTGCTGCGTAACAAAGTGGGTGAGTTGACCGTCGAGGGCGACCTTCGCCGGGAAGTCTCCATGAATATCAAGCGATTGATGGATCTGGGTTGTAACCGTGGTCTTCGCCACCGTCGTAACCTGCCGCTTCGCGGACAGCGCACCAAGACCAATGCGCGTACCCGTAAGGGACCAAGAAAACCGATTCGCCGTTAATTCCGCGCCGGTCTGATACCGGCGTTAACAGTGAGTCCTTAATTAGTGTAGCTGCACCGCAGTGCAGTGTTGATATTAAGCAGGATTAGATACATGGCTAAGCCAGGTGCCAAGAGCACGCGCAAGAAAATCACGCGCACCATCGCTGATGGAATCGCGCACATTCATGCGTCATTTAACAACACCATCATCACTATCACCGATCGTCAGGGCAACACCCTGAGCTGGGCCACCTCCGGTGGGTCAGGTTTCCGTGGTTCACGTAAGAGCACGCCATTTGCCGCACAGGTTGCAGCAGAGCGCGCCGGTGAAGCGGCTAAAGAGTACGGTCTTCAGAATTTAGATGTACAGGTAAAAGGTCCGGGACCTGGTCGCGAGTCGGCCGTCCGTGCCCTGAATGCCTGTGGTTACAAGATCAGCAATATCACTGACGTGACGCCGATCCCCCACAATGGTTGTCGTCCGCCCAAGAAGCGTCGCGTTTAAGAGGGAGCAAGAATATGGCTCGTTATATTGGCCCAAAGTGTAAGCTCGCTCGCCGCGAGGGCACTGACCTGTTTTTGAAGAGCGGCGTTCGTTCGCTTGAATCGAAGTGTAAGCCGGAGTCTGTCCCCGGGCAGCATGGTGCTCGCCGTGGACGTTTGTCCGATTACGGCGTGCAGCTGCGCGAGAAGCAGAAGGTACGTCGTATTTACGGAGTGCTCGAAAAGCAATTCCGCAACTATTACAAGGAGGCTGCTCGCCTGAAGGGCGCGACCGGTGAAAACCTGCTTCAGCTTCTCGAGAGCCGTCTGGATAACGTGGTTTATCGCATTGGTTTCGGCTCCACGCGCTCCGAAGCACGTCAGCTGGTCGCTCACAAGGCGATCCTGGTGAACGGTAAGGTTGTGAACATCGCGTCTTACAAGGTTAAGGCAGGTGACGTAGTGTCCCTGCGCGAGAAGGCTAAAAAGCAGCTGCGTGTGCAGTCGGCAATGGCCCTCGCCGCACAGCGCGGTGAGCCTGAGTGGATTGACGTGAATGTCGAGAAGCTGGAGGCGGTTTACAAGGCTGCGCCGGATCGGCAGGAACTGACTTCTGAGATCAACGAGAACCTGATCGTCGAGCTGTACTCCAAGTAAGAAAGGGCGCTGAGCGCCTTTTCAGAGTATCCAGAGCCGATCGTTCCGAACACACATACAGGTGCCATAGATGCAATCATCAGTTAAAGATTTACTGACTCCTCGCAAGATTAACGTTGCGGAAAAGAGCAAGACCCGTGCTCAGGTAACCCTTGAGCCCCTGGAGCGTGGTTTTGGACACACGCTGGGTAACGCTTTGCGTCGTATCCTGCTTTCTTCCATGCCCGGCTGCGCCATTACCGAGGTGGAAATCGATGGTGTGCTACACGAGTACTCCGCGATTGAGGGTGTTCAGGAAGATGTGATCGAGATTCTTCTGAATCTCAAGGGTGTCGCGCTGATCATGAATGGCAAGGACGAAGCAGAGCTGGTACTGAGCAAGGAAGGCGAAGGCCCGGTTACAGCGGCAGACATCCAGACTGATCATGATATTGAAATCTGTAATCCAGAGCACCTGATCTGCACTCTGAACAGCAAGTCTGCGGTTCATATGAAGCTGACCATTGCTCGCGGTCGTGGTTACTCACCGGCGGATGCCCGTGAGAACCCTGAAGAAGAGACGCGCTCCATCGGTCGTCTTCAGTTGGATGCCACTTTCTCGCCGGTAATGCGGGTTTCCTACGTGGTAGAAGCGGCGCGGGTAGAACAGCGAACGGACCTCGATAAGCTGGTACTCGATCTGGAGACCAACGGCACGATTGATCCCGAGGAAGCAATTCGTCGCGCCGCCACGATTCTAAATGATCAGCTTCGCGTGTTTGTGGATCTGCAGAGTGAGACGCAGGCGGTCACCAGCGATGCTGAAGACGAAGTGGATCCCGTATTGCTCCGTCCCGTAGACGACCTCGAGTTGACTGTGCGCTCTGCAAACTGTCTGAAGGCTGAGAACATTTACTACATCGGTGATCTGGTTCAGCGCACGGAAGTCGAGCTGCTCAAGACCCCGAACCTGGGTAAGAAGTCACTGACAGAGATCAAGGACGTACTGGCATCGCGCGGTCTGTCTCTGGGCATGCGACTTGAGAGCTGGCCACCGGCCAGTCTCCGGAATGATGAGAAGGTGCTGAGCGCCTGATCAGGGCTGAGCGGCGGGCAAAGAGTCCGCCCCGGCATTTGCAAATATAGTTGTAAAGATTTGCAAGAAAAGCTACGTACACAAAAGACAACAGGGCGTCGAGAGACGCCGAGTAAAGGACTGGAAAAATGCGTCATCGTCAAAGCGGACGTCAGTTAAACCGCAATAGCTCACACCGGAAAGCCATGTTTCGTAACATGACCATATCTCTGGTCGAGCATGAGCTGATTCGTACTACCCTGCCTAAAGCGAAAGAGCTTCGTGGTTATGCAGAGCCCCTCATCACGCTGGCGAAAAACGACAGCGTTGCGAACCGCCGCCTGGCCTTTGATCGCGTGCGCAACAAGGCTGCTGTGGGCAAGCTGTTCACGGAGCTGGGTCCACGCTACCAGGCGCGTCCTGGCGGCTACATCCGCATTCTAAAGTGCGGATACCGTACCGGGGACAAGGCACCCATGGCTTACGTGGAGCTCGTAGATCGTCCCGAGCCCGAGAGCTACGACGACGCTGGCGAAGAATAAGCCGGTTGGCTTAGACCGTTCACAAAGCTTACGAGAAGCCGGGCAATAGCCCGGTTTTTTTGTGCCCATTGCTCGAGGCCGGTTTTATTAAACGAGTGGTTGCGGATAACACCACACCTGTTGTTACGCGTCGCGCAGGGCGCTCCTGATTGCTCCACAACAGGCATGGTGTCACCCGCGGACGCCAGGCTGTAGGTCCGGCTTCACTTTGCTGCCCGAAGTTATTGAGCGGTAGCGTTCTATTCCGCGCGCTGTGTGCTCTGTAGCGCGTCGCGAAGCACCAAGCTACATACCTGCCGAGAGCACGAGCCCAGCCAGCGTCGGTGGAGGTCTTGCGAAGCAATAAGGAGCGCCCCGCGCGACGCGCAGCAAGGCCTGCGGCGGCGCTGGCGTGGACTTAGGCTACGCAGTATCGATACTGCGGCAGATCAAGCCGCCTTACTCTTGCCAGGCTTGTTCGTACCGAGCATGGGCTTCAAAAAATGCCCTGTATGCGACTGCTTGTTCTTGGCCACAGTCTCCGGCGTGCCCGTCGCGATGATCTGGCCGCCACCACTGCCACCCTCGGGGCCGAGATCGACGATCCAGTCGGCGGTTTTGATGACGTCGAGGTTGTGTTCAATGATAACCACGGTGTTGCCATGGTCCCGAAGCCTGTGAAGCACCTGAAGTAACTGACGGATGTCCTCAAAGTGCAGGCCCGTGGTGGGTTCATCAAGAATGTAAAGTGTGCGGCCCGTATCCCGCTTTGACAGCTCTCGGGAGAGCTTAACGCGCTGGGCTTCACCGCCGGAGAGGGTGGTGGCGGCCTGGCCCAGGCGCACGTAGCTGAGCCCCACGTCCATGAGAGTCTGAAGCTTGCGGGCGATCGTCGGGACCGCCTCAAAAAACGCCAGGGCATCTTCGACGGTCATATCCAGCACTTCGTGGATATTTTTGCCCTTGTAGCGAATATCCAGGGTTTCGCGGTTGTAGCGCCGGCCCTTACAGATGTCGCAGGGCACATAGATGTCCGGGAGGAAGTGCATCTCAACCTTGGTGACACCGTCGCCCTGGCAGGCCTCACAGCGGCCGCCCTTTACGTTAAAACTGAAGCGCCCGGGTTTATAGCCCCGGGAACGGGCCTCCTGGGTGCCCGAGAACAACTCCCGTACCGGGGTAAAGATTCCGGTGTAGGTGGCCGGATTGGACCGGGGCGTGCGTCCGATGGGGCTCTGATCGATATCGATGCACTTGTCGATGTGCTCAAGACCCTCCATGCCTTCGTGGGCTGCCGGCGTGAGCGTGGTTGCACCGTTCAGCGCTGTGGCTGCGAGGGGATACAGGGTCGCGTTGATCAGCGTTGACTTGCCGGAGCCGGACACGCCGGTTACGCAGGTCAGGAGGCCTACAGGAATCTCCAGATCCACCTCCTGCAGGTTATTGCCGGATGCTTTGCTGAGACGAAGGAGTTTGTCGTCATCTTTGCCTACGCGCTTCTCGGGGACTTCGATGCACCGCTCCCCGGAGAGATACGCACCCGTCAAAGAGTTTTTCTCGTCCATGATGGCCTGGGCATCGCCCTCGGCCACAACAGTGCCGCCATGGACACCCGCACCCGGGCCGATGTCGATGATGTGGTCTGCGGTGCGAATGGCATCTTCATCATGCTCTACCACGAGCACCGTGTTGCCCAGATCCCGAAGATGCGTGAGGGTGCGCAGGAGACGTTCATTATCGCGCTGGTGCAGGCCGATAGACGGCTCATCGAGGATGTACATTACGCCTACGAGTCCGGCACCGATCTGGGAGGCCAGGCGAATCCGCTGTGCCTCGCCGCCGGAAAGGGTTTCGGCGCTGCGATCAAGGCTCAGGTAGTTAAGCCCTACATCGACAAGAAAACGGTATCGGGCACGTATTTCCTTGAGTATTTTATCGGCGATTTCCGCGTCTCTGCCTTTCAGATCCAGGGCGGCGAAGTAATCCTCTGCCTGACCTACCGGTAAGGCGGTAATCTCGGGCAGATTGCGGTCGTCTACGAGGACATGCCGCGCGTCCTCACAAAGACGGCTGCCACCGCACTCGGCGCAGGGGGCTGTGGTCAGAAATTTTGCCAGGTCTTCCCGTACGGACTGGGACTCTGTATCCCGGTAGCGTCGCTCCATGTTGGGGATGATGCCCTCAAAGGCATGGGAGCGCTTGAACACGTCCCCGCGATCGTTGACATAGGAAAAACTGACTTCTTCCTTGCCGCTACCCTCGAGAATAATCTTGCGGTGCTTTGCCGAAAGTTCCTCAAAGGGCGTATCGATATCAAAGCCAAAGTGGCTGGCCAGGGACGTCAGCATGTGAAAGTAGTACACGTTGCGGCGATCCCAGCCCCGGATCGCGCCTTCGGCGAGGCTGGCCTCGGGAAACAGAACGACCCTTTGGGGGTCAAAAAACTGCCTGACGCCCAGGCCGTCGCAGCTTCCACAGGCGCCCGCGGGGTTGTTGAAGGAGAACAGGCGTGGCTCCAGCTCGTTAATGCTGTGGCCGCACTCGGGACATGCAAAGCGCGCTGAGAACACCAGATCGGCCGATTCGCCGTCCATGTCCACCACCAGGGCTAAACCGTCCGTCAGTTCCAGCGCTGTTTCAAAAGACTCCGCGAGGCGCTGCTTGAGGTCATCCCGCACCTTAAAGCGGTCCACCACGACCTCGATGCTGTGCTTCTTCTTTTTATCCAGATCGGGCAGATCGTCAAGGTCCCTGACGCTGCCGTCTACCCGGGCACGGACAAAGCCGGCGCCGCGCAGCTCTTCAAACACATGGTGATGCTCGCCTTTCCGCTCGCGAACCACAGGCGCCAATAACATCAGCTTCGCACCCTCGGGCTGCGCCAGCACCGTATCCACCATCTGACTGACGGTCTGCGCCTGGAGATGGCGTTTGTGCGTGGGGCAGTGAGGCTTGCCGACCCGGGCAAACAGCAGTCGGAGATAGTCGTAGATTTCCGTGATGGTGCCCACGGTGGACCGGGGGTTGTGCGACGTGGACTTCTGTTCGATGGAGATCGCCGGCGAAAGTCCCTCCACATGATCGATATCGGGTTTTTCCATCATGCTCAGG